>JBBQTY010000144.1:0-10686 GCA_038234445.1 Lysobacterales bacterium
TCGATCAACGTAACCACGCCTTACAGCGATCCGGTGACCAGCAACAATAGCGCCACCGTCAGCACGCCTTTGTCCAGCGACATCATTTTCCGAAATGGTTTCGAAACGCCTTGAGCGGATCGCGACAAAGCGATTGAGAGCAACTACCTTCCTTGGGATCCAGGGAAGGTAGTTGCATTCTGCAGGTTAAAAATAAAAAGGAAGATAGGTAAAAACTATCCGATAATTGATGAAAATCGGTAGTCGGATGTGAAGCTACTTCCGATGGACGGTGGGTGATCAATCGAAGTCATCGGCGAAAATGCCCTCGTTGCCGCTCAAATAGGCTTGAAGCGTGCTCTCAATCAGACCGCCTGATCCGTTGAAATTGCCTGAGTTGACCTGTCCGCGGGTACGCAAGTAGAAGTTCTGGTTCAGCGGCGGAACGAAGCTGGAATAGCACCAGCCGTTGCTGAAACGTTGCATCGTGCCGACGGGCGCGTAGGTACCGCCAGCCTGCGAAAACAGCAGTTGTGGCGGTAGAGCGAGTTCTGCTCCGGCGCCCGTGCGCGTTCAGGTATTTGAGCTGCCCCCGGCGTTGTAGCCCTTTGTCTACGAACGCGGTCGGCAAGACGGTCACGAGCAAAACGGCGAGTTGGCAAAGGATGCGAATCAAAAACACTATTTTGACCTTGCTATTTCCTGATGGAATTCGAGTACGCTGAAAATCAGGGTAGAAAGTGCAAGAGTTAAGCAGTGAAGGTCGAAATCTCCGTGCAACGCTGTCGTCGAGAATTCACGGCAGCGTCACGTCGAAATCGCTGGCAAAGATGCGGTCGATCGCGAGGGTCAGCACCTGCCCATCGTCAGCAGAGCTGCGTGCGGCAGTCATCGGATCGAGCACAATCGGCGTTATGCCGGTAATTCCAGCTTCGGAGACATCGGAATTGCCATGCGCATTCGACACGCTGACGAAATCCTTCCAGCCTCGGCGCGACAGCAACACGTGATCGAGTTCCTGTGCATAGCCACCCGCGTTGTAGGTGTAGCGCTGGTTCGGATCAGCCTTGATGCCGCTGTCGATCATGCTTGGATTGGGCGCTACATAAGTACCGCTCATATCCCAGTACTGATTTTGCGCCTGTACCGCGACACCACTGATCATGCCGGTGACATCGACGTAGCCGTCGGTAAATTCGTAGGCATTGAAAACGCCGGCCACGATCAATGGCACGTTGCTATTCCCGGTGATGTCGAATGGTCCAGGAGTGATCACGCCGGCGCTGTCTTGGCGTGCGTCACCGGCAGCGACAAGGGTGCCGCCGCCTTGCAGCGCCTGTACGATACTGGCGATCTGGACGGCCTGTTCAACGCGCTGGCGACTCAAGTATTCATAGCCGACTGCGCCGGGAGGACCAAAAAAACGATTTTGGATTACCAGAAGATTGAAGTGATAACCATCGAGCGTTGCATCGAGCAACAAGGGTGGTCGGCCATTCAACAGGCACGACGTTCCACTCGAACAGTTCGTCGTATTGGTATCTCGGTACAATTGGGTAACCGAGTTCACGACCACATCGTTGCGCACCAGTAAACCAAGATTGCTGCCGCCGATATCGTTGCCGGGTAGCGTGAACGGCTGATAGGTGAGGGTGTTGCCACTATCGATGTGGATCTGATTCCTGAGGTCGGTCAAGGTCGGATAGTTTTCGATTTCCTGCACGCCGAGGACGGTTGGAGATTTAAGGACTTCGCGTATTTGCTTCGATATTTTTTTCAATCGAATGGCGTATTGTTCGGCAGTCGGGCAGGTTTCGAAGACGCCGGTCCCGGCGCACGTGTCGAAGTAGGTGCTGGTGTCCGCGCCATCGGGCGTGTTGTTGAAAAGGTATCTCAGGTTCTGCGTGCCGATCGTCAGGGTTCCGGCTGCGGAATCCCTGACCGGTTGCGGATAGATCGGCGCCGGAACAATCGTATTTGTAGTCATGGAGATCGGGAGCACACGGTAGGCATCTTGCTGATAGCCTGAGCTCAGATAGCCCTGGATCACCCCGGTGACGCTAAAGCGAGTGCCTGCGTCATAAATGAAGCCGGTTGATGAAAAACCGAGATCGCTGTAGTAGATCGCGAGAATTTCCGGCTCGCCGTTCCATATTGGAATGCTGCCGCCAAGCCCGGGATAAACCGCACCGACTCTGCGAAACGGGCGAGGCTGGTTAGCCAAGGTTGCGTACAAGCCTAGTGGCGTACCTTGATGCACGGCATCCGAACCATTGCCAAAGGTGGAGCCAGTCACGATGGCATCGTTCATCGTTACCAACATGCCATCGAGGCACGCAAAATTATTGGCCTGCGCGCCATCAGCGGGCGTTATGGCCGGATTCGCGCAGATGCCGGTAGTCGGATCGCTTGATGGCGGATTGTTGTCGAGGACCACGGCGTTCGGCATCGCGCCGTTGCCGTTGTTGACGATGTTGGGTGTATCCAGTTCGGTCGAATGATGGAAATCGCTGACAATGCCTGTAACCGTTACCGAACTGCCCAATGCAACGCTGGGCGCGATGCCTTGTTTGACAAAAACCGCATCGGACGTGGTGGGGTCAGCGTCGCCCACGGGATCCTGGATGAAAAAGCCATT
The DNA here is from genome assembly GCA_038234445.1 of Lysobacterales bacterium. GTDB lineage: Bacteria > Pseudomonadota > Gammaproteobacteria > Xanthomonadales > Rhodanobacteraceae > Dokdonella. The sequence goes on from JBBQTY010000144.1 coordinate 2,618, forward strand.
TGAGCGAATACCCGTCACGGTCCCGCTCGTGGTCACGCTGCTACCCGCCAGCGGTGAAAGGCCACCATGGCCCTGTAAGGTCATGATGCTGACAGGCGCGCCTCCGCCACCGCTGCATGAATGGCTTGGATTGCTTGTGTTGCGTGGTGTGGGTGGCAAAACATCAAAATCCACGTCATTGAAATCGGTGTCCGTGCAACCTGCTGCGGCGCGAATCTGCGCCTTGGTATTCCCCGCAGACCCGGCTGCACTAACACCTTCGTAGCAGTTGGCCGTGCCGTATCCGACCAAATCCTTGATCGAGCTGGCGGAAGGGCAGCTGCCAGTCAGCGATGTCGTGCTGTTGACCAATGCAATCTTCCCATTCAATCCGGACAGGGCGACGGTTCCTGTGATGTCTGGCGTAGGAAGTGCTCCCCCGGCTCCCGCGCCTGCAGCCTCCTGCACCAGATAATATTTTCCCGGTGCTATCGAGCCGGTCAAGGCAGTCGGATTCCAGAACGAACCGCTCGCGGACGCGTACTGCACGGACCATCCAATTAAACTGACGAGAGTGTTGCCGCGATTGAACAGCTCGACAAAGTCGTTGGTATAGGTCGCGCCAGAATTGCCGCCGCTGCCGTACACCTGACTGATGACAACCTGGGCATGACCTGTAACGGCAGTCGCGAGCAGGGCGAGGGCAACCAGTGGGCGAATATATTTTGCATACATGGTAAATACCACTCTCGTCAGGTTGTTGGAGAACGAAGACATGATTGGTTTCTGCGGATAGAAGCCATTGTCGGAGATTTGATCAATCGACCTGAATCAGTACTTACAAGTGACCGCGATCGTGGCGCCATCCGCCAGCAGGAATGGCGGGCTGATGTCGATGTCACAGGAGTGGTGGCCAGTTGGACAGATCATATCCCGCGATGACCGCGGGCGAGCTCCCGCCACGGGAATCGACGTAGCTTTGGTCGTAGTCGCGGCAAACAGAACATCAACGCGAGACGCAAATACGGTGATCAATGCAATCTTGCTGCTTGAATGGCGAAAGGGGTCCGTGGAATGTGTTCCCGAAAACTGAGTTGCATCGGACTATTGTTTGCACGTCGTAAATCATGATTTAAAAAAAGACCAAACGAATGATCATGGATCGAATCCACTTACGAAGATGCGATCGTTCGTGGAAACGCTCTGTGTTGTACGCCAGAATCCGCCCTCCAGCTGTATTCCGCCAGCTCCGTGTTGCCGGATAGCGTCGGCCTGCGCGACCGTGCCGTCGAGCGTCCAGATGTCACAGCGCATCATCGTTCCGCCGGTGCCGGCCACATCCGTTTGCAGGTCGTATCCTCCACCCTGAGAGAGTGTTCCTGCCGATATGAGGGAAGAGTGCATCAGCAGAGCACAAGCAAAAACGCAAGAGATGACGCCTGAAAAGCACAGCGAGTTGTGACCCCAGATGACGGCCATCATGGCCGTTCCATCAACATAGGCTTCGTTGGCAAGTCATCGCGAGCGCCGGCGACGCTATTTAGCTTTCTACACGCGTGGTTATCCGTGCGGGCAACCACAACAGCCGTCGTCACATATTGCCTGCGCGTGTTCGGCATGTTTTTCTCTATGGCGCTTTCGGTTTTTGCTCGGTTACAGTCGTCGGAATACTCAATCGAATCCGTTGCTGAAGATCGTTTCGGCACTGTCAACGACGAAGGTCGGATCAGTGCTGCCGTCTTCGTTCAGACGCGCCAGATACGCTTGGGGAGCACCGTTGACTTGGGTGAAATAGCCGCCGATCAGGATCTTTCCGGCCGGCGTGGCGACAAGGCTCAGGACTATGTTGTTGACGGCAGGATGGAATGACAGGTCTAGGGTGCCGTCCGCGTTCACCCGCTGGACATTGTCCAGGGAGCCTTGACCATCAAAACCTGCAATCAGAATTTTCCCGTCAGAGAGAAGCGCCATCGATTGGACACCGAGCAGGTTGGCTGACGCTACGTTGTTCGTAAATGCCAAATCCGTCGAGCCATCGACGTTCAGGCGTGCGAGGCTGACGCCTCCGGCAAGGCCGGCAAGAAAGATGTTGCCGCCGACCAGAATTTTTCCGTCCGGCTGTAATGTGATGGCGTTAACGGCATTGTTGTTCTTGAGGCCAGGGTCCCAGGCGAACGTCGGATCGATCGAGCCGTTCGCGTCGAGGCGGGTGAAGCCGGACACACTGGTGGCATTCACGATCGGGAATTCGCCACCGAAAAATAGTTTTCCGCCTGCCGCCTGCTGGATCGACGATACCGCGCCGGTGTTGCCGCGTGCGAAATTCGGATCGAAGGTTTCGTCAACGCTGCCGTCAGCGTTGATTCGTCCGGCACGATTGTGCGGTTGGCCGCCGATGAACTCGAAGTCGCCGCCGATTAGGATCTTTCCATCGGGCTGCACGACGATCGCGGCGGCGCCACCATTTCCACTGATGTCTGCGAATCCCGCTTCGACCGCGCCATTGGGCAGCAGGCGCAGTAGATGGAGCTCGTAACTGCTTCCGACATGCAACGTGCCGCTGGTGATTACCTTTCCATCCGCCTGCACCGCGATACAGCCGAAACCCCCAGCAGGTCCGGTGCGCGGCACGAATCCAGAATCGACCGAGCCATCCGGAAAGAGCCGGGCGAGGCCGTCCCGCGCAACGCTGCCGGTATGCGTGAAGCCACCGCCGATCAGGATGCGAGCGTCCGTTTGAAGAAACAGCGAGTAGACGGGTCCATCGACACCGGCCGCCGTGCAGACACCCGAGACTGTCATTGCGATCGCCATGGCAAGTCGCAAGAGGTAGTGCGTAGTGGAGTTCTGTAGGACGCAACCGGCAAGGATGACGATCGGTCTCAGTAGGTAGCCATTTTCATCGGCGCACGCTTTCGCCCGCATCTTTGGGAAATTGTGGCGAAGTGCCATTGCGGCCTCTGCACGTCTCGTGTTCAGCGTCGCGCAGGAACGTGGCAGGTTGCGCATCAAGGTCTACTCCGCCGGCAGTGGAATCGTCGTCGGCTCAGCAGGCCTTGGTACGTGAAGGCGTTCCCTTGCGCGGTCTGCACTTGAACGGGCGACGCCATCCACGCAAGCAACAATGAATAAGTGCGATTTCGATTCATGGCGATCTCCCCAGCGAGTCGATACGGTAACGGGCGCGTTCAGTCAGGATTTCTTCGAGGATGCAATCCGTTCAATCGAAACCGTTGCGGAAAATCTCATCGTTCGGATTTCCCTGGAACTCGTAAGCGCCCATATCGGGGTTGGTATCGACAGGACGAGGCTGCCCTAAAAGGTCGAATGGGCGCAGCCCATCGCCTGGCGAATTGGTGGCAGCGTTGATTGCTTGCGAGCCAGCCGACAATTGGTAGTTGCCATTCGCCGCGTCGACAAACAAAGGGTTGGCGCCCAAAAAGCCCCAGAGGAAGTGCGCGTCGTCGTGTCGATCCCAATCAGTGCCGTTGCCCCACAGCACCGTGTTCCATATCTCAGTCGCGCCACCGAATGCGGAGATCCCGACCGAGGAATTGTCCGCGATAGTGTAGTTGGAAATGACGATGGATCCTGACGCGATGGATTTGGCGAGCAGTCCGCCCCAGGTTCCGTGCGTAATCAGGCCGTTATTCGCGGAGATGTGCGAGGACACGTCGGCCTGCATGTAGACCTCGTAGACGCCCGGATTACTGGCAATGTTGTTGCTCGTCCAGGTCTCGTCGTAGACGTTGATGGCGGCCGTGTTGGTTGAATCGATTTCGGCCGCGTCACCGGTTGCGCCGTTCGTGCAGAAAATTTGCGCATTCCCAGTGTAGGTGTTGTGGCGCAACTCCATCGTGGATGAGTTCAGCGCCGCTGCCCACACACCGCCGCCGCGACAGTGGCCGCCGTTTGCATTGCTGGCGAAGTTGTTGGTGACGGTGTTGAGCACGAAATCAACATGTCCGCCGCCGATGGCCGATACGAAGGCGCCTCCGGAATACGTGGGCTGAGTGTCTGTTCCCACTGATTTGTTTGCCTGGATCGTATTGCCGGCGATGTTGATAAATGCTGAGTCGGCTGCCTGAACCGCCATGCCGGCACCGCCGGGGACGAAAAGGGTACTCACCGATGTTTTCAGGTTGACGTCGTGGATCGAATTGTCGGCGATGAGAATGAGTGAATTGTTCAGGGCGTCGGCCAAGATCCCGCGGGTAGCGAAGCCGGCGAGGTTGTTGCCTCCATCAAAGTTGAAATTCTGAATCGAGATGATCGCGGAACCACGGGCGACTACGCGAAAGATCGGCGCGTCAGCGCCGGTACCCTTGACTAACGAACCCTGTCGCGGGACAAACTGGCTTTGGAAACCCTGCATCCAACCGCCGCTCACGTTGAGCGAGACAACGGTGTCGACGTCGATATTCTCCACGTAAGGGCATACGTATTGCCCGGTTGGGCTCTGGCAAAGCCGCAACTCGACTCGAACCTCGTCGCCCCCATGGTTGATCGCGTCGGCGATGCCTTGGTGGATTGTCGGAAATGTCCCATGAGGGCCGACAGTGACGACGGCTTGCGCGCAAACCCACGATAATAGGGCGACGACACCGAGTGCAAAACGCGACAGGCGAATGCTTGAACGGCGCAAAAAGTGCCGATGAGGAGATGTGGGAAGATGAATGGAGAGCATGATCTTGTCCTCGGTTACGTAGCGCAGTTGAAGCTTTGGCTTGCTGCATCGGTCAGTTTTCGATCGTGCCGACGACAGGAATCACTTCGACGGCCGCCGTCAAGCTCGCTGCGCATTGCGCATTGCGCCCTTGCAGCCTTGCGCAACGAAGCGCATGGGCGCTTGATGGATTTGTAGGGGATTGATGAGGTTTTTGTGATTAGCCTTAGAATGGCGGTGCAGGTCTGTAATGCGACTGCGTTCGCGGCGGGCTGAAGCGACGACTCGATGAACGATGGACCCATCATTTATCTGTTCGACGACATTCGGGTCGAACCGGAGGCGCATCGCGTATTCCGGGCGGGCTGCCTGATCGAGCTTGAGCCGAAGGCATTCGCGCTGCTGCTGCAATTTCTGGATCATCCGCAGGAGCTACTCGATCGGAATCGCCTGCTCGATGCCGTCTGGGGCCACAACCACGTCGCGCCCGCTACGTTGAACCGGATCATTGCCTTGTTGCGCAAGGCACTCGGGGATGATGTCGGCAATCCGCGCTACATCGAGACCGTCCACGGTCTGGGCTATCGCTTCGCGGTGACGCCGAGCCGCGAGCACGCATCGCTCGACGCGGATGCTTCAATGGCGGCCATGGTCGACAGGCCGGCGGCGAGCAACACAGCGACTGAAATCGAGGAATCCCGACAATCCGCAGTCGCTCCATCACTCGAAAGTCCATCCCGATCCAGCGATACGACTGGCAACTATCGCTTGGTGATTGGATTGCTGCTGCTCGTCTTGATTGGCGCAGTCATCTTTTTGGCACTTCAAGCCCGAGATACCCATCGATCTGCATCTGTTGCGGGTACCACGCCACCAGGAATTGCCGTGCTTCCGTTCTCGGCACGCGACTCTGATGCCGACTTGCGCGCGGCGGCGGAAGGCCTATCTGAAAGCTTGACCAATGCATTCGCCCGCAGCGCGAGTCTGCGGGTCGCTGGTCGCGAATCCGTGCTTGCGCTCGGGCGAGGAAAGGCCAATCCAGAGCGCGTCGCTGAGGTGCTCGGCGTCGACTATGTGCTCAGTGGCGAGATTGAGCCAACGCCGGGGTCGGTGCGTTCACATATTGTTTTGTGGCACCGTGGCGAAACTGCACCGGTTTGGGTCTTCGAACAGGAATCACCTCGAGAGCAACTGTTTCGCATCCTCGTGCCGCTCATCGCGCGCGTCCAAACGTCGTTGGTGTCAACGCCGGTAGCCGCGCCCGTTGCGCCTTTGGTGCCTATCTCCTCGCAGGACCTTTATTGGCTCGGGCGTCACTACTGGTATCAGCGGACGCCCGAAAGCCTGGCCCGCGCACTCGGCTATTTTCAGCGAGCCGTCGCCGACAATCCGGAGTTTGCGCAAGCGCATTGCGGCATGGCAGATACCTACATGCTGTTATACGAATATTCCGACCTGAGTCTGGACGAAGCCTCGGCGAAAGCCAGCGCAGAAGTGGCGCGCGCCAAGGAACTTGAACCCGCGCTCGCCGATGCCTTTGCGTCAGAGGGACTCATCCTGATTGATGAATCGCATCCCGACCTTGCGGTGACTGCTCTCGAACACGCACTGAAACTTGCGCCGCGGCATCCCGATGCATCGATTTGGTACGGCACGGCACTCGCCTATAGCGGTCGGCCGCGCGAGGCGCTTGCATGGCATCGAGACGTCGAGCAACTCGATCCGCTGAGCCCGGTCTTGCAGACGTATCTTGGCGTTGATTTGCTGCTCGCGGGCGAGCAGACCCAAGCAGCGGAGAAATTCGCGCACGCGATCGAGCTGAGTCCGGACTACGTCGAACCCCACTGGCAATTGGCGTTACGCGATCAGTTCTATGGTCACATCGCACATTCCGTATCGACCTTGCTCGCCGCGCAGCACTTGCGCGGCGCCAGTGTCGGCGCCGGTTTTAATCTGGCCTACAGCTATTTGCTGCTGGGCGATGGATCCCGCGCCCTGCAAACCTTGCGTGATGCTCCGGATATCTCGCCGAATGAGCAACTCACACCGCAACTTTGGGCGCTATGGCTAACCCATCAACTGCCGCTTGCCAAAACCATTCTCGATGGAATCAAGCCAGGAGCGTTAGCCGCGCCATGGCATACGGCGCTTCGCGCCAGAATGCTGATGCTGCGTGGTGACGATGAGGCAGCACGCCAAACTTACGATTCCCTTTTCGCAGCCGTGCCGGAGCAAGGCGATCCGTTTCTACGCTTGTGGTCTCCCGATCTTGGGCTGGGCCATTTCGCATCCTGGATCGCACTGATGCCGAAAACGTCTCCACTACGTGCAACCGCATTAAGCGCATACGCCGACCAAATCAACCGTATGCAACAAGGAGGTGTGGATCTGCCCGCGCTGCACTACCAGCAAGCGCAAGTTGCCGCGTTGCAAGGCAATGCCGAGCAGGCAAAAGCCGAACTAGAGCAAGCGCAAACCGCGGGTTGGTTGGACGCCAGTGCTTTCGACCGAGATCGAGTTTGGCGTGAGTATGCTCAATCGACTTGGCTTATCGAGGCGCGCAAGCGCCAGTCCGAACAGGTGACCGGCGAACTCGACTTGTTGTCTGAATCCAGGTGATTGTCGTCGTTAGGCCAAGCGCAAAACACGGTTGATGATTTATTTGAAAATTCGTCCATGCGTTTACTTTGTCGTCAGTTTCTGGCAAGACGCATGCAGAATCGAAGTGGCACTAGCCCATTTCGCCGGCGTTTGAGCATTCATGGATCCTGCGTATCTCGTGCCAGCACATTATTCCGCGTCCGCTAACTCCTATCAAAGTGCGTTGCTCGGAGCAAGGAGGAAAACACCTACAGCCCGCACAAGATTGAGTGATTTTTTCTGGCGACTGGCAGGCAAAGTGTGATCTGCTCGACAGGGCCGTGGTGATCGAACGCACGTTGCCGCGCCACAACAGGCCTAATATGCTTGATCCACAGAGCGGGAGAGTACCAATGACGCTGCAACGATTGATTGCCACGAGTGCACTTCTGATTCTGCCCTCGCTTTCGCAGGCACTGGTCTGGCCGGGTGGGGCGCCGTGCGACACCACCCTGCAGGCCTGCATCAGCAGTGCGAGTTCGGGAGCAACGGTCGAGATTGCCAGTAATACGCCGATCGACGAGTCACCGAACTTCAACATCCCGATGACCCTGAAGGCAGCGTCCGGATACACGCCGCAACTGGCGGTCGATCGGGCTATCGGCGTCACTATCAACTCCGCCGGAACGTTCGCCGTTGAGGGCATCCTGGTGCCGCGAGGCTTCGTCAGTGTCATTCACAACAACGGCAATGCAACGGTTCGCGTGCGCCGTATGCGCGTGCTGGAAAGCGTTAGTGGCACTGCCGAGATCAGCATCTACAGCCCGAGCAGTGCCAGCCTCAC
>JBBQTY010000145.1:0-10640 GCA_038234445.1 Lysobacterales bacterium
ATGTAACCCTTTCGCGCATGGCTGCATCCAAGCAGGCATGCGTCGATGCCAAACACAGAACCGAATCATGCGCACCGTACTGGTGATCGACGACAACCCGGCAGTCGGAACGGCACTTGATGTGCTGCTCGGCTTGCATGACATCCATGCCGTGGTGGCGACCTCGCCCGCGCAAGGGCTCGATATTCTCGCGCGCGAGGATATTGATCTCGTCGTGCAGGACATGAATTTCAGTGCGGATACGACCTCGGGTGACGAGGGCATCGAGCTGTTTCGTGCAATCCGGGATGGGCATCCTGATTTGCCCATCATTCTGCTGACCGCGTGGACGCGGCTTGAGACGGCGGTTGAGCTGGTCAAGGCCGGCGCCAGCGATTATCTCGGCAAGCCCTGGGATGACAACAAGCTGCTGGCCACAGTCGAGAATCTCCTCGAACTTTCCGAAGCGACGCGTGAGGTCTCGCGCTTCCGCCGCGAACGTCGCCAGCGTCGCCGCCAGCTTGACGATCGCTACGATCTGCGCGGCATCGTGTTCGCCTCCAGCGGCATGGAGCGCGTCGTCGAGCTTGCGTGCCAGGTCGCACGTGCCGATGTGCCGGTATTGATTACCGGTCCCAATGGAGCCGGCAAGGAGCGCATTGCTGAAATTGTCCAGGCCAATTCCACGCGTGCCGATCGAGCATTCATCACGGTCAATTGCGGCGCGCTTCCCTCTGAGTTGATCGAGGCGGAATTATTTGGCGCCGATCCTGGTGCCTATACCGGAGCGCCAAACCGTGCACGTGAGGGTCGTTTCGAGGCGGCGGACGGCGGTACCTTGTTTCTCGACGAGATCGGCAACTTGCCACTCGCCGGACAGATGAAATTGCTGCGCATACTTGAAACAGGACAATTCGAACGACTCGGTTCGAGCAAGACGCGCAAAGTTTCGGTTCGTGTAGTCAGTGCAACCAACGCCGACCTTCCGACGCTGATTCGCGAGGGCCAGTTTCGCGAAGATCTCTTCTACCGCCTCAATGTGATCGAGTTGCGCTTGCCGCCTTTGGCCGAGCGCGGTGATGACATCGCTCCGCTGGCCGACTATTTTCTGCAGGGCAGGGCAAGCCTGGACGCTGGCGCGCGTTCGGCACTGGCCGCGCATGCCTGGCCGGGCAATGTGCGCGAATTGAAAAATGCAATCGATCGAGCCAGTCTGCTCTGCAGTGATGGTGTCATCACTGCGCGCGATCTTGCGCTGGGACCCGCGAGAAACTCCAGTGGTCGCTCGTCACCTGATGTCGAACCAGACAAGGGCATGATCGAATCGGCCCTGCAACGCGCCAGAGGTGTGATCAGTCAGGCCGCCTCGGATTTGGGTTTATCGCGACAGGCTCTGTATCGGCGCATGGAAAAGATGGGAATAGAAACCTGATACAGATGGGTCCACGGACCAGCAGAAGCCAGCGGTTGAGAAAAACCGTCAGCGCGCAGCGCCGACCTACAGTAGCCAGTGCTGGAGGAAAAGCGTCAGAGGACAGAGAAGCCTGATCTCGCATGCAAAAACGCCTGCGACATGCGCAGGCGTTTTTGCGTATACGGCCGAACAGGCAGCCTATTCGAGATCGAGGAAGCTGCGTAGCTGTTCGGAGCGACTCGGGTGACGCAGCTTGCGCAGGGCCTTGGCTTCAATCTGGCGAATGCGCTCGCGGGTGACGTCGAACTGCTTGCCGACTTCTTCCAGCGTGTGATCGGTATTCATGTCGATACCGAAACGCATGCGCAGTACTTTCGCTTCACGCGGTGTGAGGCCGCCGAGCACATCGTGCACGGTTTCCATCAAGCCGATGTTGGTCGAGGATTCGATCGGCGAAACAATCGACAGATCCTCGATGAAATCGCCGAGATGGGAATCTTCGTCGTCGCCGATCGGCGTTTCCATCGAGATCGGCTCTTTGGCTATCTTCAAGACCTTGCGGATCTTGTCCTCGGGCATTTCCATCTTGACCGCCAACTCTTCCGGCGTCGGCTCGCGACCCATCTCCTGCAGCATCTGGCGGCTGATGCGGTTGAGCTTGTTGATCGTCTCGATCATGTGCACCGGGATGCGGATCGTACGAGCCTGGTCGGCGATCGAGCGCGTGATGGCCTGGCGAATCCACCACGTGGCATAGGTCGAGAACTTGTAGCCACGACGGTATTCAAACTTGTCTACCGCCTTCATCAGGCCGATGTTGCCTTCCTGGATCAGATCGAGGAACTGCAAGCCGCGGTTTGTGTATTTCTTCGCAATCGAGATGACCAGACGCAGATTGGCCTCGACCATTTCCTTTTTCGCCCGGCGTGCCTTGGCCTCGCCGATCGACATCGCGCGGTTGATTTCCTTGATGTCGGCGACGGTCAGGAACAAGGTGTTTTCGATCGAGACGAGCTTGTGCTGCTCACCGACCAATGCGTCCTTGTGCGTCTTCACAGCCGGCGACCATTTCTGGCGCTTCTTCATGAGTTCTTCGGCCCACTCGAGATTGGTCTCGTTGGACGGGAACACCTTGAGAAACTCCTTGCGCGGCATCTTTGCCTGCTTGATGCAGACATCCATGATCAGACGCTCATGGTGGCGGATATTGCTGACCACTTCGCGCAGCTTGCGCACAAGGGCATCGATCAGGATGGCCGGCAGCTTGAGCTTGAGGAATTCCTCGGCGATCTGTTCGCGCAGCTTGAGTGCCTTCTTGTCACCGAGGCCGTGCTTTTCCGACAATTTCTGGTACTTCGCATAACCCGTGCGCAGCTCGTCGATGCGACGCGCCACTTCAATCGGATCCGGACCGGTATCGACCGGTGTCGACTCTTCCGAATCCTCTTCGGAATCGTCTTCAACCTCGCCGTCTTCCTCGCTCTCGGCCTTCTCGGCGGCTTCCTTCGCAGCAGCGGCGGCAATTTCCTCGGGCGTCGGCACTTCGATGTCGAGGAAGCCGGTGATTACTTCGGACATGCGCTTCTTGCCTTCCGAGACCTGGTCATACTCCTCGACCAGCAATTGGATCGACCACGGGAAACTGGCCAGCGCGGCCTGAACCTGGTGGAGGCCTTCCTCGATGCGCTTGGCGATGGCGATTTCGCCCTCACGCGTGAGCAACTCGACCGTGCCCATCTCGCGCATGTACATGCGCACGGGATCGGTGGTGCGACCGACTTCGGCATCCACAGCCGAGAGCACGGCAACCGCTTCTTCCGTGGCCGTATCGTCGTCGGTGGAACCGGCAGACTGGGCGCGCAATGTCTCGGTGTCAGGCGCAATTTCATGCACCTCGATGCCCATGTCATTGATCATGCCAATGATGTCTTCGATCTGTTCGGGATCGACAATGTCATCAGGCAGGTGGTCATTCACCTCGGCATAGGTCAGGTAACCCTGTTCCTTGCCCTTGGTGATGAGCGCCTTGATGTCGGTGGTTTTCTGCTCCTGGATATGCTCGGTCGCCATGAATGCTCTGCTTGTACCTAAACGAAAGACTCGGAAGTATAGGAGGCCCGTCAAGGGCAACCCAAGTGATTGAAATTATTGAAATCGCGATGTGGGCCTGAACGCCGCATCAGGTCTCGGGGGCCACGCGTAAGTGGAACGTGACCGGGCCGTCGTTGACCAGTTGAACCCTCATGTGGGTACGAAAGCGTCCGGTTTCCACCGTGGAATGCGCAATTCGTGCCAATTCGACCAGTCGGTTGAAAAGGAGTTCAGCGTGTTCCGGACTGGCCGCACCGGTAAAGCCGGCGCGCATGCCACTCGATGTATCGGCGGCCAGGGTAAATTGTGAGACCAGCAACAGACCGCCGCCCACCTCGCGCAAGGACAAGTTCATGCGCTCGCTGTCGTCGCCGAAAACGCGATAGCCGAGGATACGATCGAGCATCCGCTGTACCTGCGCCTCGGTATCGCCGCGCTCGACCGCGACCAGCGCGAGCAAACCAGCGCCGATCTGGCCTATCGTTTCATCATCCACATCGACGCGGGCCTCGCTGACTCGCTGGATCAACGCAATCATCGCCACCTCCTGACAGGCAAACACGCATCGTCGTTTTTGCACTCGACTCGGTCAAACGTATCGCAGCCGTTAGAATCGAGGTTTACTTCCGAAATTGATTCAATGACCTGGTCCATGCATCTGCTCTATGCCTTGCTGCGGCTGGCCGGATGGCTGCCGTTGCGTGTCTTGCATGCCGTCGGCAGCGTGGTTGGCGATGCCGCTTGGCTGCTCAACGGCCGCGAGCGGCGTGTCACGACGATCAACCTTGCTCTTCTACAAACGCAGAACAGTGCCCTTGCAGGACAACTCGATGCTCGACAGGTGTTGCGCGAGACCGGAAAGTCAGCGGTTGAAGTCGCCAAAGTCTGGTCCGGGCATCCCGAAAGGGCGCTCGCCCTGGTCCGGGAGGTGTGCGGTGGAGAACTCTTCGAGCAGGCCCTGGCGAGCGGCAAGGGCATCATCATTGCTGCGCCGCATCTGGGTTGCTGGGAGCTACTGAGCTACTGGTTGGCGCAACGCACGCCGCTGGCGATCGTCTATCGACCGCCGCGCAACCCAGCGGTTGAACCTTTGTTGATCAAGGCGCGCGGCGCATCGAGGGTTGAGCAGATCCGCGCTGAAGGCGTCGGTGTGCGCAGCCTGTATCGGCGACTTGCTGCGGGTGGCGTGGTCGGTATTCTTCCGGATCAGCAGCCGCGTCAGGGCGAAGGCGAATTTGCGCCGTTCTTCGGCATCGAAGCCTTGACTATGGTGCTGGTTCCGCGACTGGCCGAGCGCACGGGCGCGACAGTGTTGTTTGCCTTCGCCGAGCGATTGCCGCGTGGTGCGGGATTCCGCATTCATATCAAAGCGGCACCCGAACAGATCGCGGATACCGATCTGCGTATCGCCTGCACCGCAATGAATCAGGGCGTCGAAGCCTGCGTGCGCATCGCGCCGCTGCAGTATCAGTGGCACTACAAGCGTTACTCGATCAGCCCGCCAGGGCAAAAGCGCAGGATTTACGCATCGGATCCCGATCCTGCGCAGTAGTGCCCATAAAACAAAAGCCGCCTTGCGGCGGCTTTTGTCGGATTCGATTGAACGCGGTGTCAGCTGCGTTTCATCGAGCTGAAGAACTCGTCGTTGGACTTGGTGTTCTTCATCTTGTCGAGCATGAACTCCATCGCGGCGAGTTCGTCCATCGGATGCAGCAATTTTCTCAATATCCATATTTTCTGCAGCATATCCGGTTCGATCAGCAACTCTTCGCGACGCGTGCCCGAGCGGTTGATGTCGATCGATGGATAGACGCGCTTCTCGGAGATGCGACGGCTCAGATGCACTTCCATATTGCCGGTGCCCTTGAACTCCTCGTAGATCACCTCGTCCATCTTCGAGCCGGTTTCGACCAGCGCGGTGGCGATGATGGTCAGCGAACCGCCTTCCTCGACATTGCGTGCGGCACCGAAGAACCGCTTTGGACGCTGCAGCGCATTTGCATCGACACCACCGGTCAGCACCTTGCCGGATGACGGAATCACGGTGTTGTAGGCGCGCGCGAGACGGGTGATCGAATCAAGCAGGATAACCACATCCTTCTTGTGCTCGACCAGACGCTTGGCTCGCTCAATGACCATCTCGGCGACCTGCACGTGGCGCGTGGCCGGTTCGTCGAAGGTCGAGCTGATCACCTCGGCGCGAACGCCGCGCTGCATCTCGGTGACTTCCTCGGGACGCTCGTCGATCAACAGGATGATCAAATGAACATCAGGATGGTTGTGCACGATCGACTGCGCGATGTTCTGCAGCATCATCGTCTTGCCGGCCTTCGGCTGCGAGACGATCAGACCGCGCTGGCCCTTGCCGATTGGTGCGACCAGATCGAGGATGCGCCCGGTGATGTCCTCGGTCGAACCGTTGCCGCGCTCGAGACGGAACGACTTGCGCGGAAACAGCGCTGTCAGGTTCTCGAACAGAGCCTTGTTCTTCGAAGCTTCCGGCGGCTCGCCGTTGATGTGATCGACCTTGAGCAGGGCGAAGTAACGCTCGCCTTCTTTGGGAGGGCGGATGCGTCCTGCAATGTAGTCACCGGTGCGCAGATTGAAGCGACGTGTCTGCGATGGTGATACGTAGATGTCGTCGGGACCGGCCAGATAGGATTGATCCGGTCCGCGCAGGAATCCGAAACCATCCTGGAGGATTTCAAGGACGCCTTCGCCGTAGATGCCGCCGCCAGCCTTCGCGTGTGCCTTCAGGATATTGAAGATCATGTCCTGCTTGCGCGCGCGAGCTACACCTTCCTGAATGCCGAGCGATTCGGCGAGCGCAATCAGATCGTTTGCATTCTTGCGCTTGAGTTCGTTGAGGTCGATCAGCGGGCCGTTGTCCTTGCTCGGATCGTATTCCTCATCGTCCCGCGGCAGGCCGCGATGCGCTGGATTCTGCGGGCGATTGTTATTGTTATTGCTACCGTTGTTGTTATTGCTGCTGCCGCGATTTCGATCGCGACGTCCGCGTGGCCCGCGTCCGGCCTGATTGGGCTGGTTCTGCTGGTTGCGGTTCTGCTGATTGTTCGGGCGCTGGTTAGGGTTGCTGCCATCCTGCGGATTGGATTCACCGCCGCCATCAGCCTGTACGCTGGAGTCACCGTGACTCGGGGACTCCGCCGCCTGATGTTGCGGGGCCTCGTTGCCGGAGCGCTCGGGTGCGTTTCTGGACTCCGTCTGGCGATTGCCATCTTCCGCCGGCGCCGCATGTTCGGCCCTCGGTGGAGGTGGCTCCTGCCTCGGAGCGGACGGCTGCGCTTGCGACTCACCCGAAGAAAATTCTGCGGAGGCAGGTTTCTCGGCGCGAGGTGCACGCGGTGCACGCGCAGGACGTTTTTGCGGCTGCGGACGTGCCGCAGGCGTGGCGCTTTCGCCACTATCGTGATTATCGGTATCGGACAAGGACGGGCCTCGTTGGTTCCGTTGAGGAACAGGGTTTCTTGGGGGGTGGTGCGGAGGGTGGAGCGAATGCGCTCCGGTCATGCTGCGCTTAACTTAGCACCGGATTTGGCGGGAGTCTAGCTCAGGAGCCGGGATTGGTTATTCGGGATTCGGGATTCGTCAAAGCTGAATGAGGCGGCCGTTGGTTGCCGGCTTCGATTGTTGAGCGCCGGAAAGTCGCGAATATGCCTGTAGCTGCAGAGCGCGCCTTTCCGAATCCCGAATTCCGAATCTCGAATCCCAACTCTTAACCAATCCCGAATCCCGAATTTCGAATCCCAGCCTTTTACCCTATCGCCCCATCAATCAACTGGGTCAGCTGGGTCTTGCTGACGGCGCCGATCTGGGTGGCTTCGACCTTGCCGTTCTTGAAGATCATCAGGGTCGGGATGCCGCGGACATTGTAGTTGCGCGGGGTTTGCTGGTTGTGGTCGATATTGATCTTGGCGACCTTGAGGCGACCGCCGTAGGTTTCGGCGAGTTCATCGAGGATCGGCGCGATCATCTTGCACGGGCCACACCATTCAGCCCAGAAGTCGACCAGGACCGGCTCGGACGATTGCAAAACTTCGAGGTCGAACTGGTCGTCACTGACATGGGCGATTTTATGGCTCACGCGGAATCTCCATTGGTTCTGGGGTGAAGAGCGAGGATTGTGCCGCAATTCAAGCGGGCTGTAGCAGCTTGGGCTACACTTGCCCGGTTTTACGGCGTGGACTGGTTCCGTGAGCCTGCGCCCATCATGAAGTCCATTTCAGCCCAATCGGTTGTCCTGCGCAAGTTGGGGGCGGATTCTCATCCGCACAAGGAGCCTTGGCGGCAGACGTTTCGAACTCGGGGTCGGATATTCGGAGTCAAGCATCAGTGGCATCCACGCGCGCGAATTTTTCCTGCGTTTGAGCGAGCGGCTCGCACGGCTTGATTCTGATCGGTCCCTTCCCACGAAACCTCTGCCGCCAGGGCTCCCTCCCACAGCGAATACCACGGACGCTGACCCCATCGAGATCCCTATTGCATGACACATTCGCAACCGCTTACCGATATCGTCTTTGAAAGTTTCGATCTTCACCCGAGCTTGCTCGCCGGCCTTACTGATTCAGGTTTTATCCGTTGCACGCCGATCCAGGCGCAGACCCTGCCGCTCGCGCTGAAAGGCAGCGATATCGCCGGACAGGCGCAAACCGGGACGGGCAAAACGGCGGCTTTCCTGGTCGCTGTGCTCAATCGCTTGCTGACCAAGCCCGCCCTGGTCGAGCGCAAAACCGGCGATCCGCGTGCCGTCATCCTCGCCCCGACCCGCGAATTGGCGATCCAGATCGAAAAGGATTTCCGTGCCATTGGTCGGCATACCGGCCTGACCTCGGCACTGGTCTACGGCGGCGTCGACTATGACAAGCAGCGCGAGATGCTCAAGAACGGCGTCGACATCGTCATCGCCACGCCGGGCCGCATCATCGATTATCTCAAGCAGCATGTGGTGTCGTTCCGCGCTGTCGATGTCTGCGTGCTCGATGAAGCCGATCGCATGTTCGATCTCGGTTTCATCAACGATGTGCGCTTCCTCATGCGGCGCATGCCGCCGCCCGCTCAGCGTCAGGGCATGTTGTTCTCGGCCACTCTGAGCTATCGCGTGCTTGAGCTTGCTTTCGAGCACATGAACAATCCGGAAAAGATCACCGTAGAAACCGAGAATGTGACCGCCGACCGCGTGCGTCAGGTTGTCTATTTCCCGGCCACCGAGGAGAAGCAGCCGTTGCTGCTGCATTTGCTCGGCAAGCTCGATGAACATCGCAGCATTGTCTTCATCAACACCAAGGCAATGGCCGAGCGCCTCACCCGCACGCTCGAGAGAAACGGCTACCGCGTTGCGACACTGTCCGGCGATGTGCCACAGGCCAAACGCGAGCGCCTGCTGCAACGTTTCCAGAATGGCGATATCGAAATTCTGGTCGCCACCGATGTCGCTGCGCGCGGTCTGCACATTCCTGCCGTGTCGCATGTGTTCAATTTCGATCTGCCACAGGATGCCGAAGATTACGTCCACCGCATCGGTCGCACCGCGCGCCTTGGTGCCGAGGGCGATGCGATCAGTTTCGCCTGTGATTTGTACGCGATGGGTCTGCCCGATATCGAGACGTTTATCGGCCAGAAGATTCCGACGGCGCGCGTTGAACCTGAAATGCTCATCATCCCGCCGGCGCGCGTTCGCGCTGCGGTTGCTAGCACGAGTGAGGATGCCGAAGCCAACGCGGCGGATGATCTGCGCAACACGGCTGGCGCGCCGCCGAAGGATCAGAAGTCTCATCAATCCGGCCGCGGATCGTCGGCACCTGGATCGCGTGCGGGTAGTCGTGGACCCCGGCGCGAATCGTCTGCGCCCAAGCGCTCTGAAGCGCCAGCAAGGGTCAATGTTGCGCCCGTAGCTTTGCCTGTTACCAGCAGCACTGCCGCCGATTCCGCTGTCGCCTCTGATCCGAACAAGAAACGCCGCCGTCGTGGTGGACGTGGTCGGAACAAAAATGCCGATCAGGGCGCGGTTGCTGTCGAAACAGTGGTTGCAAGCGGCAATGGCGAATCAGCAAAGGGCGAGCGCAAACCTCGCCGCGAACGCGCCCCTCGCAATGAAAATGCAGCGGGCAAGACGACCACTGAAACGAAAGCTGTTCCATCCACGCACAAGAAGCAGGGCTTCTTCAATCGCATCGCGAGCTTCTTCGGGCGCCATTGATCGCTTGGCCGCGAACGCTCGCGCGTTCGTGGCAACGGGTTCGCTGGCGCGCGCGCGCGAGGGGTATCGAGCCGCGTGGCAGACATGCGAAGTTTGCCGACCCACGCATTAACTGCGTGGTTTGCGCGTCGACGTGTCGGATCGAGGTTGTCGTCGTCGCTGCCCTTGTTGTCGGTGTGCCCGACAATGGGTAAGCGCAATCAATCGCCCCGCATTCCGAAACCCGACGATTTCATCGAGATTCTTGGCGATTTGCTACAGTTCGCGCCTGCCATTGTTGTGGACGTGCCGCGAATGCTGAATGCCCTGAACCGTGCTGGACTGGCAGGCGTCGATCGTGACCGCTGGTCGGAACGATTGGCGATGCTCGCGTTCGTGGTTTGTGTCGTGCTGTTGCTGTGGATGCTCGCGCGCACTTTCTGGTTGCTGGTTCCACGCGACGAGGGTTTGAGTGCTGGCCCTTTGCGATCAGCGGCGGTCACCAGCGCGGCGCCAGGCGTGTCGATTTCCAAATGGCATCTTTTCGGAAATGCCCCACAGCAGCAGGCGCTGCTGCGCAATGCGCCCGCGACAACCCTCAGCTTGAGTCTGCGCGGAACCTTGGCTGATGCCGATCCGCACAGTGGTATCGCGGTAATCGCGGACGCACAGGGCGTCGAGCGAGCTTGGCGCGTCGGCGAGGAAATCAGCGCCGGTGTGACCCTCGATGAAGTGCACTCGGATCGTGTTGTGCTCAAGCACGATGGAGTGCAGGAAGTCCTCGCATTGGAGCGCGACGAATCGAATGAGCATGTCGCGCCGATTCCTGCCGACCAACGGGGCGGCAAGGCATTTGCCAAACCCGCGCCAACCTCGGCGACGGAACCTGGACCTTTGCCAAGCTTTGCAGCGCCGCAGATCGGCAGCGGTGCGCTCGATTGGCAGAAGACCATGCAGAAG
>JBBQTY010000146.1:0-10494 GCA_038234445.1 Lysobacterales bacterium
AGGTTCGTCATCGTCCTCGGGCAAGGGCTCCGTAGCCCTGACTTCAGCCCGCCGCAACGCATCAATCACCGTGGTTGCAACCACTCTCTGCACATAAGACGCATGAAAGGCCCCGGAGCGGTCACGCGAGATGGCTTTCCACAGTCGAATGCGCACCTCCTGCTCGACATCGGCCGGATCAATGCCATGTCGATCAAGGCGATAGCCGCGCATCAAGACGCCCAGTCGCGATCCAAAATCGCTCAGGACCTGCTCAAGTCGGGCGTCGACAGCGTCGGAATCTTGGCTCATGGAATCGGACGCGGCGGCAGGGGGCGCCATGCTCCACGACCCGCGTTCGTATCGCAACAAGATCGCGCACGAAATGTGCGAGCCAGCGCGAATCGTCGCTTGAAGCGAGCGCGAAGAGTCACGCCGCCTGCTGGAGGATCGGTGGCAATGGGCAGTGCAAGGCGGCACACACCGTGCGCAGCAGCTCAGCCTCTTCGACGCTGACCACGCCGTCGGCGCTGATTGCGTGGGTGAGTCCGCGCACGACGAGCTCCTTGCCGGCGGGGGTCAATAGATCGAGTTTCGGAAGCGCGCGATCGAGAGCCAAGGCCCAGTCGGTCGGTGGCGAGTAGGTGGGTTTGGCATCCGGAAGCACTTCGTTGAGACCGAGCACGTAGGCGCGCCGTGCGCTTTCCGCATCATCATGGCCGTACTCGGCGACAATCGAAAACAAGTCGCTAAGTTCGGCAACCGAGTCGCTCAACTTGATTCGTCCCATGACGCGGCTCGTCGCGGGATTCAGCGCGTCGATCACCTGGATGCCGACCAGCTTGGCCAGGCAATATTCCGCCAGGCTGACTCTGCCATCGGCCTTGATCAATTGCTTGAGGACGATGACGAAGATCTGCAGTTTTGGTCTTGGATGGCGGCGTAACGCGGGAAATGCCATCGCCGCCAATGGCAGGCACTGCATTGGATGCAATGTGTTGGTTACCGTGAAGAGGGCCTCGACCTCAGCCGAGGTTCCCGCATCGTAGTAATGCGCGATTGACTCAAGCTGCTGCCGACGCACGGATTCGTCATCATTTAGGAGCAGGGCGAATATCACCCACATCGATTGCTCACGACTATGCGCGGCGGCACTCAACCCAGCCGGGATGCTCGTGCTCAACGCTGCCGCTGCGCGATAGTCGCCGGTATCGGGATGCCCGACCTGCTCGGACACCGCTCTGGCGGAGAGGCGTATTTCCTGCGCAGCCTCGGGAATTCGCGCCGCGTGTACACCCGATCGCGAGGCAAAGGAAACGCCTGCCGGTGCAAAACCGGCCAGCGATGCATTCGGATCGTCGGTTTCTCCGACTCTACGTGGATGCGACCAGTCGGCTGCAATCTCGGCGAACTCGGCCGGATCAAACTGCGGTTGCAGACGTTTGATGCGATCGGTCAATGCGGGATGCGTGGCAAACAGAGCCGAATAACCGACCCCATCGCCGAACAGCATGTGGGCGACTTCCTCGCCATCGTGACTAGTCAATTTCGAGCCTTCGGAGAGGCCGCCGATTTTTTTCAGTGCGCCGACGATGCCTTCGGTCTGACGCGTGAACTGAACCGCCGAGGCATCGGCGAGATATTCGCGCTGTCGTGATATTGAAGCCTTGATGATACGTGCGAAAAATACGCCGATATAGCCGACAACGAGCAGGGCGATACCAAGGATCACGATGCCGCCACTGTCGCGACTGCGCGTGCGGCCCGATACTTCGGCGATCTTGCGTCCGACAACGGCCAGGACGAGGATGCCGAAAGCCACGCCCATCAGACGAATATTCAAGCGCATGTCGCCATTGAGCACATGGCTGAACTCATGCGCGATGACCCCTTGCAGTTCCTCGCGCGTGAGTTTGTCGAGGCAGCCGCGGGTCACCGTGACTGCCGCGTCGGCGGAGGAATAGCCCGAGGCGAACGCGTTGATCGCGGACTCCTCTTCGAGCACGAAAATCTCGGGTACCGGTACGCCCGAGGCGATCGCGATTTCTTCGATCACATTGCGCAGGCGTCGGTAGGCGAAATCGTTCGTGTCGACCGGCACCGGTGTCGCGCCCAACTGCGTGGCAACCGCGCTACCGCCAGCGCGTAACGTCGAGATCCGGTACATGGTGGCAAGGCCGATCACCGCAAGCACCCCCGCGCTCGTGGCAATGAGGGTGCCGGTGCCCGGAGCGCCAACGCCGCGACGGTGCTCGCTGCCAATGCCCATCCCGACCATCACGACAAAATCGATTGCAACCACGATGCACGCGACAGCAATCGTGAACAACACAATCATGCGTCGCGTCTGCTTGCGCGCCAGTTCTTGGTGAGCGAAGAAGTTCACCGCGATATCCTCGATATCATCCCGTTGCGACAGCCTGCCAAGTGCGGCAGGCCATCGGAAGCCAGCTTCAAGTAAACGAAACCTTCACAGCTTCGCGCTTCTCAGGGGCATCGATTTCAAGCATTTGCGCAGGCGCGAAGGCGAACATGTTGGCGATGATCGAACTCGGAAAGACCTCACGCGCGTTGTTGTAGCCCAAGACCGAGTCGTTGTAAGCCTGGCGCGCGAAGGCGATCTTGTTCTCGGTTGAGGTCAACTCTTCGCTGAGCTGCATCATGTTCTGGTTGGCTTTCAAATCCGGGTAGGCTTCCGAAAGTGCGAACAAACGCCCCATCGTCTGTGTCAAAGCATTTTCAGCGCCCGCGAGCTGTTGCATGGCTTGCGGATCGCCGGGATTTGCCTTGGCCGCGGACAGCCCGGATACGGCGGAATTTCGAGCCTGGATCACGGCTTCGAGAGTTTCACGCTCGTGTTTCATGTAGCCTTTGGCGGTCTCGACCAGATTCGGAATCAGGTCGTAGCGTCGGGTCAATTGGACGTCGATCTGGGCAAAGGCATTCTTGTAGCCGTTGCGCGCCGTGACCAAACCGTTGTAGACGCTAATCGCGTAAAAGACGAATAAAACAATGACACCGAGCACAATCAAAGTAGTCATTTTCTGCCCTCCGACATGTAAGAATCAAACCATGAAATCGAGCATAGCATGGGCTTGAAACCGTTCATGATCGCCGCCTTGAAGCCGCAACTGCTGAGCGTGAGCCTGATGCTTGGGGCGCTGCTTTTTGCCAGCGTCAACACCTTGGCCGCCACAAGCAAGGGGCGTTCCAGTCATCGTCATCCGAGCAAGGACCACGTTGCAATCCGGGCGACGGTTCGAGCAGACGCGATTGCCAGCGACGCCCAGCCATTGATGGCTGATCTTGATCAATGGATTGATCAGATCGAAAAGCGAAAACAAGTTTCCGGGCTTGCGGTGGCGGTGGTTCAAGGAACCCAAGTCATTCATGAGCGGACCATCGGCCATGCCGATTCGGCCGGCAATGAAAAGATTCGCACCGATACGGTTTTCCGCCTGGCTTCGTTGTCCAAGGCGTTTGCTACAAGCCTCAGTGGCCTGCTCGTCGAGGATGGGCTGATGCACTGGGATACCAAAGTCGCGAACGTGCTGCCGACGTTTTCTCTGGCCGATGAAACGAGCAGCAACTCATTGACCGTCGCCGACATCCTGAGTCATCGCGTTGGGCTGCCTCACAATACCTATGATCGATTGCTTGAAAACGATGAGCCCTATCCCTTGCTCGTCGAGCGCTTGGGCGAAGTGCCAATGGCCTGTCCGGTGGGCGATTGCTACGCCTATCAGAATATCGCTTTCAGTCTGATCGGAGACATAACCTACGCATTGACCGGCCGGTTCTACTATCACGAAGTCGAGAAGCGGATTTTTCATCCGCTCGGCATGCAAACGGCAACCTATGGTCGAGATGCGCTTGAACACTCCGCGCATTGGGCGCGACCCCATCGTCGTCAGGGCAAGCAATGGGCTGCATTCATGCCCAACGAGACCTATTACCAGATGCCGCCCGCGGCCGGAGTCAATGCAAGCCTTCTCGATATGGAGCAATGGTTGATTGCGCAAATGGGTGGGCGCCCGGATGTGCTTTCGGCCGAGTTGTTGAAAACCGTGCATACGCCACTTGTCGAAACTCCGCATGATCTGCGCTCAACACCGTGGCGGCGAACCCGTCTACTCGACGCACAATATGCTTTGGGCTGGCGGGTCTATGAATATGCCGGCGAGACCCTCATTTTCCACGCTGGCGCCGTTCAGGGCTATCGAGCCATGATCGGATTCCTGCCGAAGCGAAAGCTTGGAATGGTCATGCTCTGGAACTGCGAATCAGCGGCACCGGCGGGCCTCATGCCGATGTTGTTTGATCGCTACCTCGGATTGCCTGCGATGGATTGGGCCGGCGTCGGTTCGTCGCTCATGGATGCCCGGAACGGTGGCGAAATCGAATGACCACGAAACACGAGAATGTAAGCCGATCAAACGCGGAAGCATTTCAGTCAATTGCATGACCGGCGGGCGGATAGCATAGTAAGGGTTTGGCGTCGGTAAAGATTTCCGGTCGTGAACTCTCTTGTCGAGCTGCATTGAGCGTGGCAAGGCATGCGTCAATCGGATACCTGGCCGATAAAAAGTATCCCGGATCAACGAGTTCTGCGCGCGAAATTCCAATGGTTCATCGGAGTGTATTGAATATGGATTCAAGTGAACCATATGGGGAAAATTGCCGAAAAACGCTGCTCGATTGCGTCCGCCGCATTCCGTCGCGCGGATTTCGAAATACTGCGAGCTTTGGCAGGAGACATTGAATGCTGATAGCTGAGCAATTGATGTTGCTTTGCGTCGATCCGCGGCGCGGTGATTTCAATGGACTGCGCTCACATGCAGATGTAAACATGTTGTCTGCTGCAGCCTTGATCCTCGATTTGCACGAGCAGCGACGGCTTCGCTATAAAGGCCGGCACATTGCAATCGAAGACTTGCTGCCAACCACGCATCCGCAATTGGCCAGCGCGGCACAGGTATTGTCTGGACCGGTCAATGGATTGCCGGCTGCGGTGGCCATCGAATTGCTCGTCGCGCGGCTCAGTCCGATCAGTCGTCACTTGATGGAAAGTTTGTTTCGCAGGGATGTGCTGCACCGTGTTCGCGAATCCTGGTGGCCATGGAGCAAGCTACATTTTCCACTCCGCTCGATTCAGGCGCGCAATGAGGCGTTGTCGCAGTTGCAGCAGGCGGCCACTGCGGAGTCAACGAGTTTGCGGGGAATGGGCCTGCTGATGCTGATTGATCTCGCCGGACAGCTTGAGCTCAACCTCAATGGCTACGCCCACGAAGCGGCAGAAGCCAAGCTGCTGCATATGGCTGATCGACGATCCGCCGATGATTCCGAGCATCAGTTGCTGTTCGATCTGCGTGAAGCGTTGATGAGTTGAGCGAGAGTACTTCAGTGTGCTGCGCTTAACCGCCTGTTAAGGCAAAGATCCAGGAACGCGCCTTGTACGCCCCTGGATTTTGTAAACGGTCTCGGATTGGTCAGCGTCCCAACTTGAACTCGATGCGGCGACGAACCGTTGAGCTCACCGAAACACCATTTTCGACGCGCGGGTTGAACTGGGTCCGCTCGATCGATCGGATGGCCTCGCGATCGAATACGCGCGCAGGATTTGAGGCGGTTACTTTTGCTCCAGTGACTTTGCCGTCGACGGTCACGGTGAATTCGACTTCAACCCAGCCTTCTTCGCGGTTTCTCGCGGCTTGGCTCGGATAGCTTGGCGCAACCGGAGTGACCACTTCGACATCATGGTCTGCGACCTTGGGTGCCGCGGCGACTGGAGCCGGCGCTGGCTTGGGCGTTGCTGTCGCGGGTGGAGTGGTTGCTGCTGCGGGCACAGGAGTTGCTGCCGCAGTGTCGGTTCCGGCACTGGTGTTGGAAGCGGGGGGTTGGGGGGCAGTTTCGGTCGCGGGCTTCGGTGCAGGAGCAGCCGCAGCTGCGGTTGCTAGCGCTTCTTGTTGATCGATCAGTTTCTTTTTCGCGTCGAGTTTGCTGCGCAGGATGGTCAGCGTGTAGTTGCTGGGATCGGCCTTCGCCAGTGACGCAATGATGCGCTCGGCTTCAACGAGATTGCCTTGATTGATTTCCTGCTCGGCGGTTCCGCTGGCAAACGGAAACAGTTCGCGCAGCGCTTCGGCCGCTCCGGAATTTGATTCGTCTTTGGCAAGAATGGCGAGATAGAACTCCAGCGCATTATTGCCGGCAGGCGCAACCATGCGTTGTTCGGCCATTGCCTTGCGTGCTTCACGGTAGAGCTGGTCGATGCTGAGACCCTCAACGGCGGCCGAAGCTGCTGCCGCTGTCGCGGTCGCATCTGCCTCGGTATTGCTCGTCGCAGGTACCGTCGGTACTGCCGAAATCGCCGGTGCCGTGTTGCTCTGGGTCAAATACCACCAGGTACCGCCGGCAGCGGCGAGTACCAAAAGTGCGACGATGACTTTGAGTGCGGCAGAGCCGCGCACACTGCGCAATTGGGATGGGGACGGTTTCATGGGGCCAGACGCTCCGATTTTTGCAAGACAGGGACATCACGCATGCAAGTGGCGTGCCCAACAGCGGCCTAAACGGAACTTCATGAGCAGATCGGTCGCGCGATGCCGGTGTCCGAATCGATCGTGGTTCCGACTCGCTCCAAGCCCGTGCCATACAGCACCTACCCCGAAGTTCCTGCGCAACTCGATCGTTTCGCCTGAAACAACAGAATTCCGCGCCCCTGTCCTCAGCGTCGCTTGACCTACGGACACAGGAAAGATAGCGCATTCCCGAGCAAGCTGTCACACCGGTCGCAAAGTCGAATCGCGCTGTTCGAATCAGGCGCTCCTCATTGCACGTGACAAACGTGAGCAGGATCGTCAGCCATGCGGGCTTCAGGCAGCACGTGCAAGCATGCTCAACAGGTTTCATGACGGCGTTTGAGATGTCACGCGCCGTTCCTTCCCATCCACAACGAGGATCCGACCATGAGCTCAGTAACAAAGAGCAGTGAAAAATTGATCGACAGCGGTGCCAGCGCGGCAGGCAACGTGGCAGACCAGATCAGTGAGGGTATCGATCAGGTAGCACGTAGCGCGAGCCGCTTCAGCGAGCGCCTGCGCAGCAACGGCAGCGCCCTGCAAGAGGAATTGAGTGCCGCTGGCGAACGCTTTGGAGATGGCGCGAAACGATTCGGCAGTATTGCGTCGGAGCAGATCCGTGCCCATCCAATCGCAGCCGTGGGTATCGCCGTCGCCGCGGGTGTACTTCTTTCCCGTTTGACCCGTCGCCGCCGAGATTGATTCGATGTCCGAGCCGGCCCAGGAGCCGTCTGAAAGCGCGCCATCATCGCCCGAGGACTCCTTGCTGGATTCCTTTAGCGATGCGCTGCGAAGTTCGTTGCAGGTTGCCAAGGCGTCGCTCGCACTGCTGCGAAGTGAACTTCGACTGGCTCGCAACAGCGCGATGGCTATCGTCTGGCTCGGCTTCGCTTTCATCATTCTGGGGGCGGGAGCTTGGCTTGCAACGATCGCTGCGATAGCGGCCGGGATCTATCAACTCAGCGGCAATTTCTTTTTCGGGGTTGCCGCGGTCGCGATGATCAATCTTGGGGGTATCGGTTGGGTCGTCATGATGATGCGGAGATGCTGGCGTGATTTGAGCTTGCCGCAGACACGAGCATTGATCGCAGCAGCGAATCCCGATGCAGCCCGCGCTGAGACCGCCATAGTGGCAAGAGAGGAAAGCGCATGAGTCTCAAGAAGGATCGACAGCGGGTTCAATTGGCCGCGAAGCATTTGATCGCGCAACGGCGTCAATTGCATCGTCAAACGCAATGGTTGGCAGAGGGATTGGAACGCTTTCGACCGGCCTTGCTCGTCGGTGGTGGATTGATTGCCGGTCTGCTGATTGGGCGCGGCAAACTCAGTGACGCAACCCGCTCCGTCTCGGCGTTCGCAGGGCTCGGCATGTCTTTGATGCGCTCATCGATTGGAACGATCGTCTTGTCACGCGCCTTTCGCGCATCGGCAGATCCCGATGCGCAAGCGCAGAATGGTGAAAATTCTCAGGGCGTGTCGAAGCCGTCGCCGAAGATCTGATCATTTTCCGGCAACACCAAGAGGCTGGCGGATCGTGCGGGGAGATTGGCCACGTTGATGGATGAGCCGTCAATAGTTCCGGACGCTACCTGCGCAAGATTATTCGTCGCGTTGAACTGATAAAGCTTCCAGCTGCCGATCAGATGGGTGCCAAGGTTGATCGCGGCGGTGGTAGTCGATGTCGCCTTGTTGAAAAGCAGAATGGAATTTCGTGTCCCGCGATCGCTGATCGCATAGGTGCCAAGCGCATCGATGTTGGCGCTGGTGGCGCGTACGCTATCGCCTTTGACCCGACTGCCGGCACCGTCGAAATTCAGATAGAGACGGAATGCGCGCTCGACCAACGAGTTGGCATTCGGGGTAATCCAGCGAGCCGCCATGTCGACCCCTTCGCGCGCGAAAATCGCAAGCGCTTCCGCCTGGGCCAACGCGCTGCTTGCACCATTGTCGGCACCCCAGTTGTATTCGCTGATCGACAGTTCAGTGCCCGGACATTCGCTGGCAATCCATGCACGAACGCGTGGAATCAGATTGGGTCGGCTGTAGTGCCACGGTGCGCTGTCGCCGAGGTCTGATAACCAGGATTCCGAAATCCAGTTGTCATCGTAAAGCTCTTTCAGCGAGCGCAGGCGGCGAGCGGACACGTCGGTGGATTCCGAACCGTTCGGCGGATCGGCAAAGTCGACGACGCCTTGACCTTGCGGATAATAGTGAAGATCGAGAGCGTCGACCAGGCGTATGCCGTGCTGCGCTTGATAGCTGCATACCTGTTGCAGATACCATTTCACGAACGGCGTGCCACCATGCGCGGCGCGGTCACTGCCATCGAGGCAATTGTCGGCCGCTGATCCGAACAAATCGCAGTATCCCCAAGTCACCGGACCGAGAATTTTTGCGCCTGGGTCCTGCGCCTTGATCGCGGTGGCGTATTCGACTGTGCGTTGCCAGATTTCGTCATAGGTCAGCGGTTGCGGATGCACGTCGCGGTGCGTCGAATTCCACAACATGGGTTCGTTGTCGAGTGCATAGTAGCGAACGCCACCATTGTCTGAATTGCCGAAACGTTGCTGCAAATGCGCAACCCACCCAGCGGCATTCTGACCGCTCACGGCAATCGAGGTATCGGTTGGATTGTTGCCGATGATGTTGCCGTCACTGCTGCAGTGGCCCGTCTGGTTTTGTGCCGGATTGCAGCGGCCATTGCCAGCGTCAGCTGTGCACCATGCGGGAGGGTTGGCGCCGAAATAGCTGCACTCGGTCTGCAACTGTGGGCCGTATGCCGCAACCGAATAACCCCAGAACTTCTGCTGATTGGATTTGGGTATCCAGCCGATTGTGCTGATGGTAAGCAAGGGTTGGGAGCCAGCACCGAGTGTCGATGTGACGAGAGCTTCCACCGACGATGCGGATGGCGAGCCGCTTCCATCTGGAATGTTCATGAAGAACCAATCGGATGCCGTGTTATGGACATCGGCTTGCCAGTTGTAGCGGGTTGTCGAATTGCCACCCCAGCGCACCAGCGGATAAGCAACGCGAGCTAGCTCAGGCGAGCCACTCACGCCAAAAATTGCAGGGTTGATCGGATGGCGATCCGCTTGGAAATCGACGCTGACAGAAACCGTCGCGGCAGCCGCGACCAGTGGCAGCGCGTTGATCGCGAAAAGCAGTAAGTATCTGGAGACAATGCGCATGACCGAGCCCGGGTAGATGATCCGATCGCACGCTAGCAAGTCGCTGCGGACAAGGTGACGGATACGGTCACAGTTTGGCAAAGGGGTTTGACGTGCCACGCGCGCTCACCCTGCTTGGTGGCAATGTGACTTTGGAGCGAGGGGGTGGATTCGAGCTTCAGAAATCTCTCCCTGCGCTGGGCATACCGCAGGGAGAGGAGTCTGGTTTCGTTGAAGCTTCTTTACCTGCACTTGATGTGCAGTGACTCTGTACTGCCTGGCATCAACGATGCGATGCAAGGCGTCCAGTCAAAGATCAGTTGCCAGCCGACAACTGATCTGGCGGACTTGATTACTTCTTGGCAGCTTTCTTTGCTGCTTTCTTTGCTGGCGCCTTTTTGGCAGCAGCTTTCTTGGCCGGAGCCTTCTTCATTGCCGTCGCAGCTTTCGCCTTGGCGGTTTTCTTCATCGCTGGCTTTTTGGCCGGCGCTTTCTTGGCAGCGGCTTTCTTTGCCGGCGCCTTCTTCACGGCCTTGGCAACTTTGGCCTTGGCGGCTTTCTTTGCTGGAGCCTTCTTGGCAGCTACTTTCTTTACCGCTTTCTTTGCGGCAGGTTTAGCAGCTGGTTTCTTCTTCGCACTTGCTTTCTTTGTGGCCATATCGCGTCTTAACTCCTCGTCAGTTGGCAGTGGTTGCCCAGTAAAAGCGTGTAGAAATGCTTCGCACAGCAGATTGCTGTTTGTAGCGTGGCGCAGGTTGGCTACC
>JBBQTY010000147.1:0-10487 GCA_038234445.1 Lysobacterales bacterium
AATCCCCATCAGGACAATGGCATCAAGTTCTTCTCGGCAATTGGCGAGAAACTTGATGACGCTGTCGAGCTGGCGATCGAGGCGGAGCTTGAAGAGCCATTCTCGACGGTCGAGTCGGATGCCATCGGCAAGGCTGTGCGCATCGATGATGCGTCGGCGCGCTATCTGGAATTCTGCAAATCGACGGTGCCGCGCTCGTTCAACCTGCACGGGCTTCACCTCGTCGTTGATTGCGCACACGGCGCGACCTACCAGATCGCGCCGAAGATGTTCAGCGAACTCGGTGCAACGGTCACCGCGATGGGCAATCGGCCCGATGGACTCAACATCAATCGTGATTGCGGTTCGACCAGCCCGCAGGCATTGAGCCGTGCGGTCGTGGATAGCGGGGCCGATCTCGGCATTGCCTTCGATGGCGACGGCGACCGCTTGCAGATGGTCGATGCGCAGGGGCGTGTCATTGATGGCGATGAGTTGCTCTACATCCTTGCCATCGACTGGTTTGCGCAAGGGCGGCTGTCTGGTCCGCTGGTCGGGACATTGATGAGCAACTACGGTCTTGAGCAGGCAATGGCGACACTCGGCGTTCCGTTCATGCGCACCCAGGTCGGCGATCGCCACGTCATGCAGGCCTTGCGCGAGTATTCTGGCGTCCTTGGCGGCGAAGCTTCGGGGCATATCTTGTGCCTGGACAAGGTGTCGACCGGTGACGCCATTGTCAGTGCGCTGCAAGTGCTCGAAGCCTTGCTGCGCAGTGGTCGCACCCTGGCGGAGGCAGCCAACGGCATGCACAGGGTTCCACAGTCCACGGTGAATATCCGTGCCAGCGGCGGTACTGCCCTGGTTGCCGATTCCCAGGTGCAACGCATTCTTGCCAGGGTCCAAGCCGAGCTTGCTGGTCATGGGCGCGTGGTCTTGCGCCCCTCGGGCACCGAGCCATTGGTTCGGGTGACTGTTGAGGCAAACGATGCCGATCTCGTCGCACGCCTGGTCGAAGAACTTGCTGACGCCGTAAGATCCGCACAGACGCGCGTTTCCTGAGTACTCGTGGAATAATCGCGCGTCGTGGCCCTTCCGGGTTATCCAGGATCCGGGCCCCAAGTCCTTCAAACTCAAGAACCCGCATGCGCAGCGCGTCGGGTCATGGAAACTGCCGATGAAACACGTTCCGACTCTCGATATCCGTCGCTACGAAAGCGATCGCGATGTCTTTGTTGCCGAGCTTGGTGCGGCCTATCGTGAATTCGGATTCTGCTGCATCAGCGGACATGGCATTCCGAAAGTCGACATCGATGCGGCCTACGCGGTGTTCCAGAATTTCTTCGCGTTGCCAGACGAGCTCAAGCTGAAATATCACCAACCCGGTACCGGTGGCGCGCGCGGCTATACGGCATTCGGCGTCGAGACGGCGAAAGATTCCAAACACGCGGATCTCAAGGAGTTCTGGCACATCGGTCGCGAGATTCCACGCGATTCGAAATATGCCGATGTCATGGCGCCGAACGTCTGGCCGGTTGAGATTGCTGGTTTTCGCGAATACGGCTACGGCTTGTATCAGGCACTCGATGCGCTCGGCTCGCGCGTGCTGCGCGCACTCGCCCTGCATATCGATCTGGCCGAGGATTTCTTTGCGGACAAAACGAATTTCGGCAATTCGATCCTGCGCCCAATCCACTATCCACCGATCACGGCTACAAATATTCCGAACGTGCGCGCCGGCGCCCACGAGGACATCAACTTCATCACCCTGCTGGTCGGCGCGAGCGCCGAGGGCCTCGAAGTACTGACCCGTGAAGGCACTTGGCTACCAATCACGACCGAAGGCGATGCCATCGTCGTCAACATCGGCGACATGCTCCAGCGCCTGACCAACCATGTTTACCCTTCGACAACCCATCGCGTCATCAATCCGCAGAACGACAACGCGCGCAAGCCGCGCTACTCGGTGCCGTTCTTCCTGCACCCGAATCCCGATGTCGTGCTCGATGTGCTGCCGTCCTGTATCACGGCTGAAAATCCGAGTCGTTATCCTTCTGCGATCACCGCGCATGAATACCTGCTTGAGCGCTTGCGCGAAATCAAGTTGATCTGAGAGCGCGGTGTTCTCCATTTTGCTCGCCTGATCCGTACCTCGGAGATGCAAGTGCAGACTTCGCTTGCCGACAGGCAGGAATCCGCGAACACATTGCGCCTATCGCTGACCGCCGTGTTGGTAGTGCTTGCGCTGAGCGCGGCCTTTCGCGCGGCGCTTTTCGCATACTTCCTGCTCGACGATTTCGGCATGTTGTCCATCGCCCGATTTATCGATAATCCGCTGGAGCCGTTCGTTCGCAATCATATTCCTGGCGGACTCTACTACCGGCCGCTCGGGATGATCCTGTGGTGGCTCAGCGAACGCATGTTCGGGGCGAATGCGCCGGCCCATTACCTGATCAATCTTTTCCTGCATGCCGCAGTTGCGGCGGCGTTGTGGCATCTCGTTTCAAGGTTCTGCGCAAGTCGCTGGATCGGTCTCGCTGCTGCCGCATGCTTTGCACTGCATCCGATTGGCGTCGGAACCGCACTCTGGTTGTCGGATCGGTTTGACCTGCTCGCCCTGCTGTTTGGGTTGCTCGGATTGGCATCGGCACTCGAGTTCAGCCGTAACGGCACGAAGCGAGCCCTCTTCAAGACGCTTGCCTTACTGTCTCTGGCCTTGTTGTCGAAAGAAATCGCGCTGGCCTGTTTTGCCGCGACATGTGTGATTTGGCTTAGCGCCGAATATGAAACCCGTCTCGCGACGAGGATGCGCTCATGTCTGATTCTTTTTGTGCCCGTAGCGATTTACCTGCTCGTCCGCTTCTCGGTGCTTGGCTTCCCGAGTGCGGAAATGCTCAGCGCGAATGAAGGCAACGCAGGCAGTTTGTCGCTGCTGGCTGACGGATTCTCAAATTGGCTACTCGGGTGGATGGATTATTTCACTTATCATTCCCGTATCGATGGCTGGAAGGTGATCACTTCGGATATCGCCTTTCTACTGCTTCTCGCGCTCGGCGTGACCGCTTCAATGCAGCCTTGGAGCTTGCGCCGGCGCCAGGCAATGGTCGCCGGACTCGTGCTCTGGTTTTCGACTGGCGTTCTGCAATTCCCGTTGCTTGGACATTTCAGTGTTCGCCTGAACGAGGTCACGGATGTGGTCAGCGCGATCGTGAGTTCGCGATATTTCTATTCTTCACTTGCGGGCTTTTTGATCGCAGTCGCGGCGTTGCTGTCACCACTATGCCTGGCTGGAAAGTGGGCTGGAGTTTGTGCGACTTCTGCTCTTTCAATGCTGATATTGGTTTGGTTTTCAGCTTCACATGACGCCGCGCGCAGGCATCGCATCGAGACCCAGGCGCAGAAAGAAATCGTTGATGCTGCCATCCTCGCGATGGATTCGATGGTAATCCCGGTCAGCGGTTGCCAGGTGTATCTGTTGGACACGACGAGTTGGACGTTTGGCTGGATATCCGATGAGGCCATCAAGGCGACCACGCCGAACCTTCAGCGTGTATCCGGATGTCTTATCCAGACCGAGCACACACCGTGGTACCACATTGCTACGCTGGATCGATTGGATCCGATATCGCTGCGGCCCTTGAGCGTCATGGTCGGGGAAGGCGAGTTCGCTGCGCAGCAACCGATTGGAAAGGCGCACTTCCTGCTTCTCAATCTTGAAGCGAATGCGCCGGTGCCAGGCAATAGCAAAGCGCGATTCCTGAGCTGGAAAGGGCATGAGTTTGTCGATGTGACCGACGATGTCATGAGCGGTCGTCGCAAACCCGTTTTCGCGTGCAATCGGTCACCCAACCAATGCAGGTAAATCGAAGGGCATCCACTCGGTGCGATATTTTATCGGCGAGTCGACGATGCAAATCGAAGATGCTTGGATTCAGGTTACCAGCTGGCTAGGCTGGAAGAATCGTAAATCACGAGCATTTGAGCTTCGCGACTTTTAGGCAGTTAGCACATCGTCTATCCTATGTCGCGAATTCAGGGGATTTCCATGTCGGCAACTTCATCGTCGATCCGCTCAGGTGCACTGAGCGGAATCGGCTGGCGCGTATTCAATGTTCTTCAATTGCTGTTTACGTTGATGTGGACGTCAATGCTGATTTGCGCGGCCTTTCTCGTGCTGATAGCCACAGGGGGTAACAAGCGCTGGCCGCTTCGCATGGCATCTCGGGCTTGGGCGCCGGGTTTGTTGACGGGCGCTGGAGTCACCCTTGATCTGGAGGGTTTCGATGCGATCGATTTCTCGCAGCCCTATATTGTTGTTGCCAATCATCAGTCGATGATCGACGTCTGCGTATTGTTCAGGGCGGTACCGATGCCGTTGCGTTTTGTCCTGAAGCAGGAGCTGGCGCGCGTGCCGTTTGTCGGTGCTTATGCGAGGGCGATGGGTATGGTCTTCATTGAGCGCCAATCCGCGCGCAATGCGTCGCGCAACCTCCACGATGCGGTCGAACTTTTTCGCGAGGGTCACAGCCTTTGTGCGTTCCCTGAGGGAACGCGTAGTCACGATGGTCGCGTCGGCGCGTTCAAGGGCGGCGTTTTCAATCTCGCCATTGAAGCGGGTATTCCGATCCTGCCGATCGCTATCTCTGGAAGCGGCGACGTGTTGCCGGCTTGCGCATTCCGTGTCCGACCCGGCCAGATACGCTTGAGTGCGGGAGCGCCGATTACGACGAAGGGACTGCTGCAAGGTGATCGCCAGCAATTGGCGTTGCGCAGTCGGCAGGCCATCGTTGAAATGCAGCGACTTCGATAGCCTCGCCAATCTTCACGCCGATGTATGACACGCATACATCGTGAGGTGAACACATTGTTTTGCAAGCAAAAAGGAACGCCGTGAGAATTTTGCTTGTACTGACCTTCTTCACACTTGTCAGCGCGACGGCTGTGGCGCAAACCGTTCGCGGCAAGCCACCGCCGGATGCACTGGGTACGGACAAAGACAAACGTGAGGTCCATGTCAGCGACTATCACGGCAAGGTGGTCGTACTCACTTTCTGGGCGAGCTGGTGTGGTTATTGCCTGAAAGAGCTGCCGATTCTTGAGAGCGTACAACGCAAGGCAGGAAAGGAACGGATTGCTGTCGTGGCGATCAATACCGACAAGGACCGATCGGACTACCTCGCGATGCGTGGAAGGATGAAGGGTTTTACGATGATCATGACCGAAGATCGTGGAGGAGTCAGTGTTGCTGATCGCTATGGCGTCACTGGCTACCCGCACATGGTCATGGTCGACAAGGAAGGCCTGGTCGCATTTACCCAGGAAGGCTATTCGAAGGAATCTTTGCCGAAGATCGTCGAAGAGATCAATGCGCTGCTGGAGGAGTAGCACTCGGAGCTAGCGCTTCGGGGCGTAATCGTCGGCGGGTTCAACATCGGCGTGTTCAAGCTCGCCAACGAAATCGGTGTCCCGATTCTGCCGATTTTCGTCGCAGGTAGTGACGATGTGTTGCCGGCTTGCGGATTGCGGGTGCAGCAAAGCGAGATGCAACTGAGCGCTGGCCTGCCCATTGCGTCCAGCCGACTCAGTTCACTGAACATCAGTAGCTCGCATTCCAGAGTCGGAAAGTGATCGGTGCCCTGCCTACTCGGCGAGTGAGGCCTCGCAAGCCACACTGTCGAATGACAATTCTGGAAATGAATGAAATCCGATCCGACCTGGTAGTAAAGCTACTGGCGGCAGCTACCATGAACGTTGGCCCGAATGCTGCATCGAAAAATAAAAATGCAATCAAGAGAGTTGTGAACTGTGTCCGTTGAATACGTATGCAATCTATTGTTGTGCCGCATTGGCGGGTCTAGTCTCGACGCATAGGCGAGATGAGCTGCACAACTGGCTGCGAGGCCTTCTGCGGAAAATCATCTCGATGGATCCAATCCTGCGATCGCGCTGATTTACCAGCGCGCTGCCACCCTGCGCCTTGATCCGAGGAGATACCCATGAGCGATCTGATTGCCGATTCGTCCAACTTGCAACGTTCCGTTCAATCGCGCGTTTTGAGAGGGGGCGTATTTTGCATCCTGCTTGGGATTTTACTTGCTGCGGGGTCGAGCTCTGCGCAGAGTCTGCGCGCGGGCTACAACCGTGATGTGATCTATCAAGTATTTGTGGATCGCTTCTTCGATGGGTCGAGCGCCAACGACGACGTGAATGATCCACTCTTCGATGCGAGCGGCAACGACCTCGGCAAGTATCAAGGCGGAGATTTCCAGGGTTTGACCCAGAAGGTCGACTATCTGAAGAATCTGGGCGTATCAGCGGTATGGGTCACCTCGCCGCTCGACAATCGCAACCTGCTCGCACTCAACGGGTCGACCGCGCCCTATCACGGCTATGAAATGCGCGATACGCAGAACCCCGACGAGCATTTCACCGACGCAGCTCGGAGCTGGTTGCCTTTTGATAATTTCGTCGCAGCGGCACACAGCGCAGGCATCAAGGTAATCGTGGATTTTGCGCCGAACCATTCCAATGTGCGCAACTCGGGAGAAAATGGCGGCCTTTCGAGTAACGGCGTTTTTCAGGCGGACTACTCAAGCAATCCCGGAGGGTTCTTTCATACAGGAGCGAACCTTGCAGGCGGCCAGTTCGATTCGGCCTACGAAACCCAATACCTCACCTTGTTCGATTTGACCGATCTCAATCAGGAAAACGCCAGCGTCGACGCGTTGCTCAAGGCGGCGGTGAGCAACCTGCAGAATCATGGGGTCGATGGCTTTCGCATCGATGCGACCAAGCACGTGAACTGGGGCTGGCAATACAGTCTCGCCAATACGATCTACAGCAATCGCACGAGCTTTATCTTTGGCGAATGGGTGGCTGATGACAGCGGCAATCCGCTCTATGCCGATATGCTGAAATTCAGCAACAAGAGCGGCATCGCGGAACTTAATTTCCCCTTGTTTACCAAGGCCAGCAATGTGTTTGCCCAAGCCGGCTCATTCATGGGTCTTGATGACGTGGTCACCCAGCAACAGAATGACTTTGCCTTCCAGAATGATCTCGTCAATTTCATCGACAACCACGACCGCCAGCGTTTCCTTACCGTCGACAGCAGCGCCAACAAGCATCAGCATCTGCATGAAGCCTTGGCCTTCATCCTTACTGCCCGCGGAATTCCTTGCATCTACTATGGAAGCGAACAGTATCTTGAAGGCGGCAACGATCCAGACAACCGGCGTCGGATGCCGGCTTTCAATGAGACGACGACGGCATTCAAGTTGATCAAGAAGCTTTCGGATCTGCGCAATGCCAATGAAGCGCTGGCCTTTGGTTCAGTGACGCAACGCTGGATCAACAGCAATGTCTACATCTACGAGCGCAAGTTCTTCGGCAGTGTCGTGGTGGTGGCGATCAACAAGGGAGCGGCCGCGCAGGCCATCAGCGGCTTGGTTACTTCACTGCCGACTGGCAACTACGCGGACTATCTTGGAGGGCTGACTTCAGGCGTGGCACTGAGCGCATCGTCGGCGGTTACGGGCGGATACAGCACGCTTAACTTCGCGTTGCCAGCCAACAGCGTATCGGTGTGGCAGCGTGATCCATTGGTTGCGACCGCTCAGATTGGCAACCTTACGCCGACTGCCGCTCAAGCAGGAACGAAGGTGATCATTTCAGGACAAGGCTTCGGCGCAACGACCGGCGGAGTGAAGTTCGGAACAACGACAGCGGCGATCACGAGTTGGAGCGACCAGCAGATCGTCGCCAGTGTGCCGAATGTCGGCCAAGGCGCTCAGGTTGTCAGCGTGACTCGATCGGGAAGCGCCGTTGCATCCAATGGATTCAACTTCACGGCCTATCAGGCCAAGCTCGTCCCGGTTACCTTCACCGTCACCAATGCGATTGCGACCAATCCCGGTGACAACATCTACTTGACCGGAAATACCGTTGAGTTGGGCAATTGGTCGACGACGCCAGCTACTGCAGTCGGCGCGATGTTGACCAACGCCAGCACCTATCCGAACTGGTGGCTGACGGTCAGTGTGCCGGCCGGCAAGACCCTTCAATACAAGTTCATTCGCATTCGAGCGGATGGCAGCGTGAGCTGGGAAAACGGTGGCAATCACAGCTTCGTCGTACCCGCATCTGGAGTCGGCTCCGTGAGCACGGGGTGGCAATACTGATTGAGCCGGGAAATGGCAGGCAGGGAAGTTTCCGGAAATCAATCAGTCCGGAGACTTCTTGCGGAATTTCCTCGACTGCCCTCCCATCAAATGCAGGGCAAGTCGATCGGGGATCAGCTTGAGCAGGGATTTGATCACGCGATTGACGCGGCCATTGATGTAGACGGCCTCGCCACGCTCGACGGCATCGAGACCTTGGCGGACGACGGTATCCGCGTCCATCCACATCCATTTCGGCAGTTTCGACATCATCGCGCGCGAGCCGGTGACATCGTGGAATTCGGAATAAGTGAAGCCCGGGCATAGCGCGCAGGTGTGCACGCCATCGTGGCCGTATTCGAGATGCAGCGCCTGTGAAAGTTTGATCAGGTAGGACTTCGCGCCCGCATAGAGTGTTTGCCCTGCCGATCCCGGAATATGTCCAGCCAGTGATGCGACATTGATGATGCGCCCATATCCGCGCTCGAGCATGCCGGGCAGCAGGCGATGGCAGAGCTCGGTTGGCGCAGTCATCAGTACCTGGATGAAATCGGCTTGGGCGCTCCACGGCTGGCTAACGAAGTAGCCGGTGACGCCATAGCCGGCATTGTTGACCAGCATGTCGATGATAATACCTTGCTGTTTCAGACGTTCGACGAGCGTTTCCGCAGCCGTACGGTCGGCAAGATCGCAGGCCATGACCTCAACCTCGATCGCATGCTTTTCGCGCAATTCACTGGCGAGTCGATCGAGTCGATCGAGCCTGCGTGCGACCAGCACGAGATTCGCGCCTCGCTTCGCGAGCTCCCGCGCGAATGCTGCGCCAATGCCGGCCGAGGCACCGGTGACAAGGGCGGTTCGGGGTTCTTGTGTCATGAATTCGCGCTCGATGCGAGGGGTCGTGCGGAGGGTAACCCGGTAGCCTGTTGACTGGTAATCAAAAACCGGGAATTTGCCGCAGCGTGCCTGCATCGCTATCCTTCGCGCCCGATCGGATCCCCGGGTTCAACCGATGCGCCGCAAACTCGTTGCTGGAAACTGGAAGATGTATGGCACGCGCGCCAGCTCGACCGAGCTTGTCGCCAGCCTGGCCGCCGCCCTGCCTGAAGGTACTGATATCGCGGTTATTCCGCCGTTTCCGTATCTGGCCGAGCTGATCTCGGCAAATGCGAATACCTCGATCGCTTTCGGCGCGCAGGACCTCAGCGAACACGGGCAGGGTGCGTTTACCGGTGAAGTCGCCGGCAGCATGCTCAGCGAAATCGGTTGTCGCTATGTTCTGGTCGGTCATTCCGAGCGCCGCCAATACCATGGCGAGTCAAACGACATGGTCGCGCGCAAGTTCGTCGCCGCTCAAGCTGCCGGATTGGTGCCGATTCTCTGTGTCGGCGAATTGCTCGAGCATCGCGAGGCCGGAGAAACCGAAGCGGTCGTCGGCGTGCAGCTCGACGCGGTGCTGGCGCTTGCCGGGATTGGCGCCTTCGAAAACGCCGTGGTCGCCTACGAGCCGGTATGGGCGATTGGTACAGGAAAAACGGCCACTCCTGAGCAGGCGCAAGTCGTTCATGCATTCATGCGTGACAAATTCGTAAAGCAGGATGCTAGAATAGCCAGCTCGCTGCGCCTCCTGTATGGCGGCAGCGTAAAGGCCGCCAATGCTGCCGAACTGTTTGCCAAGTCCGATATCGATGGTGGACTGATTGGCGGCGCTTCGCTGGTGGCGGCCGATTTTCTTGTGATATGTCATGCGGCAGCGTCTGCCGCAAACCAGGGTTCCTGATTCAGATGTTCACGATCATTGCTCAAGTTTTCTACGTGCTGATTGCCGTTTCGATGATCGCGCTGATTCTCATGCAGCGTGGTGCCGGTGCTGATGCCGGCTCGGGTTTCGGTGGTGGCGCTTCCTCGACTGTCTTCGGTGCGCGTGGTTCGGCAAATTTCCTGTCGCGCAGCACGGCGGTTCTGGCTGGTTTGTTCTTCCTGCTCAGCCTCGGCATGGGCATGTATCACAGTCGTCCTGCTGCCGTTCGCGGCACATCGGACGATCTTGGCGTGATGGCGGGCGTTGCTCCTGCAGCTCCGGAGGTGCCGGCGCCCGCTGGTGCCGTTCCGGCGGCTTCGACGGCGGCCCCGGCATCGACTGACGTTCCAGTGCCAATGCCTGCACCCGCTGCGGTCAAGCCGGCTTCCGAGCCAGCCAAGTCCGATGCGAAGCAGCCGGATAAAGCGAGGAAGGACGGAGTTTGATAGCGTTGCCCAGGTGGCGGAATTGGTAGACGCACTACCTTGAGGTGGTAGCGGCGAAAGCTGTGGGGGTTCGAGTCCCCCCTTGGGCACCAATATCATGAA
>JBBQTY010000148.1:0-10433 GCA_038234445.1 Lysobacterales bacterium
TGGTTGCTGATTGCGGGTCTGGCCGCCTTGATGTGGTGGAGCTTTCCCGCAGCCGACATGGACTATCTGACCGTTTCATTCGGCGACAGCATGCGCGGGCGCTACTCCAGTGCGTGGATCGGCATGGTGGTGGCACTGCTATACAGCAGTTCGCTGTCACTTGCCGGTTTCTATCTGGTTCGCGGAACTGTCGTACGCGATCTCGAAACGCGCGTCTGGCAGTTGCTGGTCGCGACCACGATGAGTCGCGCAGGCTATCTCATGGCGAAATGGCTGAGCCATATGGTCATTTTCATGCTGGTGATGTCCGCTGGCCTGATTGTCGGCTTGATCATGCAATGGGTCCGTGCGGAAGATTTACACATTGACCTCATTGAACTCCTCAAGCCAACCATCGTGCTTACCCTGCCCTCGCTGGCCGTCACGGCGACTATGGCCGTCTGGTTTGATCTGGTGCCGTGGTTGCGGCGCACAGCCGGCAACGTGGTGTACTTCATTCTGTGGGCGGTATTGCTCACGCTGGGACTTTCGCAGGCATCAAATGTCACGGGGGCCGACAAGTCCTGGCCGGGCGATCAGAGTGGCGTGATGCTTGCCGAGCACGATTTTTCCCAAGCGTGGTCGACACTGGATTCCGCCAAGAAAATGGGCCTGAGCATCGGTTCGCAATCTCTGGAGGGCAAACCGCCCGTGCTGGCGGATTGGACGCATTGGACGGTCAACACAACGGATTTGGCCGCACGAGGATTCTGGCTGATTTTGGCCTTGATTGTGCTTGCTGCGGCGGTACCGCTATTGGACCGATTCGCGGCGCATGTGAGTCGTGCCGCACGGGCTCCTGGCTCCGGAGCGCGCATGCAATGGCTTGAAATCGTCTTGACGCCGCTGCAACGCACGTCGTTCGGCGCGCTAGTGGCTGCGGAAATACGCCTTGCGCTGCGACGCCGCCGCGCGTGGTGGTGGCTGGCCCTGCTGGTAACGCTTGGCGTCCAGGCGTTTGCTCCGGTCCAAGGCATGGCCGTTGCGCTGATAATCACCTGGGTATGGGTTCTCGATATCTTCGCGAGATTGATCCTGCGCGAGCACGAAACACGCACCGCCGAACTGGTTTTCACGGCACCGGCGATGCGCCTGCGTCTGCTCGCTGCGCGCGTTTTTGTTGGCGTCGGTCTCGCCTGGCTACTGGCATTGCCAACGCTGTTGCGAATGATCGTGGTGGCACCGCAAGTCGCCGCTGCCGCCCTGGTGGTTGGCCTCTCGCTGGTGATTTGGGGTATGGCCATTGGCGCACTGTCACGCAACGGTCGATTGTTCGAACTGCTGCTGCTGGCAGCTGCCTACCTCAGCATCCAAGGGGCGTGGGTACTCAACGTAGCGGCAGCTCCGCTCACCACGCTGCGCTGGCATCTCTTGCTGCTGCCGATGGCGCTCGGCGTATTGGCAGTAGGCTGGCGCCAGATCACGACCAATCGGCGATAGCCTCGAGGGTTGCCAAACCCGCATCGATCCCGCTGCTCGGCGACTTCATTGCGATGGACCGCATGCTCAGCCGCAATCAGCACGTGGCTTGACGCCGATCAAGGCGATGGGTGGAGGAAACGTCGATGATGAAACTCAACGTCCATGTATTTGGGGCGTTTCCATTTCATCGACGCCTTCACGAGGATGCCTGTCATGTTGTTTTCCACGACCAATCCGATCACCCACTACATGTCCACGGCGATCATGCAAGCCGTGCGCGAATACGATCCCGACGCCCGCGTGCGCAGCGAGCCTTCAAGCTACGAAATCCAGATTGATGGCGATGTCTCGCTGAATCAAGCGCGCCTGGCGCTGATCAAAGCCAGTTGCGATACTGCAGAATTACAGGATGACGCAAATCTCGTGCATATTCAGGGCAGCCACAGCTGCTGCGGGCATTGCACCTGATCGAACATCGATGTTCGCAGGGTG
This sequence comes from Lysobacterales bacterium, assembly GCA_038234445.1. Lineage (GTDB taxonomy): Bacteria > Pseudomonadota > Gammaproteobacteria > Xanthomonadales > Rhodanobacteraceae > Dokdonella. Next base: position 1,954 of record JBBQTY010000148.1, read on the forward strand.
GACGGACGAAGAACTCTCGGTCGATACCGCCAGGCCTTTGTTCGTCGTATTCGGACCAAATCGCCGAGCCAGCTGGTCCTCAAACCGACAAGGGTGTTCGTTGCTTTGGCAACGATTGCGGCTAGCGTAGGAAAATGACCACCGTGGGGCGGCATTGTGTCCAACGCCGCAGCTGGCAAGGAGGCCGTGTAGCATTCGCGTTTCAGTACTTAAACGCATTAGCGCAATGTGAAATCAACTTCACGCAGCGCTGAATCGAAACGTCCCGAAGATGCGGTTGCGGCGCGCTGCCGTGGCGCTGATACTGCCACGATCTTGCACGGCATTTGACTTGATGATCATGAACCTTTTCAATCGAAATATTGCGCTGGGCGTGTTGCTCGTTTGCCTCCAAGGCTACGCCGAAGCGGCGACGAGTGAGGTCACAGCGCAACAACTGTTCGCGGGGCACAGCGAAGGCAACGGCTCCCTGAAATTGCTCTTCAGCAAGGAAAAGTCCTTTCATGTTGACAGTCACGGAGCGATCCAGCCCGACGGACGTTTTCGACTGGACCAGACCATCGCGTTCGAGGGCGAGCCCGCAAACGATCGGCACTGGATCCTCGAAACCATTGCCCCTGGAGTCTATGCAGGCACTTTGAGCGACGCTCCTGGCAAGGTAAAAGGCAAAATGAAAGGCAATCGCCTGACGATTTGCTATCGAATCAAGGGTCCGATGTTCATGCATCAGACCCTCACCCTATTGCCCGACGGCCGCACAATCGACAACCTCGACAAGATCACCTTGCTCGGAATTCCGATCGGTCGGCTGCATGAGACGATCATCCGTGAGGATCCGATCAATCCAGAGACACCTGATGAATAGAACCAGGGAATGCGGATTGCATAGTTACGCCCCTGAAAACTTTCATGCCGCTTTGCGATGAGCCCCGCAAAGACCGTCGCAGCGTCAACCCCAAATGGCGCGCATTCAATTGATGCATTCACTGATCCAACCACATCGCATCTAGTGATGGCTGGACTCCCCAATGGGATCACCAACCGGTTCCGCAGGCTTGCTGAGATCGGGAATAACATACCGCTAACAGTCGCGGCACCTATGCGCTCACGATCCTTTGGGACGCGACCCAGACGATTGCTTTTAAGTGGACCACCGGAGAAAGAATTGGCCCGAACCAGTCACAACAATCGGGCTTTCATGTCTCCGCGCTGCAAACGAACGCGTATCAATACATCTAAATAACTAATAAATAAACATATTAAAAAAGCATATCTGTGGGTCACGTCGGTTGACATCAAGCGCAGGTCCTCGCCCTCAGTGATTCATCCAGGTGGAAATGCGCGCAGTAATTTACACACGCTCATTTCCACCATATTGGATTGTCGATTCAGCCAAGATCGTGGTCGTCTTAGCGGGAATTCTCAATCGAATCCATTGTAGTAAATGCGATCGCTTTGCAGCGTCACTCGCATGACCGAGCCGTAGCGCGACGCGCCGTCATCGCTGTCGTACATGTAGCCCGCAAACACGAGCTTTCCATCAGCCGTGAATGCCATGCTGCTGGCACGATTGTCGCGATCGCTGCCGTTGCCGAAGTGGCCGTAGCCGTTGCGTCCCGGCAGACTCGCTGACAGGCCGCCAAAGCTTGCGTCCGCGCCGAGATCGGGGGTCATTCGCAAGATCGCGGCATCGCCATAGGTGAACGTCGAGTATGCGTACCCTCCACCCAGCAGAACTCGCCCATCCGGCTGGACCAGGACGCTGTCGGCATATGCGCCTGAACTCACGAACGGCGAGCCCGGTATCTGGAGATCGTAGGTCGCAGTAAAGGCGCTGGTGCGGTCCAGGCGTGCAGCGAGCATCACCGGCTGACTTCCATCGGCATTTGCGCGATAGCCGGCAATGACAAGTGATTCGGTGCCCAACGCTCCTTCCACGGGCGCGAATGCGATCGCGTTTGCTACCGTTTTGAAGCTTGGTCCGAAACTGATCAATGACCGTGCATTGTTCGAGTAGGCCGCGTTGCTCCCCCACGCCAGGGAACCGCCGAAGTTGCCGATTTTGGTGTGCTTGACCACGGCGGTATCGCCGCAGCCACGCAACACGATTGGAATGTTGGTTCCGGTACCGGCGGGGAATGCCGTGAGGTCGGCGACATCAATGTCAGCGCCATTCGGACACAGGTCGGAGACGATGCGCAGCATCCGCCATTCGGTCGGAAGCCCGACATCACCACCGACGACGTTGCCGCAGGCCGTGCTGAATCCACAGATACCACCATTGAACGGACTCACAAGCATGGCGCCCAGCGAGTGATTGCCGCTCAAGCCATCGCGCACGTTGCCGGTAACGACCAGTACCTTGAATGGTTCAGCCGCACCAAGATTCACGCTGGCGAGGGTCAGTGCCTTGCCCTCGTCCGAGGGCATGCCGCCACGCCGCAGCCGACGCAAACCGGCATTGCCGAAACTGTTGTCAAGTTCTCCATTGGAGGTGATCTTCCAAACCGCCATGTCGCTGCTGTTATCTGGATTGTCGATCGTACCGATGATGGCGACCGCATCACCGGTCAGCAGCACCGCATCGCTGCCGCGCCAGTCAAAATCCTCACCGACGAAAATCACGGCGCGGCCGCCAAAACCATAGGACGCGTCCAGTTCACCGTTCGCATCGATACGAACGACGGTGATGACGGATGACGTGCTGATCGGAAGATCATACGGTGTGGCGGCATTCGCCAGCACCAGGGACCGACCGTCGCTCAACGCCAAAATCTTGAACGGTGAAACCTGGGACCACGGCGGCACGTCCGGCGTTGCCAATGGGTCAACCGAAATGATCGGAAAGCTCATCATGCCGCTGCGCTCGCCGGCGCCGAGGTCACCGAAGCTCGTATCGAGTTCTCCCGCTGCCCAGGCGCAGGCGCAATTGACCGCGAGCAGCAGGGTAAAACTCAGCGTTGGAAAAGAAATGGCTGTAGACCGGGCCATGAATGGCTCCTCGTGATGATCGGGTTGAGTGTTCTGAAATGCACATACGCCATGCGTGCGCAAAGCTGACATTTGCAAGATCGTGATCCAGATCGCGCCTTCAGTGTTCGAAGTCATCCGCGAAGATCCAGTCGCTGGCAATCTCGCTGCTGTTGCCGGCCGCATCGGTGACGGACAGCACGAGTGCGCTGGTCAACGCGGCGGCGGCGAACGTCACCGTCTGAATCTGCTGGGCGTCGGCAGCGACGATGCTCGTGCTGAGGATCAATGATTCAGGCTGGCGGCCGCGTCCTGTCTCGATATCCACCCGCAGAGGGTAAGTCGCATTCGCCACCGCCGTGTCGACGCGAAAGCGCAACTGCAGATCGACGCCACCATTGATCGGAGCCAGATCGATTATCTCGGGATAATTCTGCAAGCGATTGCCGCCAGTCCCTGGCTGGTTCGCATCCACGTCATTGATATCATTCGGCGTGGCACCGTCGGCATTGCTGCTGACTGAGAGGTCAACTGCGATTCCATTTCGATGAAATCGGTTACCGAGAATGCTCGCGCCGGTGCATGTCGCAACCTGCACCCCTGCTGCTGCGCCGAAGGCGATCAGATTGCCTTCGCCCGGCGCATCGCCACCGATGCGAATCTTGCAGTCGCCAAGCCTGAAAACCTGGATGGTCGATTGGGGCTGGGTCGGCGATGCGGGAAACACGCCGTTTGGCAGCGGCAGGATTCCGTTCCAATCGGTGCCGAAATAGTTGCCGATCACCCGCAATACCTCGCCTGTCGGAACGGAACTTCCGGTTGTGGATACGGCGAGCGCATTGATCTCGTTGCCGGACAGCAGATTGCGCGCTGACGACGTATTCCCCCCAATCACGGCGTCGGTGATTGAATCGCTCACGAAAATTCCATAATCCTGCCCCGGCAGTGCCGATGTCCCTGCCGCATTCGTACCGATCAGGTTCCCGCGAACGGACAGGTCAGGCGAACTCCCGCTGAAATTTAGCCATATCCCGATGTGGCTGTTTCCCGAAACAACGTTGCGGGCGACAGGCAGGTCGCCGCCGATCGCAATGGGTTGGGTAGTGCGCATGCCAGCTACCTCATTCGGGCTGGCAAGAGTTCCTGTGATGTCGGTGCCGATAAAGCATCCTTCCACTGTTTTCGACGAACCATTAAGGTCCACGCCAACAGCGAAACCGCCGATGGCGAGCCCGCTCACCCGGAATGCCGGGCTCGAGAAGCCCGCGGACAGGCCGGAAAAGCTGTTTCCGCCGGGTCCTCGAAGCTCAACCTTGAGCACGGCATTGGTTCCGCCCTGATCGGGCGAGTGGGTGTTCGCCACGGCTCCGGGCTGACTGTATCCATCAATGACAAGGTCGCCCTGGATCGCCGGATAGGCGCTGAGCGGCGAGAACCGCCAATGCTGCGTCGCTGCCTGATAGCCGGCATCGGTCACCGGTATCGCGAACAGAATCGTGTTGTCTGTGCTGCTGGCGTTGGCCGCATTGATCGCCCCTCGCAATGAACAATTGCTGTTGTCGGGATCGCTGTCGCATACCGCAAATGCCGCGCTGCCGTCGTCGCTGGTTGTGTCCACGATCAAGTCGGCAGCACCGGCGCCCTCGCTCAACAGGGCCAATGTCATGCAAAAAAAAGAGTGGGTGCTGACGCGGCGCATTCGGCTGCGCAGGTTCTGACCGTTTGGCATTCGGTATTCCAGAATTGGGGCTTGCAGGGGGCATACGTCGGAAGGCGCCGCGACCTGACATGAGCCTGATGGAACTGAACCGGGAACGGATATGAGCAGCCGCAGTCCATCGCCCATCAAGCTAAACTGGTCTTTATGGACGGGAGATCGTAAGGCGTGCCAATCAGCGACATCGACGTGACCGGGTTGCTGCGGCAATGGCAGGAGGGTGATCAAGACTCACTCGACTCGCTCCTGCCCCATGTCTACGCCGAGTTGCGTCGGATTGCCGTGCACGAATTGCGCGCGAATCAAGGCCACGAAACCCTGCAACCGACGGCGCTGATCAATGACGTGTTTGTTCGCCTGCTCGGCGCGCAATCGCTGGACATCGGCAACCGCAAGCATCTGTTCACGACAGCCGCAAAACTCATGCGTCAGGTGCTGATCGATCGTGCCCGCGCACAGAATCGCGAGAAGCGCGGCGGTGGGAATTGGCAGCGCGTCGATTTCATCGAGGCGATGGCGCTGCCGATCGAGCAAAATACCGATCTGCCAGCGCTGGATCAGGCGCTGAACGCGCTGGCCGAACTCGCCCCGCGAATGGCGCAGATCGTCGAGCTTCGCTATTTCACCGGCGTTGAGGTCAGCGACGTCGCACGATTGCTCGAAATGGACGAACGCACGGTATATCGGGACTGGGCCATGGCCCGCGCCTGGCTGAGGCAGCGCCTGGATGCCTGAACTCATCCACGCCGCAGATTTCACAAAGCCGTCGCGGAGCCTCTGTCGATGAGCAGTCGGGGAGATCAGCGCGAAGCATTCGATTCGCTACGCATGGAATTCCACGTCGTCATCGAGTTGCCGGCAGAGCACCGCGAAGCCCATCTCGAGGCGCTTCAGCGGACCGATGCCGACTTGCATGGACGGCTGTGCGAGCTGCTTTCGCACGCAATGGAAACCGATTTGACGCGCGTTCCCGCCGAGGCGGCTACCGTCGTCTTTGGACCGTTCAAATTGCTGCACAGCATTGGCCGCGGCGGCATGGGCGAAGTCTTTCTTGCCGAGCGCTGCAGCGGCGGATTCGAGCAGCAAGTTGCTCTCAAGCGTGTGCGCTACGAAACCTTGTCGCCGGTATTGGTCGAGCGCTTCCTGCGCGAGCGGCAACTACTCGCGCGCTTGTCCCACCCGAATATCGCGCGGCTGATCGACGGTGGAGTCAGCGAGGACGGACAGCCATGGCTGGCGATGGAGTTCGTCGACGGTCAGCGAATCACGGATTGGGCGATCGCAAAGCAACTGGATGTGCCAGCACGGGTCGCGCTGCTGCGTCAGGTAGCCGCTGCCGTCGCCTTCGCGCACAGCCATCTGATCGTGCACCGCGATATCAAACCCGCCAATATTCTGGTCGGACTCGACAGCGAGCCCAAGCTGCTCGATTTCGGCATCGCCAAGCTGCTGGATGACAGTGAGGTCGACGCAACCCAGACAGGTGCCCGCGCCTTGACCGTCCGCTATGCAGCTCCAGAACAGATCAGCGGCGAGCGCACGACGACCGCGACTGACGTATATGCGCTGGGCGTGTTGATGTTCGAGTTGATCAGCGGCCACTCCCCATATGCGTTGGCGGATTCCGGACGCCAGAGCTGGAGCCAGTCGGCACTCACAGAAACTCCGCAATCGCTGAGCCACGCCGCCGCGCTGCCGAGGGCGCGTAGCAACCGACTCGGTGATCTTGATCGAATTGTGCAAAAAGCCCTGGCGAAAGTGCCACACGAACGCTATCCGAGCGTACTGGCGCTAAACGATGATCTCGCCGACTGGTTGGCGGATCGTGCGCTACGCAGCGGCATTGGCGGCACGCGGGCGCGCACTCGCCAGTTGCTCAAGCAACATCGCTGGGCCTTGTCGCTGGTTGCCGGCGTCATGCTGGCACTGGCCATCGGATTGCTCGTGGCTCTGCACGAAGCTCGCATCGCCGAGCGCCAGACGAGAAGTGCGCAAGCGAATCTCTCGGCCATGCTCGGTGTACTCGGCGGCGCCAATCGACGCGACTATCTGGGCAGGGAGCCGGCCGCAAGCGAATTCCTCGAAATGGCCGCTCAACGTTTGCAGCGAGACTATGGCGACGATCCCGCGCTGATCCACGAGGCTCTGGGCGAGATCGCTCACGGTCTCGTCAACCTCGGACACGAGGTTGAAGCCGAGCCGATACTCGTGGCGGCACTGGAAGCCACCGAACGCATGCCGGACTCCGATCCGAATCAGCAACTCCAACTCCTCAAGCTGCTGGTCATTACGCAAGATGTGCAGGAAGCAAGGGCACGCGCCGAGGCCTCGGCCACCCGTATCCTCGGGCTTGCAGCGCAGGGTAATCCAGATCTCGTCCTGGATACCCTGTCGACGGCAGCGGGGATCTTGTCCAAGCACGGCTTGTTCAATCGCTGCGATGAGCTGTTCAACTATGCGGATACGCTTCTCGCACGCGCCCAGCCGATGCAGCCTGCGGCCGAGGAGAACTTCTGGCGTCAGCGCGGCTGGGTTGCCTGGCGCGCTTTCGATCTCGATAGCGCAATCATTCATCTCTCGCGATCGGAAGCGCTGATCGTTGCGCATCCCGCAGAATTTTCCGCCTTGCGAAAAGCTGAAACGCAATTGCTGCTGGCTGACGTGGAGCTCGCACGCAACAACCCCGATGCGGCGCAGGTCCATCTCCTCGCCGGGCAGCCTGCTTTCGAGCGCGAGTATGCAGAGGATCATCCGGAGCGCGCACCCCTGCACGTGCAATGGGCGAAGCTGGCCCTGTTGCATCAACACCCTGCCGACGCACTGCGCGAGGCCGACTCAGCTCTGCGGATCCTTGAAAAACATCATGATGCTTTACCTGGAGATCGACTCGCGGCCCTGTGGATACGTGCGGAAAGTTTGGCCAAGATGGATGACTGCGCCGCGGCAGTCCTCACAGCGTCCAATGCGCAAACCGACTCTAACACTAATTCACAAATGCAATTATTGCCTCGCGATCTCAAGCTCGCCGCGATCAGCGAACTGGCCATCAAGCAGCGATGCGCGCCGACGACCACGCCGTGATTCACTCTGGACGTGAGTCTCAGGAAAAACGGCCCCAAGCGCCCTGGCGAAGGAATTTAACATTATTCGTCAATACGGAATCTTTATGAGAACACAACCTGAGATTTCAGCAATGGACCATTTAGCCGGACTATCGAGAGCTGTAAAAACGCACTAGCCCGGACTACTCATGAATACGCGTGATACGTTCGCAGGACGGTGGATTTACGCGGCTTTTCGCGATTCAGGCAATAGCGGGCGTTATTACCGAATGAGCGAAAAATCGTGTGGATGCAGGGGACAAGCGAGGGCGCGCGTATTTCACGAATAGTCCGGACTAGCGATCGCAGTGCCGTCGGTGCGGAAATGCCGGAAAAAACCCGCTGCAGAACGCGCCCATCGAAGCCACTTGCTTGTCTGAACCAATATACGTACATTAGTACGTATGGACGAATACGAGCTGACCGACAATCAACGCCGCGTGCTGGATTACATCCGCGAGCACCTGGATGAGCGCGGCAGCGCGCCGACGCTGCGCGAGATTTCCGATGCCATGGGCTTCGCCCGGCACAGCTCGGCCCAAGACTATATCAAGGCGCTCGAACGAAAGGGCGCGCTGGAACGCATCCCGCATCGTGGTCTGCGTCTGAATCAGCGTTCAAGGACTCCGGCGGCCATTATGTTGCCCCTCGTCGGTCGCGTGGCCGCCGGTAGTCCGATCCTCGCCACGGAA
>JBBQTY010000149.1:0-10433 GCA_038234445.1 Lysobacterales bacterium
TGAAAACTGGTTCTACCGCATCGGCAGCAAGACCGTGAAGTTTCAGGTCAGCGGCGGGCGCATCATCTTCATCGAAGAAATACGTTAGGCAGCAACGACTGAGACACGCACAATTTGTAGTCGCTTGCCAGATCAGCGTCAGCTTGGCCTGTTGTGATTCTGGATGACCATATCAATGCGCTGCGAAGGCGAATGGCGGCTTGCCTATCGTTGATGTGCTGCGGCCAGACCGGCAGTCAACAACGACGAATGCCGCCCTGCTTGCGCGGACGGCATTCGAAACCTGAGTTGCGATCAGATCAGGGCGATTCAAAACCATCGGCGAAGATGCGATCGTTGCCGAGTTTAGCGGCGACAAAATCGTAGTTGCTCACCGAAATGTAGGAATAGCCTGCGATGTAGATGCCGTCACCTTTCGCAACGATGCCGGCTGCGAGATCGAGCTGGCCACTGAGACCCATATCGAACGTGACGGCTCCATTCGTACCGAAGCTGGTGTCCACAAGACCGCTTGAGGTGAACCGGCGAACGTCCAGATCGAGTGCATCGCTGGCCGGTCGCACTCCGAGGACAACGAATGAGCCGTCGGACTGACGTGTGATATCGGTGAAGTCAAGATCACCCGAAGCCGGAGTGATGCTGGTGAAGCCGCTACTGCTCCCAAACGTGTTCGCCAACACACCCTCCTTGATCTTGACGATCATCCCGCTGTTGACGTCACTTGCAAGCTCAACGTAGCCACTCGCCACGATTTCATCTTCGGCGGTATTCGGAGAATCGACAAGCACCATGTCTTCGAGCCCGGTATCACGAAAATTGCTGTTGTCGCGCTCGAACGAATATTCCTTGGTCGGGCTGAGATCGTCTTGAGTGCCGTCTGCATTCAGGCGAATGACCAACGCACTGATATCAGTGCTGCCCACGACGGTGGTAGAGCCGACTGCGACAATCTTGCCATTGCTGGCGATGCCAACTGCGTTGATACCGTGTTTGGTAAAAATGTTGTTGTTGCGGATGATCGAGATATTCGAGCCCTGGATGTTGCCAAATCCCGTATCCGGCTGCCCGTTCGCCTCGAATCGCGCGAACGCGGCATAGCGATCGTTGGGCGAATTGATGCCGGTCGTTCCAGCGAGGACGAATTTTCCATCGGGTTGAATCGCGATATCACGCGCAATATCCTGCGTGCCCGGCAAAAACGTGGTCGTTACACATGGGGCATTGGTAGGAGCCGGAAAGTTCAGGTTCGCGCCCGAAATGGCGCTGAAGCGACAGACGATAAAGTCATAATCGGTGCCATTGACGACCTTGTAGCCCGCCACCAGCAGGCGGTTGTCTGAGGTCAATGCAACGCTGGTCGCCGTAACATCAGCTTCGATAGAGACGTTCTTTCCATCGCCGCTGAAGCTGGTATCGGCAATGCCGTTCACATCAAGCTTTGCCACACCGAAATGGTTCTTGCCGTCGCTCCCGGTGACTGTGCCGATGATATACATGGCGCCGTCCGGTCCCACCACCGTACCGGCTGCGATATCGGTCAAACCGCCGCCGAGATCGAACGGCACGACATTCTTTCCACTTCCGAAAAAGCCCCAGCCCGCGTAAAACCCGCCGTCAGCCGCGTGCGCCATCGTCGGCAAAGCCAATACCAGGCCCAATGCTGCCGCCAGTTTCATCCATTGCTTGCTACACATGCTCGTATACCCCGTCGAAAAAAAGTTGGTGACGGGGTTACATACGACGTGGGCCATGCTCAGGGATCATCCTTTCTGCGCATTCGTCAAATAACGTTCACGCGACAGTGGGCGGCCTCAAGTTCGCACGTCAACTTTGTGCCTGGAAGGATGTCATGAAATTGCAGCTTGAGCGGTTTCAAACCAACAAACAGAACATCCAGCACAACGCCGTGGTGACTGGAGCACGGCATTGGCTGCAATCAATGTCCGGAACACCAGAATCTTGATTGGCGTCGACGCGTTTGATTTGTGGTCCGTCAGGAGTGAGCTAACTCATGCCACCGTATCGCTGCGTCAGGCGAACCCGACTTGATTTGCTGTGCATCGCGCGTCGGGTAGCGCACTAAAACCTCAGAAGCGAAACTCGCCACTTACTGAAACGACATCGGGGTTCATCCTGTATCCGTATGCTCTGGCGCTGTAGTAGTCGTAATTGAGTCCAACACTGAAGTGGTTGCTGAAATCGTAGCCGACGCCCGCGCCAGCGTACCAACCATCGGCATTGTCATCATGGTGGCCCAGCACGAACGAGCCGTCGGATTCGTAAATTGGAGCACGGAAATCGACGCTGGCGCGGAGGAATCCGGCGCGACCGCCGACATGCCATTTTGGCGACAGATTGAAACGGCCACTGGCGCCGATCGTCCAGCCGTTCATCTCAGTTGTCACGTTGACAGCGGAAATTGTGGGTTCAGGCGGCAGCGTCCCGATTGGTGAGATTGGGGTTGTATACATGTCGACTGATCCCGAATATTTGCCGAGGTCAACATATCCCACTTCCAAACCGATCCGCGTTTCAGGTGATACCGCCCAGCGGTAGCCAACGTTGACGCCGTAGCTGGTGTCATTGTCGTCAATCGGACCGCTATCGAGCGTTGAGTTGCCGATATTGCCGTTGACGAACGCGCCATCAAGCGCTTGGGCCTGGCCAATGGCGGGAAGTACAAACAGACCTGCGGCGGCCAAAGCGAGCGGCAACATGGTGTTCTTCATCAATAATAAACTCCTGTTCTCGGGGGAAAGATCAAGGCAGACACTTTTTCTGCTGAGTGTTTCGAGGTTTTTTGGACACGCAGGATCCTTAAACGTTCCCTCTTGAGAAATCGATACCAATACCAACCGGGATACCCCCGACGAACCCTCGGCGTTCACCACTTACCTAAATGCTTCGATGGACCTTGGCGAATACCGGAACTCCCCCGAGTTTCCACAATTCCCCTTTATTCGAATCCATTGCCGAAGATGCGGTCGCTGACCGCACCGAATTCGAACGCGCCGACATCGCAGCGAAGGCCAGCGATACTCGGCGCACCGCGCAGGTCGGTCGGCAATGGTATGCCGCCCTCACCGATGCAGCCCTGCGCGGTCGTTGCATCTATCGCTTCGCTTCCAGCCAACAACGCATGCGTCAGCGCCGGGCCGCCATTGTCCTGCAGCGGTCCGACCGAGTTGCCGGCAATGAAGTCCCACGCTGCGCCGCCATTGCCGGCAAACAGCATCCGGGACACCCACTTTTAGCCCTTCGGTCCAGACAACATCGGGGACGCCTGCAGAGTGTCGTGTCATCGTGTGCTTACCGCCAATCCCTCCCGCTGCTCCAGCCGCCCTGCTTCTTCTCCCGGGTGTCTCGCTTCTCTTCCTGCAAAGTTCATATCCGCCATGTTTCACTCTTGAGCATGACCGAATAGCACCTACTCATGTTCGCAATCCTCGCCAGAGGGGAATTCTAGCGTTTCAGACTTCGCGCCGAACACGATTCCAACTTCGAGCCAGCTGAAGCGTTTGCTCTTGCAAGCGTTCTTCGGATGAAGCCGCGTACTCCGCGGCGCGACTTTGCCCCATCGGAGGAAAATCCATGATCAACAACATCTTTGAATCCCTGCGCGAAAGTCACGAGATTCAGCGGTCGCTGATACGCAAGCTGATGCAATCCAGCGTCGGTGAACATCGTGTGGGTCTCTTCACCCAGCTGCGTATCGAGCTGGCCGCACATGAAGCGGCAGAGGAGCGTTATCTTTACATCCCAATGCTAATGGACGATCGCAGCCTGGACTCCTCGCGCGACGCGCTGGCCGATCACCACAAGATGGACAAGATCGTCGCGGACATGCAAACCCCCGATCACGCCGGCAGCGCGTGGATGGCCAATGTACGAAAACTGTCCGAAGCGCTGCACGATCACCTTCGTGAAGAGGAAAAAATCTTCTTCCAGCTCGCGGGAAAGATACTCGACGAGTCGGCCAAAAAATCGCTGGCAAAGAAGTATCGCCAAGACTATCAGCGCATGCACAAGAAATTGGAAAAAGGCTAGGAAAAAAGGGCAGCGACAGCCGGGAAGTCCGGTGAGTTCAATTGCGAAGTGCGAGACTCAAGGCAGTGAAGTGGCCCAGGTTCGTTAGGCACCGCCCCTTCGCCGGCAAGTGGAGTTGCACATGAACTCATCGTAGCTGAGCGAGGATCAACCCTACCGGATCCAGCGCCTGGATCTTGACGGGGTTTCTAACGCACGGATTGGTCGTCTCATTGAGTGCCCACCGAGCACGGTCAGTCGTGAGCTGAAGCGGAATCCGGGCAATAACGGAAGAACCATGACCACAGTCGCCGTGTGTGTGTCCCGATCCGCTGTGACACCCAGTCACCGACTTCAGTCTGGTCAAGTTATCGCAACCTCGTCGGCGGCATGATTAACGGATACGTCGCTGATTTCATTCAAATAAACCGTACGAATCGACTACACAATTTGTCAGGACGGCGAATGATGGATAGTGGGTGTCCCGATTGAGCCCGACTGAACCAATCATTTCGATCTAGTCAGTATCGACAGGCGAGTCGGTGCGCTTGGCGATGACAGGTGTATATGTCAAGATCGGCGCGTCAACATCTGAGTTTGCAGCGCTGATTTCAAACGCCAGGATGGCAAATCGCGACACGTCGGATGCTTTCCGGTTTTTGAAGCTTCTTGCGCAATCACATAGTTGTAGCGGATTCGTAGACGAGGTTCACGTATGAACGGTCTGTTGAGTCGGTTGGCAATGTTTACCGCATTTTTTTTGATGGCCACGACGGCTGCCGCGCAGTCCGTGACGTTATCCGGCCACGTTCTGCCGGTGCTGCAATCCGCACGCCTGCGGGATCCTCAAATCGATCAGTCGGATCGCGCCAAGGCAGCGACTGAACCGCTGGCGCTGACTGTAATTCTCAACCGTAACGACCCGGCTGGCTTCGAGCAACTGCTGGCGCGACAGTCCGATCCAGCCTCATCGGACTTCCGGCAATTCCTGCCTGCAAACGTCGTGTCAGACCGGTTTGGGCCCAGCGCGGGCGACTATTCGTTGGTCAAGGACTACTTTGTCGGCCAGGGCTTTACCATCCTGGAGGAATCGTCGAACCGGTTGGTGTTGAGGGTTCAGAGCACGCACGCTCAGGTGGAAAAAGCACTCGCTCTGGAGCTGCACGATTATCTCGGCAGCGACGGATTACCGTTTCGCGCCAATGATCGCGATCCAGCGCTACCGGGTCCGGTTGCCGCTCGGGTGCAGGCCATCGTCGGCTTGACCGACTTGGCGGTTCCAGTCCATCTGAATTCCACGTTTCGCTCGCTTGATCGTTGCATGCGCAACGCAAACGGCATCTACACGCCGGACTTGCAGCTGGCCTGCACACTGACCTACGCGCTCGATGCGGCGCTGTATGACATTGCTTGTGCCTTCACAGTCATGGCCATCCAGGCCGATCTGGGATTGACCACCGGGATCGGCGGCATCGTGGTCGGCGGTGCAGTAAACAAGATTACCGGCTGCCATTTTGTATACCCCGGCGGGCCGACGCCGATTAGCCCCTACGCCCCAAATCCGGGTGGGCCGACCGCGCTTCCCGGCGCTGGCCAGATCATCGGCTTGCTGGAATTTGACAGCTTCCTGAGCAGCGATGTGGCTGGCTGGCTGGCACTGGTGGGTTTTGCCCCTTCGCAGATCGATCGACTCAGTGAGGTCAAGCTGAGCGGTGGTGCCGCGCTGGGGCCGGACCAGGACGAAGTGCTGGTCGACATCGCGCAGGTATCGTTTCTGTCGCCCGGTGCGAATGTGGTGGTCTACGACACTCCGTTCGCGCTCGGCAGCTTCCAGGCTTTGTTCAACCGCATGCTCACCGATGGTGTCGACGTCGTGAGCAACAGCTGGACTTATTGCGAGAACCAGACCGCGCCGGCCGACTTGGTCAGCATGAATAGCGTGCTGGCCTCGCTCGCGGCCTCGGGCGCCAGTGTGCTGAATGCCAGCGGCGACACTGGCAGCACCTGCCTCAACGGCAGCCCCAACACCATCGGCGTACCGTCTGGCAGTCCGAATGCGACTGCGGTCGGCGGTTCCAGCTACAGCTGGGGACCGGCGCCGTTGTATGGCACAGAGCGCTGGTGGGATGGCAGCGGTAGCAATCCGCCGACCGGACAGGGTGGATTCGGAGTGAGCCAATTTTATCCGCGTCCTGCCTACCAGACCGGCTTCACCGGTTCCAACTTCCGCTCGGTTCCTGATCTCGTCGCTGCGGCCGATCCGGTCCTTAACGGCAAGGTGATCTGCCAAGCTGCTGCCGGCGGCTGTCCGTCCGGCCTGGTCTACGGCGGAACCAGCGTAGCGGCGCCGCTGTGGGCGGCCATCATTGCAAATCTCAACGCCGGCCTCGGCCACAACCTCGGATTCCTCAATCCTCAGTTGTATGCATTGGCGGGCACGCCGGCGCTGCATGGTCCAGTCCAACTCGCCAGTGATTTTGCGCACGTGGGTCTGGGCTCGCCGAACCTCGCGCAGCTCTACGTGAAGCTCAGCGGCACCCCGGTCGGTGCAGCGAGCGCGACGCGCTCGACCTTGAACGCAATACCAGCCACGGTGGCCGCCGACGGAGCCGAGATCGGCACGGTGGTGGTTCAGTTGCGCGATGTGGTGGGCCTGCCGGTAGCTGGCAAGACCATTGGCCTGTCAGTAAGCGGCAGCAGCAATGCCGAGATCACCCCGGCCACGGCCATGACCACCGCAGACAATGGCGCTGTTCAGTTCAGCGTGAGCGATGCGACTGTCGAGACTGTCACGCTGGCGGCGGTCGACACTAGCGACGGTTTGGCGCTCGGAAGCATCCAGCTGGCGTTCGTCCCGCCACCGGCAGTCGCCGGATCGATCGCTGCATTCCCGAGCCCCGTCACTGCGAACGGCAGCAGCACAGCCAGCGTGCTGGTCATCCTCAAGGACGGGCGCGGATTACCGGCCGCCGGCAAGACGGTGGTACTGCAGACTGGCGCGGCACATGCGACGGTGAGCGGCCCATCGCCGGCGGTTACCAACGGCTTCGGACTGATCGAGTTCAGCGTACGCGATCTGGTGGCCGAGATGGTGACCTTCAGCGCGATTGATGTGGACGATGGACAACTTGCGGTGCCGGGCTCGGCCAGCGTGGACTTCATCGACTCAAGCAACGCCGGCTGTGCGGTGACCCCTTCGCCTGCCAATGGCTACAGCATGAGTGCGTTTGCCAGCGGATTCGTCGCAGAAAATTTTTTCTATGGCGGCGTCAATTGGGGTGGCTGCCCGGGCGCCTCCAACCCCACTTTTGATACCAGTGGACATGTGATCGTTACCGATTTCCGCAGCGGCGACGTGTTCCGCCTCGGTCTGGCCGGTGGCGCTGCCAGTTCGCCCATCGCCAACGGCGGCATCACCTTGGGTCAGCCGGTGCAGACCGCGGATGGCCGTCTCTATGCAACGCTGGGTACCGCCTCGTCAGGTTTGGCCGGCGGCGCTGTCGTCGAGCTCAGTCCGGCCAACGGTTCCACGCTGCGCGTGGTGGCCAGCGGCCTGACTTGTCCCAGCGGGCTGGCGGTGGATCCAGCCAGCGGAGACCTGTTCTTCGTGAACCAATGCGTCGGCGGCGGCCTCGACAATCCGTCGTTGTACCGCCTCACCGATCCCTCTGACACCGATCCGAACCGGCCCACCGCGGTCGTCGTCTACACAACTTTGCCAGGTTCACCCAATGGCACGTTAAGTTTCTCGCCTGACGGCACGCTGTATGTGGCCGGCAGCTACACCCTGCCGGCACCACCATTGCTGAAGGTTTCCGGCACAGCAGCCGCGCAGCCGGCGACGGTCACCGCGGTACCGGGCGTGAGCACCCTGTACTGGGTCACGGTCGGCGAAGTGCTACCCGACGGCACGGCGAAGTCGCTGATCTTGCTGAGCCCGGTCAGCCCCAATCCGCTACAGCTGGTGGACATCAGCGGACCGACGCCAACCATGACGCCGCTGACGCTGACCGCAATGAGCTCCGGCACCATCGGGCCGGATGGTTGCCTTTATGCAACCGCCAGCGACACGGTCTACAAGATCACACCCGACAGCGGGGCGTGTCGCTTCAGCGCCACCAATCCTTCGCCCGCGCTTGCATTGTCGCCACCCAGCGTGGCACCTAACCCGCCGCAGGGCAGCAGCCGTACGCTCGTCGCGCAGCTCAATAACAGTTCAGTGCTGCCTGGCCAGACTGTCGCGTTCCAGGTTCTGGGCGCCAACGTGGCGCTGGGCGTGGTGCCACTCGATGCCGGCGGGCGCGCCGAGTTCAGTTACATCGGCGCAGCCGCCGGAACCGACACCGTTTATGCCCGTACAGTGCGCGGCCAGGGTGTGCTGCTGTCAAATCCAGCCCGCATTGTCTGGGCGGCCGGAAATCACCCGACGACAATCGACCTGAGTTTATCCAGCAGCGGCGGAATCGCCGGCACCAGCGTGGTGTTGCGCGCACGCCTGACCGATCTTTCCGGCAATCCGTCTCCACCGGTCGGGGCGGCGACGCTAAGCTACACGCTGTCCGGACCCGCATGCGCCGGCAGCAGCGATGCGACGGGCGTCGCAAGCTGTAACGCTATTCTGCCAGCGGCAGGCATTTACACGCTGACCGCGAGCTTCGCCGGCAGCAGTGGACTATTGCCCAGCACCAGCAGCCGAATCTTCTTCGTCACCGCGCCGCCCAACAACGATGTCATCTTCGCGGATGGCTTCGAATAGCAATGCAACCACCGGGTTCGTAAAGACCGCAGAATCGATTGAGGCATGGAATGGTTCGTACGCAGGAATTATTGGTATCCCGAACTTCTGTCCCGTCGGAATTCTCGGTGTGCCGAACCTCTGTGCTGAAACCCATCTCCTGAAACCCTACAACCCTATGAAAACCTAGCGACTTCCGGCGCACGAGGTGACTCGGAGTCGACCGAAAGGCGCCGCGCGGTTGTCATGAAAAAACGTGGCCATTCAACCGAACGGCTTCCGCAGGAAATTTCTGACGGGTGACTTGGGCTCTATTCGATTTTGCGAATGTCACGGTCTGCCGCGGATAACCTTACTCAAACCCGTCCGCGAAAAGTGTATCCAGCGGTTCACCATAGATGAAGTCGTCGTTGACCACGACGTCGGATCCTGCGCCGTTGTCGTCCGCTCCAATCGCCGCGTTTCCATTGGTAACACGAACGCGAGCGATGTTCCGTTTGCCATTTGTAGTGAACGCGCCCAGAAACGATAGCCCGCCAGCCAGTGGGGGTACGAAGTATGTGCCGAGACTCATACCTGCGTTGTCGAAGAACTGTGCGCTGGTGGTGTTGGACAGATCGACGTCCTCAAACACTGCGCCAAAACCATCCACCACGGAGGGAATCAATGTGCCGGGAACATAGAAGTACACATCAAAAACATTGTTGCCAACCGAGGAGAACATACGCTGCGCGCTGAAAGGCTGAAACGCGTAGCCGGCGTTGAAATTGCCGAAATTGATGGCGACCGTCCCACCGACGGCACCACTGACCTGAAATCCGGTGCCTGGCGTGGCAACGAACAAACCCCGGGGTGACATGACATTGAAGAAATCCGGCGGGTAGCTGTTCGGCGCCGAAAAGCCCGCGGACACGCCGTCCCAGTTGACCTCCCGTCGTAGTCCACCAAACGAACCGTTGGCTCCTGCTGTGGAACCTCCGCCAAGATCGCTGCGAAATTGGTCTCGCACAGTCGTAAGGCCTGGCGGGGTCGCAGCGGTACCGCTGCGAACCGTCAACTGCGCGTGCGCGTTCGCGCAAAATGCAATGGCCGTCAGGGCAACATGGAGTCTGATCTGCATATTGATGGGGCCTTTTGAGCGCGTCAGCAACCTAAATGGGGGCCGACACTTGGTTAATTTGACTCGTGGATGTTACGGATTCTGCTTTCCGGATTCCCACGCATGAAAACAGCTCGCCAGTTCTCGCAAGCGGCGCAAACGCGATTGCTGGCGTGATGGATGTGCCAATGCCCCCTTTATTCGAATCCATTGCCGAAGATGCGGTCGTTGACCGCACCGAATTCGAACGCGCCGACATCGCAGCGAAGGCCCGCGATACGCGGCGCACCGCGCTGGTCGGTCGGCAATGGTATGCCGCCCTCACCGATGCAGCCCTGCGCGGTCGTTGCATCTATCGCTTCGCTTCCAGCCAACAACGCATGCGTCAGCGTCGGGCCGCCATTGTCCTGCAGCGGTCCGACCGAGTTGCCGGCAATGAAGTCCCACGCTGCGCCGCCATTGCCGGCAAACGTGCAGCCAGTGATATTGTCGAACAGGTTGTTGCCGTAGACCTCGAGCACGCCATTGCAGTTGTCGGGGATCGGCGCGTCGAGGATCGTGTTGCTGGTGAAC
>JBBQTY010000150.1:0-10406 GCA_038234445.1 Lysobacterales bacterium
TGCCCTTGCTGGCCTGGATATCCAGAACGCGGTCGTAGAGGTTCCTGTCTTCCAGCAGGCCGACGATGAGGTCGAACAGGTTGACGACGGCTGGGCGCAGCTGGTGCTTGCCCAAAGCGGGAATGACGGTTTCAGTGACGAAGCTGCGCATCTCCATTTCGTGCTCGGGGGGATAGTCGAAGATCCAAAAACCGATTTCGTTGCCAAGCCCCTTGTTGGCGAGGAAGTCCGCCGAAGCCAGACGCGGCAGGATGCGATTGAGGCGCTCACGGAAGTTGTCGCTCATGCGTTCAGCTCCATGAGCTTCACCAGCTCGCCTTCATCAACGTCCAGCAATGCCTGCCGAGCCGTTGGGTGCAGATGTGGATGCAGCAAGCGCAGAGAACGGGTGCTGTCCAGATACCTGGCTTCGGCCAACATGCGGATGATCACCTGCAGAAGCTTCTTTCGGGTGGAGGCGCTCCACGTGGCCACGGCCGGATCTCGGGCTGCACAATCGTGCAGGAATGGTTCCCACGCTTTGACGGAAAGGACATGTTCGAGTCGATGGACGTGATCCGCCACGACCTCTCGCAGGAAGTCCTTCAGTAGCTCACTATGTTTGAGTGCTGCGGCGAACAGCAACTGGCTCGCGGTCTCCTTGTCTCCATCCCTGATCAGCACCCACACCGACGGATCGATGGTCTCCAGGCGCAACCGGATCAGTCGGGCCTGGCGTACCGCGGTGGCAGGCGACGACTTCTGAAGCACGTTGTCCACGCGCACAGCGTGGCCCCAAGCCAGGTCATCAGGATGCTGTAGCAACAGGCCGGCGATGACCCGGCTTTCGGGGAGCATCAGTGAACCGGCGGAGAGATCGGCTTGGTACTGCTTCAAAGCATGGTTCCAGATAGAGGGGGTTAGCGAGGCTTGGTATTGGTTGGAGTCAATCCGCATGGGTCAACCGCCCTGGTCTACGGGTAGCAGCCATGCCGCGAGCGATTGAGGTTCGGCCACCGCCAACTGATATGCCGGGGGTACCTCGCTGGCGACATCCAGCGCTGCGCGTAAGTCGTGGACCAGATAAGGAAGCAAAGCCCCTCGTTCGGTCATGCCACGCGTGGAGGCGCCTTTGAAGTATTCGCCCTGCACGAGACGTTGTTGCTCTTTGGACAATTCGGGATGGGCGACCAACCGGAAGTCCACGAAGGTCTGCCACGCGGTGTCTTTTGCGGGATCGGCTTCCGATGGCCTTTCCGCATCCAGTGACCGAGCATCACGCATGCGGCCAAGACTGAAATCCCGGAAGAAAGCCGATTGCGCGCACCAGGCACGAACGTGCCAACGCCGACCAGCCTGCACCAGCGAATGCGGCCAGATTTCACGGCCGCTGCGGCTCGGGCTGCGCATGGAACCGTGGGTAATGTGCATGCCGCTGCCGTCTTCACACGCGCAATGAAGTAGCGAAAACAGCGCTGAGTCGATGCAGCCAAGATCCATGTGGACCCGCACGACGGGATCAGTACCGAGGCGAGTGCGGTCAACGAGGGCCAGGTACTCTTCTACTGTGCCATCGGTGAGAACGGCTTTGATCGAGGGCGTTGCCAGATAGCTCTTGGTAGCCGCCTCATACTCGGACGCGCCCGGGTTGAGATCACGATAAGCAGCGACCAGTCGGCTGGCGGTGGTGAAGTGCACGCCCAGCATCGCCCGCAACCGTGCATTGCGCACCCGCCCTTCCCAGAGCAGCAGCAGCTCCACGACGCGCAAACCCGCATCCGTGTTGAGTCGTGACTCCCCCAAGGCATTCCTCCTGTCGAGGTAAGATCATAGCGTAAAAGCTATGATCAAAATATCATCTTAGAGCAGCCCTCTATGAATGAATCAAGCGCCAAAGGGAGGTATAGACGGCAACTTTCGAGGCTGTCCGGCGCCACAGCACTTCTTGTACTTCTTACCGGATTTGCATGGACATAGCCCGTTCGCTGGCTGTTTGTAACTAGTCACTGGTTTAGGTTTGACCGCGCGCGCACGGGCTATGTTCTTTCCGACTTCAGCCATTGTCCGCTGAAGTTCTTGAAGTCCGCCATCGAGGTACATCATTTTGAATCCTTGTGCGCCTCGGTGACCAAGACTCGCAGCCCTGGTGATGTAACTGTCCGCTTTCTCGCGGTCTTGGGTGATGTGTTCGCCCTCGAAGTACAAGCGTCCAAGCCCCATGAGGCAATCGGGATCGTCTAGTTCGACACCGGCACTCCAGTTGGAAATGACCTCAGCGTACGCAGGGCCTCGCGCTCCCTCGTCAAGGTAGATTTGACCGATGCAGAAATAGGCTTGGGCGTTGCCTAGTTCGACAGCATGTCGCCAATAGGTGAGAGCTTGGTCGACCTTCGATTCATCGATGCTAAGCGCCACACCGAAATACAGACAGGCTTCCGCATGTCCGCGATCTGCTATGAGGCGGAGAGCCTCGAAAGCCTCAGCTTTTCGATCGGCGTCAAGCAAGCCTTCCCAGACTGCCAAGGCGTATCGATAGCGCGCGTCGTCGTTGGGCTCGATTTGATCGGCCACCTGAAAGAACAATGCCGCCTGTCGCCGCAGAAACTCAAATTGATGCTTGACCCTAGCCGAAACAACTAATGTCTCGGCGCTAGCCAGCTCGCGTTCGGACAGCGCTTCGCAGATCAGACCTGCCTTGTATTTGTCCGCCGCGTTTGATGTTGTTGAGGCGAGGTAAAGGTCGTGGCCAAGCTGTAGATCATCGAACTCCTCATATACGATCTCATGTGGGAGCGACTTTCCGGACTTTTCCTCGTAGAACGACTTGAGCAATGACACCAAGTTAATTCGAGCTTCTTTCGCAATTTCCGGGAGCACATCGAGGCCGACATCGGAACGCTCAGACGCCTGCTTCTTGTTCAACTGCCGGTGCGCGGCGCTGTTCGCACCGATCCTCACTTTTTGCATCGTATCAGCGTCGCGAAACGTGATGACGCTACGTTCTTTCAACTCGTTGATTGTCTCGAACAGGGTAGCGTTTGCGCAAAATTCGAGCGTAGAGCGCTCTTGAATGACGTCGCACAGCGCTTCGAGAACATGGCGAAACATGACGAGCGCATGCTTCGGAACAGTCTGGATGTAGCGAGATCCCTCTTCATAGTCCCTTCCGATCGCTGAAGAGATGACACGGGCCAGCTCGACGTCCGTCGAAATCTTCGCATTCATACGTTGCCGCTCCTTGGCTGTGGGGCTGAGTGATCGTTGATAAGGCTCATGCCAGTGAGGGTCACAGGGTCGAAACTGAAAACGTGCTCCAAGGGACTGTCGGAGCAACGCCCTACCAAACGACCTGGAAAGGTCGGTGATCCCGATCTAATATCAACGTCTGCTGAGCAAATCGGACAAGCCCCCCAGTGCCTAACCACACTGAACCAGCCGCCCGGCGTTTTCTTTTGTGTGTCGCGGATCAAACGAAATTGTCCGTACATCTGATCGCTGCTAAGCATTACGTCGGGCGCCCGCGTGACCCGCTGCCACGGCAACAGGCTCAGTGGGCTGAAGATCCACCATATCAACCAAGTCTGGAGGGCCGCGATGATGATCGTAAGCAGGTTCCTCGATGAGATCGGATGATCGGGCCACAAGGTCATGCCTGCGATGACCCAATAGAATAAGGCCCACGCAATCGGCACCAAAACCATCGTGAAGAGCAGGCGCCCACGCCACGAACCGAGACGAAACTGAGGAACTGTGGAAAGCCACCATACCCACGGCGACGATCGCGCGGGATCTACTTGGTAATGAATGATGCCGTCGTGCCGAGGAGTGCCGATCGTTTCAAGCTCCGGCTCTGTTGACTCTGACTCTTGAGTTTCGTCCAGCAGGGCAAACTCCAGCCGGTATTCCGTCGAGTTGCTGCGCCCCCCACCTGCTTTGATGGCAAGAATCGGCAGCCATCTCAAGCCCGCGCGACGGCACGCCTGCGCGATGGCCGGGAGACGTGCATCCCACCATCTTTCCACCTCACTGCGTCGAAGCCAGCGACCAGCCGTTTTGTCGCCCAAGCCCCCACCGTAGACGTCGGCATGTTGCTGGGCGAGTGACTCAACTTCGGCTGCTGGCGGCGTGCGTCCTTCCCGCAGCGCAGCCACGGTGTTCTCAGCCAGGAGCGTCAATACCTGTGGAATCCGTTGGTTACCGCCTTCCTGACGCAGCCAGGTGACTAACTCCTGCGCAGCCGAAAGGTGCGATTGGTCGCTTTCGGCTGGTTTTGACCTGTTTCCTTCCATCAACAACTCCGATCGTTCCCCCAATCCCACAGTTTGGAGGTCCAGCGATCATGAACCAAGTCAAATCACTTCTTCGGGTGCCGTATGGCCTTCGCGACGGCAAAATGTGGGCCGCACGCGATGTACTTACGGGGCTGGCGTGCGGCTGCGATTGCCTCGGTTGTGGGCAACCCCTGATAGCCAAGAATCACGGCCAGAAAGTGCGTCCCCACTTTGCGCACCACGTGGATCGTGCATGTCAGGGCGCGTTCGAGTCGTCCATTCATCGCCGGGCAAAAGAGCTGATTGTCGATCGACGCGTTCTTATGCTTCCTGCCTGGAACGGCAATGAAGACATGCCGAACCCACCTGAGGCTACGGACGACAGCGGGTGGCTGCATCAAGGACGGCGGGTAGAAATGCCCGCCAACATGATCGCGTTGTCGGAGGCGCAGCCTGAGGTACAGCGCGGCGACTATCGCCCGGATGTCGTAAGCAAGGATCTGGACGGCGAGCTGTTGATTGAGATTCGCGTGACACACGCCGTGGGCGATCAGAAGACCCGCAACGTGCAGTCCGATGGCCAACGTATGTTGGAGATCGACCTGTCGAAGATCACCGCCGATCAGGCAGAAGATCCTGACCTTTTTGAACACCTGGTATTGAACACGGCAAGTAATCGCATCTGGATCTCCCATCCGGGTGCTACGGATGACTGGAGGCGCTCGCGCGACGAACTGAAAGAGACCATTCGCGCCAAGAATGAATCCAATGCCGAAGCCGAGGCCCGGAGCAAAAAACGGCAAGCTGAAAGCGATGCGGAGCGGAAGGCGCGTGAGATGCGCAAGGCGCAGTACCGCAGTGAGCGACGCGAACCCCATCTGGGCGCTCTCGCCGAACTCAAAGAGAAAACCTCCAGCAGAGCGATCAGCCACAAGTACCAATTGCTACTGGAGCGAGACCGCGCCGATGCTTGCAGGGCAGCGAACTGGGTCACCGAAGAGACAACCAAGACGTATCTCGAGGCCATCCCAGCACTGGGTTGGGTATACGACGCACATCCGCACCTATGGCAGACCGGTGCGTATGTGCGCTTCATTGCGGGGAAGCCAGCGGGACATGCATTCGAACAAGCCGAGCTTGGTCGTTGGGTGAGAGAAACCTACGGCGCGGACGACTCTTTGTGGTCACTTTTCCGAGCGCAGTGGGTGGCGCGTTGCGAGGCGCTGCAACGAGGCCATCGCATGCGCTTTTCTTGGGCGTGGTTCTTTACCCCCGAGGAGAACAAGCGCATCCCGAACTTCTTCGAGCCGATCGACGAGTTTGTGGGAAACATGATGCGCTGTGGCGTGCTGGTACGTGATCCGGTGCGGTGCGGATGGCTGGTGGTTTGCGAGCCGCAGAACTCCAGTTCATTCGCACCTGATTCACGACGCTGATTATGCCCCGCGTATTGGCGTCCCCGTGCGATCGAACGCGCTGCACTTCATTGTGCACTAGTGAAAAATTCGGCCGCCGGGAGTTCTTCAGCGTACCCTTGAAAACGGCTCGTTCAATCGGCCGCGTACGCCGACCCCATCTGAGCGCGCAGTTTTTCGCGAGCCGTTTTCGCCTTTGCTTCCATCGCTGCAATGCGTGCGTTGCTGGCGGTGACGAGACGCGTGCTGTCGTCAATCGCAACAATTGAACGCTCAGCTGATGCTTGCGCCGCCACTGCCAGCCCAACCAAACCTTCATCAATGGGTGCGTACTCAGCTGCGCCCTGAAGCATCAGCTCAGAAACGGTCATATTGAGTTGCCTAGCTTTCTCCACGATGACCTTCTTTTCCTCGTCACTCATTTGGATGACTATGCGTTGGGTGGCATTGCCACCGGTGCTTCCTCGCAGCATGGCGGCTCTCCTCATCTGACGTTGAACCCATAGTGCAGCAAATGAAGACGTTGGCGGTCGGCGCTGGCACACCTACGACTGACTCTGGGAAGCCAACTTGCGACGCCACCAGATCTAGGCCGAAGTCGATGGCGAATCTGCAACCTAGAGAAACTCCTTCCATCCTCATCCATCGGTTGTCGGTGCTTTACCGGTACGTTTGGGTCTGCGCGCGCGAAATGCATCCTCAAAACGAGCTATGAATTCATGCGCAGATCCTCTAAACCGTAGGACATCTGCCGACAAAGAAACGCCAAGCTCACGCGCAATGTCGGTGGCGTACTTCATCTGACTATCGGTCGGGAGCTGTAGGTCTGGATCCAAACATGCCCCGATCGACTGCGAGACGCTAACGGAAATCCGCTCGCTGAAAGCCGCGTCCAGATCGCCTTGCCGTGCACGCTCCCGCTGCGCATCCAACGCCTCCCGGAGCCTATCGTCCAGTAGTACAGGTATGCACCACTGATCCTCAAACACGAGTTGCAGGAGCATGGGCGTGGCTTCCTAATCTTTCGGCCGATTGACCGTGATCCCAAGTTGCTGAAGAAACTACGAATATCGTAGTATCGGTGGCTTGGCAAAGCAACGAATCTCGTAGGTGTCTCCATCTATGAGTTTTCCATGCCCCGCCAAAGCGACTCGTCATCCATTTTCAGCAAGCGCTTGCGACAGGCGCGGGCGGATGCCGGTTTATCCCAGAAGGAGCTGGGCATCCTCGCAGGCCTGGACCCTTTCGTGGCTAGCACACGCATCAACCGATACGAGCAAGACGTGCACGCTGCCGATTTGGTGACTGCGCAACGACTCGCGAAGGTACTCGACGTCCCCCTCGCCTACCTGTACGCCGATAGCGACCGACTCGCGCGAATGATTCGCGCGTTCAGTAGTTTGGACGTCGCCGGGCAGGAGCGCGTTTTGAAGGAAGTTGAATCGCGTTAGTGCTTGCGCTCATCTTTCGCCCACTCTTACTCATCGCATCGGTGGACACGGCGGTCCGATGCGGCGACAGTTCTGATGGCGAAATTCTCAGCCCAGTTACGGGGGTGGCAGATGATCGGGAGAGACAAATCCAACAATTGCGGACCCCGACAAAACATGTCTGCGAGCAAGCTGTAGATGTATGGCTTCCTTCTGGGAGGAGCATAGCTGACTCACTTCGTCTCATCCTCACAGAGCACGTCCCCAATCGCGTGTCTCAGCGTTCGATCCAAATGAAACGAGGGGATGTGCAGAATTTCACGAGTAAAAATACCCTCAAACCTGCGACCGAAATCTAGGATACAGAGCCTACGTGGATTGCGGCATCCTTACGCTGAAGAACTCCCGGCACGACGCTGAAGACCTCCCGTTTCATCGCGAAATGTGTCGTCTTTTTGAGAAAACTTCCTTCACCGCGCGGCTTTTCTTCAAGACTTGGCTAATTGAGCCGGATGAGCCTGCTTTAGCGCTTAATCAGAAAATTTTTCCCCAAAACTGACAGACTTGACGGACCGACGACAACCATCAATGGCCGGAGGCGTGAAAAATGGGAATTCGATTTGTAACGGGGCACAAGCCACTGAAGGGCCTCGCAGGTGCCCTCTTGATCGACTCCATCGGCCTCCCACGATACTGTGCAACAATTTGGTCAGAGGTGATTCTGGCAGGGCTTGCGCCCAATACCAGAATTCGCCATCTGTATGCGGTCGAACGTCTTTATCGCGCCGCTGAACTGTTAGATGGCGATGATCTCGATCGCACGCTGATGACCGCAGACTTTGACGCAATTGAGGCAATCCTACTTGCCTTCTACACCAAAGTTCGTAATGAGGCGGCCGCCAAAGGCGTGTCAGGAGACCTGACGTGGACGTCTGCCAGCCGTTTTGTGTTTGACATGCTGGCTTATATGGGCGCCGGTACAGAAGCACAAGTAAAAGATCTTAATAATCGGCTGCGGCGCATAAAAAGGCTTTATGGCCAACTTTCACCCTCCCCTTCGCGGCCGCCTCTTCCAATACGCGCCCTTCCTTCCTCGGTTGTGAGCGAGCTATGCGAAATTTTCGACCCGAAGCACGCACGCAACCCGTTCCGTTCAGAGAGGGAGCGCTGGCGAAACTACCTGATCTTTATCCTCCTGCTGCACACGGGCCTTCGCCGGAGCGAGCTCGCGATGTTGCCCATTGATGCCATCAATTCGTCTTTCGACGTGAAAATGAACAAGGAGCGCCATTGGGTCAACGTGGGGCGCTCTCCCTATGCGAATGAAGATCCAAGGCGCGAAAAGCCTTCGTTGAAAACCAGGTACTCAGCGAGGCAACTTCCCGTTTCGGAGGAGTTGGCGATCATTTCTGATCTAGTTGGCACATATAAAAAGAGGCGCGCTAACCATCCTTTCTTGTTTGACTCTCAAAAAGGCAAGCCGCTCAATTTGAGATCCTTTCAGCGCATCATGGAAATCGCAACGAGCAGCTTGTCGACTATCGCAGCGAAAGCACTTAAGGATCGTGGAGTGCACAGCGTAACCCTCCACAGCTTGCGACATACCTGCGCCGTATATCGGCTCAGCATATACGTCGATCATGGAGACAACCTCGACACAGCCTGCGAGAAGCTTCGTGCCTTTTTCGGTTGGTCACCGTCATCACCCATGCCGCGTCACTATGGTAGGGCGTACTTTGAGGCGGCGGCTGCTCAAGACTGGAACGACGGCTACGACAACCTCGTAGATTCGCTTCGACGATTCGATGGGGTCAATTGAAATGAATTCTTTCGAAGCGCCTTCATTTGAGCACTTACCTTCTCCCGAAATAGCTGATCATCTGCCACGGTCGATTCGCTACTACGATGACTTCCATGACAAAGTCCGTTCCATATCGCATCTTTCAGAAACCGATTCGTGGCACGTTGACGCAGACGGAAAAAAACATAAATTAGATTTTCTCAGGGTGCCTGTCACATACCGATTGCTTTTCAAGCACATCGTGACCGATCTGTTTGATCGTTGCGATCCGAGCTCCGCAGTTACTTACGCCAACCTGCTCTTCAATCGACCCAGCCACCTTGTGAGGGCTGCTATATCAAGCGCGACAGATTGGTCCGAATACTGGAATGAGTTCGTTCTACCTGTGGAGACCGCTAGCGTCGCCGGCGCATTGCGATCTGCGATTCACTCGATGTGTAACTTGTCTATTGGTCAATGGACGACGGATTTGCATGACCTTGTAACCGCGCTACGAGCCCCACGCTCAGACATCTACAAAACTGTCCGAAACCGCGAATGCTTTGTTCCGCTGGATCAGCAAAGCCTCATCATCGAATTCTTTGACGACTTAAAGGTGGCAATCGATCGCGGCAGCACAAGCGTTCCCGACCTTAGGCTACGTAATGCCTGCATTCTTCTGCTATCTCACCAGTTCGGCCTGCGGCCTGGATCTATCGCTCGAATCAAGATTCACGATATGAGACTTCATGAAAGCGGCGCCGTGCACGTGTCGATTCCGCTCATCAAGCTTCGGAATAGAGATGCCCTCCGCAGAGTGACTCGCCGCATCAAGCACGACTGGGCAGCGTTGTTTGTCGAGTTCTTAAGGAGGCGAGGATCGGGGCATACCCCCTTAACCTCTCCAGCGGATAGTCTATTCCACCTGACCCCAGATCGTGTCAGTCACGTCATCATTGATCTGACGACGGAGCTGCTGGGTGAGCCATGGACCCCCACCGATCTTCGCCACACGGCCGCCCAGAGACTGGCGGACGCCGGTGCCTCCCACATCTCGCTGAGTGAATTCTTAGGGCATGCGTCAACGCTAACCGCGAACGTCTACTTTGAGGCATCTCCTTCGCAGGCCGAGCGCGTCAATCAAGCCTTGTCGCTATCCCCCATCTACACGAGGATCGCTGACACAGCCAAGACAAAGACCATTACGAGTGTTGAGCTTCGTGCACTTCCACCGTCGCAGCAGATTGGCGCGGTGCCACACGGCATACCGATTTCAGGAATTGGTGGCTGCACCATCGGGCAAAGCCTATGTGCAAAGAACCCCGTTCTCAGTTGTTACACCTGCAGGCGTTTTCTTCCTGTGGCAAATCGTCAAGTCCATGAAAACGTCGTCGACAGCCTTCGACCGGTGGTCAAGCTTTTTTCAAACGCTGCCCATGAGATCGGGTCAGGAGGCTCACAGGCGCAGTTAACGCGCACTCTTCGTGCGGCTGTAAAAGTCATTCAAGGCATGCCGGACGATACCCATGAA
>JBBQTY010000151.1:0-10373 GCA_038234445.1 Lysobacterales bacterium
TGGATGCCGCGCAATACAACGAGATGGTTGCGCACAGCGGCGGTCACTCGCACGGCGGTGGCGAATCAGGCGAACACGATCACTCGCACACGGAAGGCGACGCCCACCATCACGATGAAGATGGGCACGATGGCGATCACCATGACGCTGGGATGGACGATCATGACGACGACCACGCTGAACACCTTCACTCAGACGAGGAATCGTCGGCGGGCGCCGATGTCGAGCATGCCTCGTCGGATGCCCACGAGCACGCCGATCACGCGGCTAAAGCATCTGACAAGGCCGGAGAGGTAAAGATGAAGACGCATCGGCATGCCGATGGAACGCTCGAGAGTCATCCGGTCAAGCCAGCCGATTCGGCCACCGACACCCACAAACACGATCAGTGACACGGGGAATTCGACGATGAATCGAGGACATTCGACAACCGCGCCGATTCTCGCGCTTTCTCTCTTCGCCAGTGCGCTCGCCGGCGCACATGAGGCTTCAAAATCGCCGTCACGTGACGCTGCTTCTGCCATTCAGAGCGCGTCCCAAAAGGAATCTGCCGAAGTGCAGGCAGCCCTCGAAACGGTGGATCGCTTCAGCGCGGCGCTAACGGCGGGTGATCTCAAAATGGTCGAGTCGCTGCTCGATCCGGATGTTTTGATTCTCGAAAGTGGCGACGCTGAACGCAACCGGCAGGAGTACTTGTCCCAGCATGCAAGCAGCGACGTGGAATTTCTGAAAGACGCGCATATCCAATTGTTGCATCGCACGGCCAAACGCAGCGGCGATCTGGTCTGGGTCGGCAGCGAAAGCGAAATCCACACTCTGAGGGACGCAAAGCCGTTCACCTTGCTTAGCGCAGAATCCATGGTGCTCAAGGCGGTCGGCGGAAGCTGGTCGATCGTTCACATCCATTGGTCTTCTCGACCCAAAAAGTTGATCGGGGAGTGAAAAGCGCTTGACTCTGGACTCGGGTCCAGGGTTGAGACTTCATGAAAGCGCAAGGGCGGTGGCTGCCGGCGCAATCATCAAGGGCATCCCATGAATCCTCATAAACATTCTCATTCTTCGCCGGCGTCGGACGCGTCCGCGCCGACCTGTTGCGCGAACAAGGATCCCGGCGCGTCAGACGCGCGCATCGATCCGGTTTGCGGCATGAGTGTCGATCCTGCAACCGCTGCCCACCATGTCAAACACGCCGGAGAGATTCATTATTTTTGCTCGGCGCGCTGTCTGCAGAAGTTCAGCGCCGACCCGGAAAAATATCTTCATCCGGAAACGAATCTCGAGACAGCGAAGGCGCCCGAGGGCGCCATCTACACCTGCCCGATGCATCCACAGATCCGCCAAACCGGCCCGGGTACCTGCCCGATCTGCGGAATGGCTTTGGAGCCGGAAACTCCCAGTCTGGAGGAAGAAGAGAATCCCGAGCTGCGCGATTTCTCGAGACGCTTCTGGTGGACGCTGCCGCTGAGCGTTGTCGTGTTGATTCTTTCCATGTTCGGACACTACTTGCCTTGGCTATCTACCGGGACGAGGACGTGGGTCGAGCTGGTTCTCAGCGCGCCGGTGGTTCTGTGGGCGGGCTTGCCATTCTTCGTGCGCTGGTTTCAGTCCATCCGCAATCGCAGTCCGAACATGTGGACCTTGATCGGCACCGGCATCGCTGCAGCATTTGGCTACAGTCTGGTTGCGACCCTGGCACCGGGCCTGTTTCCCGCCTCGTTCGAGGAGCATGGACGCATCGGCGTCTACTTCGAAGCGGCTGCCGTCATCGTCTCATTGACCTTGCTTGGCCAGCTGCTTGAACTGAAGGCCCGCAGCAAGACTTCCGCTGCGATCAAGGCCTTGCTCAACCTCGCTCCAAAAACCGCGCGGCGCGTGGATGAGTCTGGCAACGACGAAGACGTTCCGCTCGATCAAGTCATGACCGGAGATCGCCTGCGCGTGCGTCCGGGCGAGAAAGTACCCGTTGACGGGACCGTGCTGGAGGGCCGCAGCAGCATCGACGAATCGATGCTGACCGGCGAGGCGATTCCGGTCGAAAAGGGTGTCGATGACAAGGTCATTGGCGCCACCCAGAACGGCAGCGGAAGTCTCGTCATCCGCGCCGAAAAAGTTGGTTCGGAATCGATGCTCGCGCAGATCGTCCAGCTTGTCGCGCAGGCCCAGCGCTCGCGAGCGCCGATGCAGAAGATGGCCGACAAGGTCGCGTTCTGGTTTGTATTGGCAGTGCTTGGCTCGGCGCTAGTGACGTTCTTTGTCTGGGGCTTTTTCGGTCCCGATCCGTCGTGGACGTTTGCCGTTCTCAATGCGGTGTCGGTGCTGATCATTGCCTGTCCATGTGCGTTGGGGCTGGCGACGCCGATGTCGATAATGGTGGCCACAGGTCGCGCCGCGCAGGCCGGTGTACTTTTCCGCGATGCCGAAGCGATCGAGCACTTGCGCAAGATCGATACCCTGATCGTCGACAAGACCGGAACGCTTACCGAGGGCCGGCCGACTTTTAGCGAAGCTTTGCTCTCGAACGGCTATTCGGCTGATGACGTGATCGGCCTTGCCGCCAGTCTGGAACGCGGCAGCGAACATCCGCTGGCCACCGCAATTGTGGATGAAGCAAAGAAGCGGGGTTTGACCCTGGTCGATGCTCAGGACTTCGAATCGCATACTGGCAAGGGCGTATCGGGACGCGTCGGCGAGCGGAGAATTGTGCTCGGCAATCAGGCCATGATGGATGAATCAAAAGTCGATCTTGCCGAGGTCGCGGCCAAAGCAGAAAACCTGAGAAGCGAAGGTGCCAGTGTCATGTATCTGGCAACGGATGGCCGCCTTGCCGGCGCGATCGCCGTCGCGGATGCCATCAAGATCTCGACGCGCCCTGCACTCGACGCGCTACGGGACGCGGGTGTCCATGTGATCATGGCCTCGGGTGACGCGCAGCGCACCGCCGATGCCGTGGGACGGGCCTTGGGCATTGAAGATGTGCGCGGAAACGTGCGTCCGAAGGACAAGGCGGATCTCGTGCGGTCGCTGCAAAAGGACGGGCATCTGGTCGCGATGGCCGGAGACGGCATCAACGATGCGCCGGCCCTGGCTGCGGCCAATATCGGTATCGCCATGGGCACCGGTACCGACGTGGCCATGTCGAGTGCACAGGTGACCCTGGTCAAGGGTGATCTTGGCGCGATCCTTCGCGCACGCACGATCTCCAACGCGACCGTTCGCAACATGAAACAGAATCTCGCGTTTGCTTTTCTCTACAACGCGCTCGGCGTGCCGATTGCGGCCGGTCTGTTGTATCCGGTTTTCGGATTGCTGCTAAGTCCGATGATCGCGGCGGTCGCGATGAGCCTGAGTTCCGTATCGGTGGTCAGCAACGCGCTGCGTCTCTCGAAGTCCCGCACGGAGAGCGAAAATTGATCGCCGACCCTTTCAATGTCCAGTGAACGGGAAGCCCACGAATGATCAGGCTTACCATCCAATCATGCAAACCGATCACCCACGATCCCGCACCTTTGGCGGTGCAGCTTGCCTGCACGACAACGCTCTGCGCCGCGTTGCTTCATTCGCGGCGGCGCAGACAAGTGCGAATGGTTAAGGGATATTGGATAGGTAAGAACAAATGCCATGATTGAATCTCCCGATCCCAGTCGTTGCGAAGTCGACTGCGCGCCGCGCGCGCCGCTGACTGCCGACCAGCTCAATGACACTTGTTTCTGTGTTTCGGTGGATCCCGAAGCGCTCCGACGCGAGCTTGAACGGCTTCTGCCAGGAGACGCTACTGAGGGATCTCTTGCGCTGTCGCATCCGCACTTGTTCGCATCACTGCCTGTCTACGTGCCGCGTTCGATCATCGAGCAGATGGCGTCCGTCATCGCCGCCATCGAGAAGGTAACGGCGCTGGCTAACTATCGGTCGACCGTAATCGGCTGGGCGCCGGAGATCGCAAGAATGGATCCGGGTTCGCTGGGTGGCCTGCTGGGTTTTGATTTTCATCTGACAGCCGACGACGCACATCTGATCGAGATCAATACCAACCCGGGTGGTGTCCTGCTCACTGCCATACTCGCGCGTGCGCAACGAATTTGCATGCCCACGCAGATGCAGTCCGCCACTGACCTGTCGAGCATCGAAGCTGACGTCATGCGGGTCATCGAGGCGGAATGGAAGCAGCAACGCGGACCGTTGCCTCTGAAGTCGATAGCGATTGTTGATGACTCGCCGAGCCAACAATATTTGTACCCTGAGTTTCTGCTTTTTCAGGTGCTGTTTCAAAAGCACGGGTACCACGCGGAAATTTGCTCCCCGGATGCTCTGGAGTACACCGATGGTCAGCTCCGGCTACACGGTGAAGCGGTGGATATGGTCTACAACCGACTCACGGATTTTGCCTTGGAAGAATCCCGAAATTCCTTGCTTCGAGCGGCCTATGTTGCGGGCGAAGTGGTGGTGTCGCCCAATCCTCATGCGCATGCTCTGTATGCGGACAAACGCAATCTGATCTTGCTCTGCGATAGTTCATTCCTTGCACAAGCCGGAGCGAGCCTTCAAGGCATTGCTGTGCTCGCGAAGTCCATTCCTGCCACCCAACTGGTTACCTCGACAAATCGCGACTACCTCTGGGCCCATCGTAGCCGGTTCTTTTTCAAACCTGCGGCCGGTTATGGCGGCAAAGCGGCCTTCCGTGGCGACAAGCTGACCCGTCGCGTATGGGATGAAATAGCAGCCGGAACGTTCATTGCGCAGGAACTCGTGAAACCAAGTGAACGCCAAACATCTTCGGACTCGAAGCCGCTCAAGGTCGACATTCGCTGTTACGCCTATCAGGGCAAAGCGTTGTCATACGCAGCGCGGATGTACCAGGGGCAGACCACGAACTTTCGTACCCCGTTCGGAGGATTTGCACCGGTTCTGACCGTTGCCTAGCACGGTTGTATTGAGCGTCGGCAAGGTCCAATGCGCTGCGGTTGCAGCGCTGATGAATCGCTTGCCAAATTGACCGCGTTGACTGGCAACAAGCGGACGATTCGCAATCATCCGCTGATCAATCGCTTTAATACCGGACCGCCGCGTTGGCATGCGACAAGGGTCGCCTTCACTTCGCCGTGGCCCACTTGAATCACATCGCGAACTCATACTCCAGCTGAAATCGCAGTGTCGTATCGGGCGTCTCGTCGGTAGCACCCAGAAGGATTGCGCCGTCGTATTTCAACTTCTGTCCTGACGGCAGCTTGGCTGATCCGAAAATGGCAGGCCCGAGTTTGAATTCGTGCACCTGGCCAAGATCGCCGAGTGCGCCTGCGCCGCCGAACCCCTGCAAACCGAATTCGAGTGCAGGGTTGCCGCGATGTTTCCACTGCCAAGCGTAGCCGAGGTTCGTTTTTGCACCATCGACCAGTTCGCGCGAAAACTCGAAATTCAGATTGAACTGTTCCCGTCCGATCTCCTTTTGAAAGAGCGGGCCGAACTCGAGCTCATTGAGTCCTTCGGCGCGGTTGCGCACGAACTCGGCGAGAAATCCGACATCCAGCCAGTGCTCGCCCGGCTCGGTCAACAGAAAAATGTTCTCCGACTTGAACTCATCAATTTGGCCGCCCGCGTTTGGCGATTTGCTGTAGAACACCGCAATTTCGCTGAACCAGCGCGGCGTGATTCCGTAGCCAACGTCGAAGACGAACTGCTGACCGTCGCCATCGCGGGTGCCGTTGAAATTCTCCCAGCCGCCGCGCAGCTCGAACTCCAGTTCGCGATAGTCAACATGAGGGAGATAGACCTTGTCAGCGGGACCAGCATGGGCGAATGGCGCTGCCAACAGGCCGCAGGCAATGCTCAGGGTGGCAATCAGTGTTGCGCGGGAGCTGGCGAAGCGTGGGAGTGTCCCCATGTTTTCATTCCAATCAGGATAAGGGTGGCAGTAATGACATAGAAAAAAAGTTGCATGCCGGTCGGGCGGGCGTCGTAGCCAACCAGTGTTTTCAGGGTTTGACCCGGCAGTGATTCATTGGAAAGAAGCCAGGATGTATCCCAGATCCTTGCACCAAGCGTGGGCAGCCAGTCCGCCTGAATCAGGAAGTGTGCTGCCTGGGAGGCCAGGCCGGCGGCTAGCAGGAGCACCATCCAGTTGGTTACGGTAAAGAAGTACTGTATTGGAATACCCAGCATTCCGAGATAGAGAACCACACCCACGGCGCTACCGGCGAGCAAGCCGACCGCGCCTCCGAGCAGCATGGCTTGCGCACTCGATCCGCTGGCGCCGAGGCCGAACAGAAACAGCGCCAGCTCGGAACCTTCGCGCAGTACTGCGAGCGCAACGACGAACATCAGTGCGCGCAGCGGCCTTGAGCCGCCGACCACCGCGGCTCCAATGGATTTCATCTGCTGTGCCAACTCGCGTCCATGGCGTGCCATCCAGATCGCATGCCACGCCAACATCAACACCGCCGCCGTCAGCACACCGGCATTCAACAGCTCCTGTCCCACGCCCTCCATTGATGACGCGACAAGATCAGCGCCTTGCGCGAGCAGGATGGCCCCACCGACGCCTACCGCGACGCCCAGCGACACCCAGAAACCGCGACCCGCAAGGCCCCGGGTTGCGGCGCAGACAATGCTGATGATCAGGGCGGCTTCGAGGACTTCCCGGAAGACAAGAATGGCGGTGGCCAACATGGCGGATCGGTTTCCTATTCGACAATCAAGACGCCTTTGGCCGTTTCCATATGAAACTCGCCAAAGAATGGATAGCGACCCGGCTTAAGGGGGCCAACGAACACCACGATGCGGCTGTTGCCGACAACGACTTTTTCGCGATTCAGTTCGTAGCTTTCAAACTCCTCTGCAGTTGAGTCCTTGTTTACGACGGTCAGCTTGATCTTCAGATCCGCAGGCACGGCAACTTCCGACGGCACAAAACGATGATCCTCAATGACGATCGTCGCTTCATGGACATCAGCCGCCAACGCTGTGTGACAGCCCAGCGCGACGCAAAAGGAAACAGCCCATTTCATTTCAGATCTCCTGTTTTCGCAGATGATAATGACTCGCATTAAGATTCGCAAGCGGTATCAGAAGGGCGATCGCCCCGGTGCACGTGCCGGCGAAACCCGTTCCTGATTGCTCGACTGACGCGACCAGGAACGAAGAGGCGCGACCACGTCGGCGCCTTCCTTGCGAAGTTGTACGCGCCTGGGTTCGTGAAAGTGCGCGGGGTGATAGCGGCATGCGGCCTGACGGCGATCAGCACCGACCTGCTTGTCTGACGCGTTGGCAAGGGCAAGTTCGCGTGTGTCTTGAACATCGTGACGCATGGCTACACGCCTGCCGACGACTTTCGAATCCATTTGGCCGTCCACGACGAACGGGTGCAGGTAGCCGTCAAACCAACGTCCACTCCTCCACACGTGCAGGTTATGGAATACGTCAGACGGAGAGTCTGCAGCCCAAGCGAACAGCTCCATCTCGCATGCCGCATTTGATCTGGCATGGCTTGGTCGGCGCTACACGCCGATTTCCTG
Organism: Lysobacterales bacterium; assembly: GCA_038234445.1. Classification (GTDB taxonomy): domain Bacteria; phylum Pseudomonadota; class Gammaproteobacteria; order Xanthomonadales; family Rhodanobacteraceae; genus Dokdonella. The sequence goes on from JBBQTY010000151.1 coordinate 7,506, forward strand.
GCTGCATCGTGTCTTTTGCGCAGGCGCAATGGCTGCGGCTGGCGGGCCGACGTATTGCCCTTCGGGATGAGCGGAGGTTAGCTGTTCTGCTCCGCAGGTCTCCATTTGCGATCCAGCAGAAGAAACAGGCTCGGCATCGCCAGCAGAACCAACGGCACAGCAAACAGCAGGCCGGAAATGATCGTGATCGCGAGGGGTCGTTGCATCGCGGAGCCGGTGCCTAGCCCGAGTGCGAGCGGAGACAGCGCGAGAATCGCGATGGCCGAGGTCATCAGGATTGGGCGCAATCGCGCCGAGCACGCGCGCAGGAGATCGTCGATTCCAATCGCCGCGTTGGTATCGAGCTCGGCGAAATAGAACACGGCTACCTCGGTGACGATGCCCATCACCATCGTCAGTCCCATCATCGAGGACAGATCGAGCTCGGTGCCGGTCAGGAACAGGCCGGCGAAAACCCCCGGCAAGGTCATCAAGGCCGTGATCAGGATCGAAAGCACGATCGAAATGCGCTCGTAGAGGAACATCAGCAAGGTGGCTACCAGCAACAGGGCACCGATGAAAACCAGGATCAGCTCACGAAATGAGCGCTGCTGCTCGGCGTAGATGCCGCCGTACTCGATGCCGATCTTCGGCGAGAGCTTGAGCGTCGTGATCGTATGTTTTATCTCGCGAATCGCGGTGCCGAGATCAAGTCCTTCCAGGCGCGCCGTGACTGCGACCATCTCACGCAGATCTTCGCGGCTTTGCTGGGCTTGCCCGGCCACGGTGACGACCTCGGCGATGCGCGCCAAAGGCACGCTGTGACCGTCGGGACTGCGCAGTTGGAACTGGCGTAGTTGTTCGATGCGCTGACGTGCGTCGGCTGGCGTCCAGACGCGGATGCCGATCATTTTCTCGCCAGACTGGATCTCGCTGGTGACATTGCCAGCGAGGAGCTGATCCACCTGCGCGGATGCGGATTCCGGGTCGAGGCCTTCAATCGCGGCGCGCACGCGATCGAAGCGGATTTCGATCGCATCACCGGCGATACGGCTGCCATCGAAGACCTCGACCACGCCCTGAATCTTCTCGATCGCAGCGGCTACGGTCACGCCGGCCTCGCGCAGGGTGTCCCCGTCCGCACCGAACAATTTCACTTCGATCGGTTGTGGATTCGAGATCAGGTCGCCGATCAGGTCTTCCATCAGTTGTGCGGTTTCAACGGTCAGCCCCGGCACCGATTGCTCGACCTGCTGGCGCAGGTCACTCATGACATCCTCGATCGGGCGACGCGGCATCGGCTTGAGCTTGATGAACATGTCTCCTTCGTTGGCCTCGGTCAGGCCACCGCCGAGTTGCAAACCGGTGCGCCGCGAATAGCTGTCAACTTCAGGCAGGCGAGTCACGATGGATTCGACCTGGCGCAGCATGCGGTCGGTTTCGCTCAACGAGGTTCCGGGTGCGGCGCGGTAGTCGAAAATAAAACCGCCTTCGTCCATGCGTGGCATGAAACCGCTGGCCAAATGCAGGTAGGCGGCGAGGCCGGCGACGATCAGTAAAACAAGAGGTACCAGCAGCAACAACGGACGGCCGAGCGCGCCGCTGCTGACCTGCAAAACACGATCGCGAAAACGACTCAACCACGGCCCGGAGTTTTTCAGCGCAGCGGCATCCTTGGCGCGCAACAGCAGGCGCGCGAGCAAAGGCACGGCGAGCAGAGCGACCAGAAAGGAAACGCTCAAGGTAATCGCCATGGTCAACGCAAGCGGACGGAAAAACGATCCGGCAACACCGCCGAGAAACGCCAGTGGAATGAAGACCACCACGGTGGCCGCCGACGAACCCGCCAGCGGACGCAGCATCTCAGCGGCGTAGGCGAGCACGGGCGGTGCGGATGTGTCATCCGCGTCACGCTCGCCGAGGCGTCGCGCAATGTGTTCGAGCATGACCACCGCGTCGTCGACCACCAGGCCAACGGCGGCGGCCATACCGCCGAGGGTCATGATGTTGAAGCTCTGTCCGAAACCAAAAAGCAGAACGCACGATGACAGAAGTACCGTCGGCAGCACGAGGCTGATGACCAGGGTGATGCGCAGGTTGCGCAAGAACGCGAGCAAGACAACACCGGCGAGTACCGCGCCGATGAGGATGGCATCGCGCACGCTGGAGGCCGAACCGACGATCAGATCGGACTGGTCGTAGTAGTTGGTGACGCGCACGTCAGACGGAATCGTGCTGCTGAGGCTGGCCAGTTTCTCGCGCACGTCGGCGACCAGGGCAACCGTGTTTGCGCCGCGTTGCTGCTTGATGTTGACCAGCACGGCGTCTTTGCCATCGGCATTCACGCGTGTCCACTCGGGTGTCTCGCCGAGGACCACTTCACCGACATCCTCAAGTTCGACGACGCCGTTGGCGTTGCTCTTGAGCAGGGTATGGCGCAGATCCTGCTCGGTTCTCAGGCGCGTATCGGAGAGCGCCAGATAGAGCCGATAGTGATCCTCCAGGCGGCCAACTGCAGTGACCACGTTGCCTGCACTCAAGGCATGCGCCACGTCGGCCGGGGTCAGATCGTGCGCACGCAGTCGATCCGGATCGAGCAGCACCTGGTATTCGGCGATGCGCCCGCCGAGCACTTCCACTTCACCGACACCGGCCACCGAAGACAGTGTAGGGGCGAGCTGATAGACCGCGAGATCGCGCAGTGCAGTCAGTGGTCGATTCGGTGAGGTAACGCTGAGCCCGAGCACAGGAAACACGGTCGGATCCATGCGCCGGATCGTGAACGAGGTCCCGGCCGGCAACTGCACGAGACGGCGACTGACCACCGACTCGGCCTGCAGCAATGAGGTCACCATATCGGTGCCCCAGGCAAACGAAAGTGAGATTTCG
>JBBQTY010000152.1:0-10355 GCA_038234445.1 Lysobacterales bacterium
GCGATTGCCTGGCTCGAGGATTTCCTCAAGAATTTTGGCGGCAGCGTAGTCTTCATCACGCATGACAGGCGCTTCGTGCGCTCGCTGGCTACCCGCATCATCGAGATTGATCGCGGCAGCCTGACCAGTTGGCCGGGCGACTACGAAAACTATTTGCGCCGCCGCGAAGAGCGTCTGCACGCCGAAACACAGGCTAACGCGCTGTTCGACAAGAGGCTTGCGCAAGAGGAAGTCTGGATCCGCCAGGGCATCAAGGCGCGGCGGGTCCGCGATGAAGGCCGCGTGCGTCGCCTTGAAGCGATGCGCCGTGAACGCGGCGACCGACGCAACCAGACCGGCAATGTGCGCATGCAGGCGGGCGCCGCGCAAAATTCCGGCCGCAAGGTTATCGAGGCGAAGGATATTTCCTACTCGATTCCGGGTCGCCTGCTGATCGGAAATTTCTCGACCACGATCATGCGTGGCGATCGAATCGGTTTGATCGGTCCGAATGGTTCTGGCAAGACCACCCTGATTCGACTGCTTCTCGGTGACTTGCAGCCCGACGCGGGCGAGGTGCGCATCGGCACCCAGCTCGAGGTTGCCTACTTTGATCAGCACCGCGCACAACTCCGTGAGGATATGAGTGCGCTCGACAATGTCGCCGACGGTCGTGAATTCATCGAAATCAACGGTTCGCGCAAACATGCGATCGGCTACTTGCAGGATTTCCTGTTCACTCCGGAGCGTGCACGTTCGCCGATTTCCGCGTTGTCGGGTGGCGAGCGCAACCGTCTGCTGCTCGCGCGATTGTTCGCCAAGCCCTCCAATTTCTTGGTCATGGATGAGCCGACCAACGATCTCGATGTCGAGACGCTTGAACTCCTGGAAGAGCTGCTGGCCGACTATGCCGGTACGTTGCTATTGGTCTCGCATGATCGCGAGTTTCTTGACAATGTGGTCACCAGTACGTTGGCATTGGAAGGCGAGGGCAGGGTTGGTGAATACGTGGGAGGCTACGCGGAGTGGTTGCGCCAGCGCCCGCAGGCGATGTCGATGCGGCCACGCAACGAAGCGGCTGCCGAAAAAATCCAGCCGTTGGCCCCGGTACCGGCAAAGCGAAAATTGGCCTACAAGGAAATGCGCGAACTCGAAAAGTTGCCTGGCGTCATCGAGACTCTTGAAACGCGCATCGGCGAGCTGACTGCCGCGATGAACGAGACGGATTTCTTCAAGCAGTCCGCCGATGCCATCGTCCGCGCCAACGAAACGATGGCGAAGACTCAGGCCGAGCTCGATGTGGCCTATTCGCGCTGGCAGGAACTTGAGGCCTCCAGCGGCGAGTGAAGGCGCCGCTAACCGCTGTCGTGCGCTTGATTCTGCCAACATACTTACGTTGCAAACGCACAAAAGCATCGGACCTAAAGGTCTCTCCCACATCTACCGAGTGGGAGGCGTGGGTGTCGTGATCGGATCTTTCGTTGCTGCTACGTGGTATGAGATGGCTTCAGCCACTTTTCCCCTTTTGGGGAAGGAGCTCCCAGACCTTGCTGAAGCATCTCAGCTCAAACCCAATAGCCAGGGTTCAATTCGCTTGTTACGGCATCGATGCCCAACGCGCGTACTCACGCTTGGATACACGACCGTCCTGGTTGCTGTCGGCCATACGAAAATCATTGGCGAGCAGTTTGTAGCCGACCGCTTCAGTTGCATCGATGTTGCCGTTGCCGTTGCTATCGAGTTGCGAGAAATCCGGGGCTGGGCCTGAGGGTGTATAGCCCGTACCTGCGCTGCGCACGGTCACCGTGGCCGTCGGGGAAGACATCGCGTCATTCTGCGCGTACGCATTCATAACCATTCCAGCCGCCATTCCGGCAAGCATCATTTTGCTGAGAACGAGTTTCATCGCACGGACTCCGGAGTTTGGGTAGGGACTTGATTCTGACCCTCGTCGATTAACGTGGGCCGAATGCGCCTTTGCGGTACGCTAGGCAAATCCATCAAGACTCGAGGTTCGCATGACCACAGCCTATGATTTTTCAGCGCGTGATATTGACGGCAATGAGCAACCATTGTCGAAATTCAAGGGTGAAGCCTTGTTGGTCGTGAATGTTGCATCGAAGTGCGGATTCACCAAGCAATACACCGGGCTTGAGGCCTTGCAAAAGCAGTATCACGGAAAAGGATTCGAAGTTCTGGGATTTCCCTGCGATCAGTTCGGTCACCAGGAACCCGGCGATGAGGCCGAGATCAAGAATTTCTGCTCGCTGACCTATGACGTCAGCTTTCCGATGTTCTCGAAAGTCAACGTCAATGGTGGCGAAACGCATCCGCTTTACGAATGGTTGAAAAAGGAGAAATCCGGCTTGCTCGGAATCGGTGCCATCAAATGGAATTTCACCAAGTTCCTTATCGATCGTGACGGTAATGTGATCAAGCGTTATGCGCCGACCGATGAACCCGAAGCGATTGGCAAGGACATCGCCAAACTACTCGGCTAGCGATCGATAGGTTTGCGGTCAGTCTTCAGGGTTTGCTGCTGAAACAGGATTGATCGCGGGTGCAAACGGAACCGGACTGCTTTCGGGCAAGCTGGTGCGCCATTTTTCCAATTTGGCCTCGATACTCGGTGAACTGGCGAACTGCGGTTCTGACGGCTCACTTTCCTTGTCACGCGCCTCCCATTCGGCGACCTGGGATCGCGCTTTGGTAAATGCCAGCGGCAGTGAAGTTGTCGAGTTCAACGCATCCGCAAGGAATGCATTGCCGAAATACGTGATCTCGGACTCCGAGCCGCATCCGAACGAAGTACGATCGCTGCGTGCGGCCGTGATCACCATGGTCGAGTCGTCCCGCAGCGCATCGATGAATCCGCCCGAGTAACAGGCATTCACCACAAGTACCTTCCATCGCATCGACGGAGAAGTCTTCAAAGCGTCGCTGAGATCCTCGGGCGTGATCTGATTGAGTGGCAACGGATCAAGCGCAACATAAAGCTGATGATCGTGCGATCCGTGCGACGTCAGGTAGACCAGCAGGATGTCCTCGGCAGGATCCATCTGTTCGGCGATCGCACCGAGCGCGATGCGCAGATTGGTCAATGTCGCAAGTGGACGTACTGCAACGCTGGCCGGATTGTTTTCAAGCACGATGACGTGACCGTTGGCGTCGAAACGTTTTGAAAAAAGTGTATCGGCGTATTCGACCTCGTTGCGGAATACGTTCTCAGATCCATCGCCCGCGAATGCGACGACATAGAGATTGGTCTTGCCGGGAGTGCGCGGCTTCAGCGCATCGATTGCCGATCCGAGTAGATGCGGCTGGTCAAACATGAGCTGCTCCGGATCAAAGTCCGACTCATCTTGTGCTGAGTCCGCTTGTGCCGAGTCCCCGTCGAATCCACTTTCGACGAGGGCATCACCGGCTACGGGTACTTCGGTTTGCTGCGCGCTTGGCTGACCTTGCATGATCAGGGGTGCCGCGGTCATCCACCACCAGGGCATCGCCGAAATCGCGAAAGCGAGGAATGCGGCGAGTACGGCTCTCGGCAATTGTCTGGGCATCAGCCAGCGAGCGAGCCCGATCAGAATAAGCAGCCACCAAATCCGCGATAGCCAGATCAAGCCGGCCGAGAACCAGGCATTGCCGTTACGAAACACGCTCAATGCTACGGCTTGCAACGGCCAGTGAATCAGCAAAGAGGTAGCGGCTGTCGCCGCAAGCGCGATCGCGGCGACGCCCCAGGTGATGCCTTCACGGCCCGAGAGACGCACGAGTACCCAAGCGGCCAACAAGGTCAGCGTCGCATCCGCGAGAAGGGTGCTTAGCCCCCAACCGACAAAGATCCGCGGTGTATCGGTCTTCAACCAGTCGCTGAGGAGCGAAATCGACAGGTAGAAGAAAAGACCTGCGACAAACGCGTCGCCGCCAAAAAGCGTAATGTTTGACCGCGGACGGCGAAGCAAGGTTGCCCGTATGCCATCGAGAAACAATGACCAGAAGCGATGCATCAGTTCAGCCCGAAGCGAGCTTGATCGCGTCGAAACTCGTTACGCATGGATGTCTGGAATCGAGCGGACATCCGGCTGCGTCACGGGCAAGAAGCATCGTCTGCATACCAGCAATTCGAGCCGCATCGAGCTCTTCGCTGATATCCGAGAGGAACAAGATTTCACTTGCCGGTGCGGCAACCTCTTCGGCGATTCGAGCATACGAAGCGGAGTCGCGCTTGGCGCCGGTTTCGGTATCGAAGTAGCCCGAAAACAGCGCGCTCAAATCGCCTTCCTCGGTATTCCCGAACAGAAGTTTCTGCGCGGGAACCGATCCAGAAGAGTAGACATATAGACGAATGCCGTCGGCCGCCCATTTTTTCAGTCCGCGAGCCGCATCATCGTAGATGTGCGCGCGAAAATCGGATTCCTCATAGCCGTCGGCCCAGATCATGCCTTGCAAGGCTTTGAGCGCGGTCGATTTACGATCCGTGTCAATCCATCCGATCAGCAGATCGATCATTTCCTGCTCACTTGCCGAAACCAGCTCCGCTTCGCGCGCGGCCTCGTGCAGCCAATGCTGGACTTCAGGCGTGTCGGCATGCGTGACGACGAACGCGGGAAGGCGCTCGCGCGCGTATGGAAAAAGTACATCCTTGACGAAGCTGATCGAGCTCGTGGTGCCTTCGATGTCGGTGACGATCGCGCGGATAGTGGCCATGGTTTTCGGCTGTTCTGGAAGGAAAGGAAAGCCTAGCAGGCAAGAGCGACACGGCAGATGAATTCTGCGATTGATTCATCTGGGCATCAGCGATTTGATCAGGACCTTCGAATAGCAGGCAGCATACGTGGAAAGCGCGTGGCGATTTCGTCACCGGTAAATTCCGCGACCCAACCGGCCGGATTGTTGAATAACCGAATCGCAACGAAGTTTGGCTCCTCGCTCATGTCGAACCAGTGGCGAGTGCCATCGGGGACGCCGATCAGATCGCCCTGTTCGCAAAGAATGTCGTAGACCTTGCGGTCGATATGCAGGGTGAACTGTCCGGAGCCCGCAACAAAGAATCGAACTTCGTCTTCGGCATGGGTGTGCTCGCTGAGGAATTTCTGCCGGAGCAAAGCACGATCCGGGTGATCGGCCGTGAGACTGACCACGTCGACGGTCTGATAGCCTTCCTCGTGCATCAGGCGGTCGATGTCCTTCTTGTAGGCAGCAATCACCTCATCCTGACTGGCTCCGGCAGCGATCGGTTGGTTTGCCTCCCACTGCTCGAAGCGCACGCCGACCGCGCGCAACGCCTTGGCGATGTCAGCATGCGAGGTGTGCGTTTCGATGTGCGCATCGCCATCGTTCTCGGCAAAGATCCGCAATTCACTCATGGCGACAACCTCTTGAGATCGAGCTCGCAATTGAGCAGGAATTCGAACGCTTCCAGATGGCGTCGAGCTTCGGCCATATCAACGCCCCAGGCGTAAATGCCGTGGCCATTGATCAGATAGCCATGCAGGGGTTTGCCCGCGTCGAGCCAGGCATCAAGCTGATCGACCAGTTCGCTCATGTCCTGTGTGTTCGCGAACACCGGGAGATCAAGAACGCTGTCATGGGTCTGGTATCCCGAAATCGCCTTCTGCAATTCCCAGCCTTCGAAACGCACATTTCCGGCATCGGCGTAGAGACGCGACGCAACGCTCTGCGCACGCGAATGCGTATGCAGGACCGCGCCGACGTCCGCGAAGCGGCGATAGATCTGGGTATGCAATGCGGTCTCGGCGGATGGGCGGGCCGTTGTCGCTACGGGCTGATTGTCGAAATCAACGACCATGACGTCCTCGACACCGAGTCGGCCCTTGTCCCGGCCGGATACGGTAACCGCTGCAAATCGATCGCCTAGACGCATCGAAAAATTGCTGCTGGTCGCTGGTGTCCAGCCAAGTCCTGCAAGTTCTCGTCCGGCATCGGCAATGAGCTGCGCCTTGCGGGCGAGCTCGGCGCTGTCATAAGGCAGGGTGGTAATTGCAGGTCTCCTGAAACAGCGTGAAGAATGACGATGATACGACATGGCGGATGAAGTCCATTGCACCACTTGCACTGCGGCGGTTCGCCGATGAAGTGATGGGCATGAATTCATGTCTTGATGCCGGGAAGCTAGCCAGCGTATTGCCAATGCTGCGAAGTCTGCCGCAAACTCAAATCGCGCTCAGCGCATTGTTGAATTCCCCTGTTTTTATCGCGACCAGACTGAAATACCACCCGCTCAAGTGCACGGATTCGCGCTTACCGCCAATGCGCATGAGTCAAACCAACAGGAGTCATAGCCGTCGATAAAAGACCGCGGTTCGATCCAATAGGATTTAAATCAAGCAGTCCGAACGTCGATTGGCTCGGCAAGATGGCGGGTCATCGCGGCACCAATCAGTACGATCAATGAGCTGTAGTAAACCCAGATCAGCAAGAGGATCAGGGAACTGGCTGCACCGTAGGCATCGGCACTGGTCATCGAGGCGAGATATGCGCCGAGCGCCCATTTTCCAATTTCGAACAGGATCGCGGTCAGAAGGCCGCCGATCAGGGTGTAGCGAAAATCAATCCGGGCATCCGGTACATAGCGGAACAACATACTGAATCCGATGGCGAAAATGCCGATGGTGACTACTTCGTTGATAACCAGCCATCCGCCGCTCTGGCGACTGAGCAGCAAACCCATCGCGCTGCTCGCGACGAGCGTGGTGACCAGCAGAAAACCAATAACGGCGAGCATTCCGAACGACAGGATCCTGCGTCGTATCCAGGCCCAGATAGCGTTGCTCGGGGCGCCCGACGTTCCCCATACCGCATTGATCGACGCTTGCAACTGGGCGAATGCCGTCGAGGCGGAAATTGCCAACACGACAATACTGATTGCTCCCGAAAAGCTCGCCTTGAATGGACTTGCATTGACGTTGCTCATAACGGTCATCGCGCTTTGTCGAACCTGGCCACCGAGCAAAATGCCGAGTTGATCAATCAACTTGTCCTCCGCGCCAGGGGACAATTGCGAAGCGGCCCACAAGCTCAACACAATGATCGGAGCAAACGAAAGTGCCGCATAGAACGCTGTCGATGCGGCCAGAGTCAACGGATCGTGCGAGATGAAATCGAGAACGCTGGCCCAAAGGCGCCGCCATCCGTGGATTTGATCACTGGATTCGTTGCTGCTTGCGATGCTTGAGATCCTCGGCGCCTTCTCCACTGTGCCGCTACTCAACGCATGAACCGACCGAGCAGATAGGCAACTGCGCCGACAATGGCGACAGCGGCGATGGGTTGCTCGTGGATCATATTGCGCACGTCGTTGATCCTGTCTTGCGCTTCATTGGTAACGACGCGACCGAAAGTCACCGCGGCGTCCTCGATGGAGTCCACGACGTCACCGAGTTCTGCCGGAGATGCCGTCGCATCGGCGCGGGTTGATTCGGGAATGAAGTTGGAAGCAGGGTGTTCGCTGGAATTCATGGTGCTCTACCTTTAAAAGAGGACGATGATCCTAGTTCGACAACGCTGAACCACGAGCGAGCAAGGGCTAACGATCGGGTGATAAGCATATTCCGGTCGAGTTCGGCGCGCATTTCGCGTCGGCACCCAGAGATGCGCGCGTGCGCTTGCGCTTCCGTCTCTATTCAGCGTTCGCCGATAACGATAACGGTCCGGCCCATTCGTGAAGACGCCCCAATGGATCTCAAAAGCGGTTCTCCTTATTGGATGCTCAAGAATGCACAATCTGCTTTCCGTCCTCCGCTGGCTGCCAATCACCAATGCGATGTGCTGATTGTTGGTGCGGGCATTACCGCGGCCTTGATTGCTCGCAGTTTGATCGAGGCAGGAATGACCGTTGGGCTGGTTGACAAGCGACAGGTTGGCTGGGGAAGTACATCGGCCAGTACGGCTCTGTTGCAATACGAAATCGATGTCGAACTGCAGGCGCTTGCGAAGCGTTTTGGCATCGATGATGGAGTTCTTGCATTCCGGAGTTGCGAGGACGCGGTAAAAGGTTTGACGCGGCTTGCGCGCAGCGTGCGCGGAGTCGACGTCCGCTCGATGAAGAGTCTGTATTTTTCAAGTCACTGGTATCACGATCGTCGCGTTCGTCGCGAAGGCGTGTTGCGTGCGGAGCATGGTTTCAAGCTCGAAACTATCGAGCGCGATGCCTTGAATGCACGATTTGGACTTGATGCGGGCGTTGGCCTGCTTTCCGAGACTGCCGCTGAGGTGGATCCGGTGCAGTTGGCGCGAGGCCTGCTTGACCGTGCGCAGCAAAACGGCGTCGCGATCTTTGAGCGCACGACCGTGACCGAGCTGGAGCCGACGCCTCGTGGAGTCAATGTCCGCACCGAGGGCGGAAATACGATTCGTTGCAAGTATGTGGTTATCGCGGCCGGCTATGAATCGCAGGGTTTCCTCGATCAGAACGTCGCCCGAAATCGAAGCAGCTACGCATTGGTTACGGATCCTGTTCCGGATCAAATCGGTCCGCTGGATCGTTGCCTGGTTTGGGAATCCGCACGCCCCTATCTGTATGCGCGAAGCACTGCGGATCACCGGCTCATCATTGGCGGCGAAGACGATGCGATCGACATTCCAATCCGTCGGGATGCCAGCGTTTCAAGGAAAGCAAAGGCTATCTGCGCGCGGTTCTCGGGGCGCTTCCCGGGTATTCCGCTTCACGTTGCGTTTTCATGGGCAGGGACGTTTGCCGAGACCGCGGACGGATTGCCTTTTTTTGGACCTCATGAGCAATACGGTTCACGTGTCCATTTCGCGATGGCCTACGGGGGCAACGGCATCACCTACAGCGCGATCGGCGCCGAGATCATTCGCGATCAATTGTGCGGATCGGAGCATCCGTGCGCGGCCCTTTTCTCATTCGATAGGTTGAGTCGATCATGACCAGATCCGATGATAAAAGCCTGATTGCCGAGCAAAATTTCGCGCATGCGCGATGGATCGCGCTGGTCTATTCGAGCGACGCTGATCCCGGATCAGTCGCCGTCGTGCGAGCAGGAACCTTGCCTTTTTAGATGCCAACATTGGTCGCATCAATGATAGAAAGACCTTCAAGCGCATTCGGAAGTTAGCGATTCCACCGGCTTAGGAGGAGGCTCGAACTTGCGTGAATTCACTCGGCCATGATCCTTGCGACGGACGCGACGCGCGGACGCAAACAGTGTTGCTGTCATCGAAGACGGCTTCCATTGGCAAGCTCGCCAGGGGTCAGGCTCAGCGCGATTGGACGTCGATCTTGCCCTCCTCGAAAACCAGTGCAAAAGACCAAAGGTCGGAATAAGCTAGGCAAATCCTGAATGTCGAGTCGCCACAATGCTTCGAAAGGGAAGGCTTCACGTCCGCGAGCCAGAGGCGTTGGACGATGGCACGTTCAGAGCGGTTACCTTGATCAACAAACCGCCTCACGGGGTGATGGCGTGGGCTGGAAGATTGTATCCAATCGCTGCAAACAAGAATGCCGAGGACATCGAAGTCGGCGACTACCAGGCGTCGGAAAAGGTCAGTTTCTGCCAGTGGTCCGATGTCTGGGAGTATTTCGCTTCACGTGAATATGCGGCTCTTGTATCGGAATTGAGGTCGCAGATTCAAACCCTGTATCCGGGCGAATAAACGTGCGGCCTTCGGTCTGGATATTCCCGACATTGTGCCATCCCTCACTTCATTGATTCCAACTTCTTAAAGGCGTGAAACACGGCAGTGGCGACCTCAGTGCTTGGACGCAAGTTTCGAATGATCACGATTTTGGTCGTCGTGGTCATGTTGTTGACGATCATTTGGCAAAACAGCGTTCCGACGACACTGGTGTTGCTGATATTCAGAGCGGAGTTGCCGTTGATGCTTTGGCTGGCGGTTTTTCTGCTTGTGGGTATTTTACTGGGCGTCGCATTGTCGTGGTCATGGCGCCGTCGCGCGTGATCCATTGAATCTCTCGCCTCTAAATCGTGCGGTGGATGTGCTCAGCCGAAACAGTCACGCGTAGTCACCCTGTCCTAGTTGGAAGTCGCATCGAGAAATGGAATCCGGTTTCACCCGTTCCCTCGTGTGACGGGATTCAAAGACATTCGCCAGGAGCTTGAGTTGCGGATGTGGAATGGATGCAGCATCAAGATATAAATGTTCATGTCATCGATACACGTAAGTCTCGTCGTGCAGTTCCCCTTCGCTCAGAGTCGCGTCACTCCGCGCGGTGGTTTCGCTTCATGCGTGCTCGTACGTCAAGCGTCTACCAACTTCGCCGTTGCTTGCACGGATCCGACTTTCTAGGCTGCAGCAGCAACCGCTTGCAATCGTTGGAGGACAATCACGTCGACCGTATCGAAATCGATATCTGTCAGCGTCTGTTTGCC
>JBBQTY010000153.1:0-10262 GCA_038234445.1 Lysobacterales bacterium
TTTCGCCCGCTTGTTGCGTGAGCCCGGCAGCGGAGGCATCGTCTTCACTTACCGCCGTGGCGGGCGCCTGATCGGCTGGAACCTTTGTTATGAAATCGCCGGCAATCTGGTCGACAAATACGTCGGCTTTCGCTATCCCGACGCACCGGACAACAACCTTTATGCATTGAGCTGGATGCACAATCTTGACTACGCGGTGCAACATGGTCTCACCCACTACATAGCCGGCTGGACCGATCCCGAGGTCAAGGCGCGACTCGGTGCGAGCTTCACTTTCACTCGGCATGCGGTGTACGCGCGCAACGCAGCATTGCGTGCGCTTTTGCGTCGTGTCTCCAGCGCGTTCGAAAGTGATCGCATGCGTCATCAGCATGTGACGAGCTGACATGCAGACACCAATCGTCATCGAACTCGATCAGTCGCTCGACCACTATCCCGGCGAGCTGCGCCTGAACCTGCACGACTGGCACGAACGCCTGCGCTTCGCCTGTTCCGCTTCACACTTGCGCGCGTTCAGTCGCGTGCTCGATGCGCGCCTGCCGAGTCGGCACGATACGGTTTTGTTTGGTAGCGGCGATTTCCATCATCTGAGTTGGCCACTGATCGAGCGCCGTGAGAAGGATGGACCGTTTCAGGTGGTCGTGTTGGACAATCACCCGGACAACATGCGCTTTCCATTCGGCGTGCATTGCGGTTCCTGGGTGCGTCGCGTGGCGGCGCTGAATTGGGTCAGCCATGTGCATGTGGTCGGCATCACGTCTGCTGATATTGGTCGTGGCCATGCGTGGGAAAACAGCTTGCTGCCGTTATTGCGTGGCCGCCTCAGCTACTGGTCAAGCGGCGTCGATACCGGCTGGGCGAGACGACTCGGTCTGGCCCGCCAATTTCGTGCATTCGAAAGCATGGACGCACTCGTCGAGACCTTCGTCCAGGAACAAGCAGAGGTCGCTGTTCCTAGCTACTTGAGCATAGACAAGGACGTGTTCTCAGATGATCTCGTGCATACCAACTGGGATCAGGGGAGTATGCAGTTGAAACATGCGCTGGCGCTGATCGCATCCCTGAAGTTCGGCATCGTCGGCAGTGACATCAACGGTGAGGTATCCATGCACCGCTATCAAAGCAGCTGGAAGCGTTGGCTATCCGCATTGGACCGGCAGCCAACGATCACACAGGAACAACTTGCCGAATGGAGAATTGGTCATCATGCACTCAACCGGGCCTTGATGGATGCAATCGCCCTGCGAATACCGAGACGCGCCGCGTGAGCCAGAGTGCGCCCGGCAATGGATATATTGGGTACTCGACGGCTATTCCGCTCAACCCATAGCCACGGCGTAACACGTCATTGAAATAACAACGCGCTGAGGATTCAAACAGTAAATGCAAACCCGATAAACCACACACTCAAAACCTTTTCCTTCGCAGGCCATCCATCATGTCCGTACATCGCGTTCTACTTTGCCTCGTGTTTTTTATTGGCGCCACCTCCCACGCAGCCTATGCCGGCGGCCCGTTTGGTATCGACCACCGCATCGCCTACGACAACTCCGGAATCTGGAAGCGTTCGTATCAGAAGGATCTCGCAATCGGCGCCGCATTGGGTACGCTCGGTGGCGCCCTGTTTATCGACAACGACACCCGCTTGGGGCGTACTTTCGATCAAGCGCTCGACGCAATGCTGTTCACCGCTGCGGCGACCGAAATTGGCAAATATGCATTCTCGAGAGAGCGCCCAATCCAGACCGACGACCCCAACCGCTTTTTTTCAGGCAAGGGCAATCAGAGTTTTCCAAGTGGTGAAGTGGGTGAGATCAGTGCCGTCGTCACGCCCTTCATTGCCGAATACGGTCACGACCATCCTGCCGTCTGGCTCCTCGCCGCATTGCCTGCTTACGACGCTATCGCGCGCGTTAAGACACGCGGACATTGGCAAAGCGACGTTCTGGTCGGTGCAGGTATCGGTGTTGCCTTGGGCATCTATGCGCATGGACGCGAGTCGCCCTTTTTCGCGGGGTATCTGCCGGGTGGCGGCGCGATGGTTGGCTACAAGACAAAGTTTTGACCGGCCGCTGCACAGACTTTGATCGACTTCTCATCCAGGTACGTTGCCCCATGCCGATGTCAGCGCATCCCGTCACCGCTTCCAAGCCGTTCGAGCGCCACTCCGCCCACGCCTGGACTCGTGAACATATGAAAGTCTTGATCGTCGAAGATGAGCGCGATATCGCGGCGAATATCTGGGATTTCCTCGAGCGCCGCGGTTACGTGGTCGATCATGTCGCAGATGGCAAACAGGGGCTCGCCCGTGCGATGACCGGTGAATTTGATGTCATCGTTCTGGATCTGGGTCTGCCTCGCCTCGATGGACTTGAACTTTGTCGACAACTGCGAGGCGCGGGCGTCAACGTGCCCGTATTGATGCTGACTGCGCGGGATACGCTGGAAGATTGTCTGAAAGGATTTGAGCACGGCGCTGACGACTATCTGGTCAAACCGTTCGCCATGGCCGAATTGGAAGCCCGACTCCGCGTGTTGCACCGCCGCGGTCCGCCATCAGCCGACATGTTCCTGAAATCGGGAGAGCTCAGCTACTTCCCGAAATCGATGCTTGCGAAACGTGCCGGACAATCCATTCCTCTGACTGCTGCGCAAGGTTTGATTCTGAGCGTACTCATGCGGGAATCTCCCAACGTGGTTCGCCGGGAGACCTTGTTGAGTTCGGTCTGGGGTGAGGAAGGCGGAACCTATGCCGCCTTGCATACCCATGTCAGCTCGCTGCGTGCACTCATCGATCGACCTTTTGAAAACCAGCTTCTGCAGACCGTTCATGGCATCGGCTATCGAATGGTCGATCTCGAATGAAATTCAAATCCATCTCGCTGCGCTGGCGCATGACTCTGGCGTTTGGCCTGCTTGGAGCAGTGCTCAGCGGATTGTTTGCAGGCACCACCACGTTCATCACGGAGTACTACGAAGAGGTTCTGCTCAATGGCATGCTCTCGAGCTTCGCCGTAGACATCGGCGCACGCCACGCACATCAAATCGATCATCCGCTGGTTCTGCCGGAATCTCATACGTTGCAGGGCTACTTGCAACGCGCTGATGGCAGCGGGATTGTTCCGAAAGCTTATTCCTCACTACCGCTTGGCTTTCATGAAATCGACCTGGATGACGAACTCGACATCCGTATCGGCGTATTCCAGTTGGGCAAAGATCGCCTTTTTCTGGTAATCAACCTCGACGACGTTGAACCGCTTGAAACGGATCTCGAAATGATCCTTGCAGCCATCGTCGTGTTTGGCACGGTCATCGCAGCATGGTTCGGCTGGCTGTTTTCCGGCCGCACCATTGCACCGGTTCGCAGACTGGCCGACGCGGTCGCGGCCCTGCCCGCGCAGGCACATCCTACTCAGCTTGCTTCGCTGTCTGCGAATGACGAAGTGGGCCGACTGGCCAAGGCGATTGATGGCTATCAGGACAGGCTCATGCAGGCCGAGGAACGCGAGCGCGCTTTCTTCGCCGATGCCAGCCACGAATTGCGAACACCGCTGGCTATTGTGAGGGGTAGCGCGGAATTGCTACTTGACGATGACCAAGTTGGAGGCTATCCAAGGGTGCAACTGGAGCGCGTTGATCGCGGCGTGCAAACCTTGTCCGATTTGCTCGAGGTGCTGCTCGGCCTGGCGCGAAGAACGAAGAATCCTGCTGAATCAGTCGATGTGCGCAACTGGATGGGTCAGGTCCTTGTCGGGCTGCAATACACCAACAGAATCGACCTTGAGATAGCCCCGGGTTATGAGCGTATGACCTTGAGACCGCGAGAGGCTGGTCTGGTTGTTCGTGGAATCCTGCGGAGTCTCGATCGCAGCCGTGTTTCTGAAATGATTCGAATCCATCTTGATGCGAACACGCTCACGCTAGAGAGCGTCAGAACGCAGTCTGACCTTAACCACCTAGCGAATTCGCAAGAAAGCGGTGACGGCCGCCTCGGCGCAACCCTGATTGGACGGTTGGCCGCACAGATGGACTGGATAATCGATGAAAGCGACCTCTCTGCCGGCCGCATCTTTATTCGACTCCCTGTTTTGGAAGCGCCAGGTTGCTGAATCGGAAACACCTTGCTGAACCGACTTGGCAGTCCAGCGAATGTCGCGCCACCAGCGCAATAGAATGCTCATCTGGCGAATAATCGAGCCGATCCAATCTATTGATTGCCCGCGTTCGAATTCGGAACGCTAGGCATCATCACTTGATCGGCCGCTTGCTCAGGGCCGATGTCACGGATGTCGATGACGTGGTCACGCGGCCCATAGGGCCCCCATTGCGCGGGATCGGTTACCGCGAACAGGCCAGTCACGGGCACGCCCGCAGCACCGGCCAGATGCATGATTCCACAATCAGCACTTATGTATAACGAGAGTGCTGACAACACGCTACCGAGTCGGCGCAGATCGCTGGAGTAAAATGTCGGCCAGTCGCCGTCAAGCACGGCGACTCCTGTTGCAGGCACGATCTCGAGGATGCGCTCATTCGAGCAACGTTCGCGCAGGCGTGCCGCGAAGCGCCGCCACCAGTCGGCACCGAGATTCTTGTTTGCCGTCGCATTGCAGAACAAGCCGATAATCGGCGCATCCGCTACGCCGGTCCCGGCGAGTACACGCGTGAGCAGGGCTGCTCCCCTTGCTTGCTCATCACGCGAGAGGCAGATATCGAGGTGTGGATAGAGTGTACCGGCGTGCGCGCCAGTTGCTGCGCGCAGCAGATCAACCGGGAACTGGCCGACGTGGGTTACGCCCTGCGGTGACGGTACCGGATGGCTGAGCGTGCCGCTCTTGCGGGCACTGGCGTATCCGAGCTTCCATCTTGCATGGGCGGCGAGCACGCACAGGCGATCCGATTGCGAACGCAGATCGGGATCGATGGCAATATCGTAGGTTTGCGCGCGCATGGCACTGAGCGCGCGCCACAAGGCCAATGGCGAAGTCAGCGCATGCCGCGGCAAGCGCAGCACGCGGCGCACGTTGGCGAAATGGCCGAAGATCTCCAGTCCAACCGGCGAGCGCGTCACGATGTCGATTTCGGCACCGGGATAGAGGCTCTGCAACTCGCCGATCAGCGGTGTCAGCAGCAAGGTGTTGCCAAGCGTATGGCTGATGTGACAAACGAGAATGCGCTGTATTCCTCGTGTCGGCAGTTTGCCGCAGGGCGCAGGTACAGGACGGTTACCGAACAGGATCCGCATCAACTTGCGCGCGATTCCCCGACGCAACTCCTTGCGCCGCTCGCGCGGATGGTTTGAATGCGAATGAAGAGAAAAAAACAAAGTGGAGCTCCGGAAAATGGTTGCTCAGGCCGCGGCCGAGCGTATGCAATCGGGGCACAAAGATTGACGAAAAACCGCCTTGTCGTTGGCAAGCATTCTCAAAGTGCGTGTTTGATGGTTACAGGGGAAATGTTGCCGGCCACCCCGGCTGCGCTCAGCCGCGGCGCCAGTCCGCGCCAAGCGTCGAACACCTCCTCAAACGACAGGGCATCGACGCGGCCGCCGCGTGCCGGCCCGCCGAGCCCGATCACCTCGCTGGCGGTGCTGCTGCGCTGCAACCAGTGTTCGGGTGGATAGCGTCCAAATAAAGTCACCAGCGGACAGCCGATGGCCGCGGCCAGATGCGCTGGGCCGGTATCGACGGAGACCATGCTGTGGGCCATTTCGAGCAGGGCCATCAAGCGCCGCAGCGGCAGTTCCTCAGCCACGACTTGAACGCCCGCATCGGCGGATGCGTCGCGGATATCGTGCAGATAGGAAGCCTCTTCAGCGGCGCCGCAGAGCAGCACTTTTGCTTCGGGCAGACTCGTTCGTATCGCGCACGCCAGCGCGGCCCAGTGCGCCGAAGGCCACCATTTGTCGTCATCGGGGCCGCGCACGCCATTCCATCGCATCGAACGTTTGTTGGCCGGTTGCAGAAGGATCAACGGTGCGTGACGGAGACCGCGTCCATGCAACCACGCGATGCAGTCGCTGCGATCGGCATCGCTCACGTGCAGGCGTGGCGCCGCGAGACTGGCCGGTAGTGGGATTGGATAACCCGCGTGATCGAATGCAGCAGGCGTGTGGTCAGAAAAGCGCAGCAGGCGATCAATCCAGTGCTCGTCGGTCTGCTCCGGCATGTCGGTCAGAAAGACGCAGTGATCCTTGGGGATTCCAGCCCAGGACAACAGACGCCGGATCTTGGTCAGCGCACGCGGTTCCGGCTCACAGATATAGAACGGTAGTTCGCGTAAGTGGCGCAGATCGCGGATTGCGCGCCATCGCTGCGGACTCAGCAGCAGCGGTCGGTGTGCGACATCGAGCTGGATGACGCGCCCGACGTCTGCATGTCCGTCATACAGAGGTCGCGGCCAACCACCGCGCGAAAGCAACGTACACGGTTTGCCGTAGCGCTGGTGCAGCCGTTGCAAAAGAGGCTGCAGCAGTACGGTATCGCCCAGACGGCCGAAGCGTACGACCACGGCAGCGAGCGCGACCGCGCGGGTGTCGGCCCTATCAGGGGATTCAAAAGGCATCGAGCAACGTCAGCCGCCACTGCCGAGCAAGCCGTTTGGCCCGGTCGGCACTCGTGCATAGCGCTATTTCGGATAAGTCTGCTTCGTATAGAGCGGTGCGCAAGATGAGGTCCTGTTTGGCGTTGCCGGAAGCAGCTTCGATGCAGGTCAACGGACGTTGCAGCCGTGGAAAACCATCAACGCCCTGCAAGCGTTTCGTTGCTGGCAAGCGCCCATCGAAGAAGGGTAACGGGTATCTGCTCCGCGGGCATCGTTGAAGCCGGAGCAGGCATTGAACAGGTCAGCTTTGCAGAGGGTTTGCTTCCCGAAAAACCGATCCGGTGCGTCGCCCGGCAAAGATGGGTGAGCATGCGGCCCGACTGCGAGCTGATTTCGGGATCAATGGCGAGATCGTAATGCTGTTGTCGGAATGTCCGGATTACGCTGAGAAACTTCCACGGGTGGCGTAGCGCGTGATGTGGCAAAGAGTAGATATGTCCTACATTCGGGAAGCGGCGAAAATTGGTGGTAGCCGCCGAGTTACCGATGATCAGATCCACCTGGGTGCCTGGAAAGTTGAGTTGTAATTCGGCAATCAAGGGAATCAACAACAATAAATTGCCGGCGCGGTGATTGGGCCGACAAATCAGGACTCGATACAAACCCTGCCTGGGTACCGCAGGCTGCGCTGGATGTTCTTGAATGCGTGCCTGCCACGAATCTCGGGCGAGAAACCCGACCAGTTTTCGCCGCCAATGCTGGACATCCAGATTATGCGCAATCCAGCCCGTCCACATAGCGATAGCCGCCTGACTGCGTCGACTGCTGCTCATGAGATCGCGCTCTTTCAGTCCGCTCTGGTTATTGCTTCTTCTGGTCCTCGGCTGCTTCGTCATTTTCCATCTGCGGCGTTTCATATTCCGTGGCAATGATGTCCCCGGTCATCGCATCAATATGGACTTCCTGAATCTTGTTGGAGCCATTCGGACGCAGGTCCAGCGACCAGATAAGCCGGTTCTTTTCGTTTTCCAACTCGGCGCTTTCGAAAGCACTATTGGGATACCGGGCGGCAGCGATGCTGCGCGCAGCCTTTTCGGTAATCTTGGCGCGATTGGCTTGATTGGCACCGTCATGGCTCTTGGCCGCGTGCGCCGGTGAATAGGCGACAAGTGAAGTGAGTGCGCAGATGAATGCGATTGCAAGCAGCTTCATGGCGGGCTCCTGATTCGAGACGCCAGCTTGCGCGCGGGTTCGTTAAAAGGGACTCAAGCGATGCTGAGGCAATTGTTGTTCAAGGCGGTCCGGCGTGGGCCGATCGGAACGAACTCGATACAACACACTGACGACTCAATGGGGTCCTTCGCTGACCATCGCCAACGGCTGAGGCATCGCACGGAAGCCGGTCGCGTATTCCCAAAGCGGGGATCGCGGAAATCTCAACGCGCGCCAGCCTCGCAGTGGGCTGATGAAAATCCCATCGCCCGAATCATGTTGCGCAAGGGATGATCGGCGCATTTTGAGATCGTCGCGCAGTAGCGCCAATGCGCGCTGATCGCTTGCGGCGGGCTATCGCGACTTTGCAAGTGAACCGATTCATTTCGCTCGCTTGGCAGGGGTTTGCCTTGGGCAATAGCGTGAGCGGGCGTCGCCTGATGTTCGGGCATCCATGCCCGAGTTACTCGCGATACGTTTGTCTCAATGTGTGGCTGCGTCGCCGACCTGGACGACCGAAAAGCTGCCTTCAATCATCGGAGGTCGACCCTTTGCTCCCTCGACTCGCGGCTCGAAGCGTGCGGCCGGCAGGTATAGGCGATGCGTTTTGTGATCGAGCGCGAGGGTACGTGCGCTGGTTTGCGTGGCAAGCGTCTGGGTGACGCGAAAATGATCAGGGTCATCTTCATGCACGATGGTCAACGTGCCGGTTTTTCCACAAGGGACGAAAACGAGCTGTCGATCCTCGTCGAATTCGACACCATCAGGACCTTCATCGATCGCAACGCGTGCGACCTGTCTGCCGTCGTTTGCACCGGTGACCACCATGGTGCGGTTCTGGCAGACCGAGAAGAGCCTTTCGTTGGCGGTATCCAGGGCGAGACCGGTCGGTTCCTCGCACTCACTCAATGGCCAGACATGCATGACCTGCATGGCCTTCGCATCGATCTCGACGAGCTCGGCCTTGTCCTCGATATTGACGAACACATGGCCCTTGCCATCGCTTGCTGGCAACTCCGGGTTGCCGTTGAATGCGAGCGTCGCCAATTCCTTGCCGCTGACCGGATCGAGCACTGAGGCATTGTTGCTTTTTGCGTTGAATACGAACAAACGGCCGCTGTACGCATCGAACAGGATTGCATCGGGGGCGTGGCCGTTGACCTTGAAGTCACGCTCACGCTTGAGCGTGGCGAGATCGAACTCGGTGACTGTATCGGATCGCCCGGCTGTCGCGAATCCTCGGTTGAGTGTTGGCGCAACCGCAATACCGTGGGCGCCATCAATGCCCGCGATGCTGGCCACGAGTTGACCGTTGCCGGTATCGACAACATCAACGCGGTCACTGCGGCTCAGAAAGAGGTGTCGATGCGCGGAATCAATGTCGAGGAGATCCCATCCACCGTTGCCGCCGAGTGCAAATGGTGTTTCAACTGCGTAACGGCTGACCTCTTGCGAGGTGCGCGGTGCATGTGCACAAGCACCAAGAATCGAGAGTGGAACGAGCATCAGGATTCGGGTCGAACGATTCATTGCATTGTCCTCGGTATGTCCAGGCATTTTATTTCGTGGGCGGTTCATTTGATTCTCGAAATGCGCGTTCCTGGTTATCTGGCTATTGGATGGTCCGCTTTGCCACCGCCGTTATTCCCATGCATGTACATACCACATGAGTGAGAAAAGTTTCCGCAGGCGTCCGGCGCTACTCACGTCAATGGCGATTGCTTTGACGATCGGTGCGCCGAGGCCGTACTCACGGATTGAAATGGCTGCGCATGACGCAGGTATCCCGGTGCGCGGTGGCTGCTTTTGCAATTCCCGTGCGTCCGAGACCGCATTCGGCGCGGAACCAACTCAACTCGCGCATTGCCTCGGTCGACCTTGCGAACAATTCAAACGACATCACGCGGCTGATCGATCGTTTGGCGAAGTTTGGCGCCGCGCCGTGCCGCGGGCATGGCGAAATCGGAACGTCGCACGCCCAGCGCGGCAATGTGTGTGAGAAGGCACGCGAGTGCGTCTGCGTATTTCTGCTTGGGTTTGGCGAACGCGCACATCATCCGTTTCAAATGCTACTTCGCATAGCGACCATTGAAGATCTGCTTCCAGCTCTTGCCGCCGTCGTTGCTGACCGTCCACACCTGCTGGAACCCACCACCCTCGTTCGGTGACCAGCGGATCCGGTTGTCAATCACCTTGCCGGGATCGCGCATCGATGGCCGCTGGCCTTCGAGGACGAGGGCATCGCCTTCGAAACCTCCTTTCAGTTCGAGCACGATCCCTTGGCCGTCGATCCAGGTCTGCCGATAGATGTCGAGTTGCGAATCATAGAAGGTCAAACTGGTACCGATCGAACCACTCGAGGCTTTCCAATCCTCGCGCACTGCGCAATCGCCAAAGACCGGACTCAACGTATTGCGGCCGACCTCCTTGCCGTCCTCGGTGACGATCCAGCTGCCGAGCAACATGCGCAAGCGCTGATGCTTGGCGGTGTTGCAGTCGGGCATCGA
>JBBQTY010000154.1:0-10084 GCA_038234445.1 Lysobacterales bacterium
GAAATCGACTGGCGACAACACGATCGACTGGATCCTCGGTCTCTACTACGCCGCCGAACAGAACAAGATCCGATTTGATATTCCAATTTTCAACGGAACTCAGCAGGGAACCGTTGGCTGGCAGGGTTCGTTCATCCAGCCAAAGCAAACAGTCGCCTCCAAGGCTGCTTTCGGCCAAGCCACCTGGCATGTCTCCGATGCGTTCCGCCTGACCGGCGGCTTGCGCTACACCAAGGACAACAAGGAAAACATCGGCGGCCGCGGCTGGGGCTGGCAGTACAACCCGGACGTGCCGCAGGTGCCGATCTCACCGAGCACGATCCCGAGCACGGAAACCGGCTTTGGTTTTGGTATTTCCGGCATCAACGATGGCAAATACGACCACGGTCAACTTACCTGGCTGGCTCGCGCCGACTTCGACGTCGCCGAAAACTTCCTGTTTTACGGCAGCGTATCGACGGGCTACAAATCAGGCGGCTTGCAGGATGGCGGCGTGCCGTACAAGCATGAAGAGCTGACCAACTTCGAAATCGGCACCAAGAACAGCTTTGCCAACGGTCGCATCGTCTGGAACAACGCGATTTACTTCGAAGACTTCAAGGATTTCCAGCTCGCCGCGCCGATCAGCTTCATCGATGGCAGTCGCGGACTCGGCTTCTCGAACGTCCAGGGCAGCACCAAGGTCTGGGGCTTCGAGTCGGAGTTCAATGCCCAGCTGAGCGACAGCGATCGCGCGACCGTGGTGTTCTCGGCGATTCCTCACAAGAAGCTCGGCACGCTGCGCTACGCAGGCTCGAACGACTATCAGGGCTTGCCGGCCTGCGCACCCGAATCGGGCATCGGAAGCTGTCTTGACGTCTCGGGCAACGAACTCGCGCACGCACCGGACGCTTCGTTGCAGATCGCCTACGAGCATGACTTCCGCTTCTCCAACGGCGCACGCCTGACCCCTCGCATCAGCACGCACTTCGAGACCGAAAGCTGGCTCAGCGCCTTCAACCTGGGTGCTGGCGACAAGCAGAAGAGCTACCACCGTACTGATTTGAGCATGCGCTACCAGAACCCGACTGGCTCGTGGTACGCCGACTTCTATGTCGACAATGTGGAAAACGGCAAGGTGCGTACGAGTGCCGGCCGCAGTTCGGTCGGAAGCGGATTCGAGTACCTCTCGCAATACCTTGCGCCGCGCACTTACGGGGTCAACTTCGGCGTGTGGTTCTAAACCCGAGTCGGTTTACCCGCTGCTGAAACGCATCGTCGTGCCTCTCCGGCAAGGACCGGTCGCCGGTGATCTCACCCAAGGAGATCACCGGCCTCCGGCCCGCGCTCGGCGGCGCACGCTGCTACCCCGCAAAACCGCGTGCCGCGCTCGAGCGCCAAGGCTGGAGCGTGCGATCTGCAATGCCCGAGTGAGCTGATGCCAAAAGACGAAAATACCCACGAGATCTTCCGCTTTCCTGACAACTTTATCTGGGGATCGGCCACCGCCGCCTACCAGATTGAAGGCGCGTGGAATGCGGACGGCAAGAGTGAATCGATCTGGGATCGCTTCGCACACACGCCGGGTAAGGTTCGCGGTGGTGACAACGGTGATGTCGCCTGTGACAGTTATCATCGCCATGCTGAAGATATCGCCCTGATGAAGGCGATGGGTCTCGACAGCTATCGCTACTCGATCGCCTGGCCGCGCGTGCAGCCGGGCGGAAAAGGCCCCGCCAACGCCAAGGGACTCGATTACTACCGGCGCCTGACCGACAGCGTGCTTGAAGCCGGCATGCGCCCGCTGGTGACTCTCTATCATTGGGACTTGCCGCAGGAACTTGAAGACGTCGGCGGTTGGGCCAATCGCGATACCGCAAAACGCTTCGGCGATTACGCGGCCCATGTCGCCGCTGCACTTGGCGATCGTGTGCGCCACTGGATCGTCCTCAATGAACCGAAAACGTTTACCTCAACCGGCTACTGGCTCGGTGTGCATGCACCGGGGCGCTCGGATCCACTCGCGTTTCTGCGCGCGACCCACGGCGCGAACCTCGCTCAAGGCATCGGCTTTCGCGCTTTGAAAGCGCAGCGCGCCGATTGCGAAGTCGGCGGTGCCTTCGATGTCGGACCGATGTTTCCCGAAACCCATTCCGCCGAGGATGCGGCCGCCGCCGAACGCTGGCACCGCTTTCTCAATTTGTGGTTTCTGTATCCCGCGCTGCATGGAACCTATCCAACCGGCGTGCTGCCGGTCGACGAAATCGATGATTTGCTCGGATTTTTGCCAGGAGACGAAAACATCCTGCGCGCGCCGCTGGATTTTGTCGGCCTCAACTACTATTCACCGTGGCTGGTCCGGCACGCCGAAGAGGGCTGCAACATTCCCGGCCTCAACGCGATTGGGCAGTGGGCCAAGGGCCACGGCGACCTGCCAAAAACCGATATTGGCTGGGATATCGATGCAAATGGCTTCCACCAAATTCTCAATACCATGCACCAGGAAACCGGCGATCTGCCGATCGAGATCAGCGAATGCGGTGCGGCCTTCAACGCCGGCCCCGGTGCCGACGGCGCTATCAACGATACGGCGCGTATCGACTTTCTGCGTCAGCATCTCAAAGCGATGGCACGGGCCATGGGCGATGGGGTGCCGGTGCGCGCCTTCCACCATTGGAGCTTGCTCGATAATTTCGAATGGGCAGAAGGCTTTTCGCAGCGCTTCGGTCTCATCCATGTGGATTTCGACAATGGGCAGAAACGTACGCTGAAAGCCTCGGGTCACTGGTATGCCCAGGTGGCCGCCGAAAATGCTGTCGCCTGATAGAAATCGCGTGCCACCTGTGGTCGGCACGCTACCCTTGCCGATCGGAGACTTCCTAATCATTCTTTCGAGCACGATGCCATGAATGCAATCACTTCAGCGCCGACCGCCGAGCGACTGCGACCACGGCGCTACATCGGCTACGGTCTCGGTGATTTCGCTTTCAATTTCTACTGGTTGCCGCTGCAGGTCTTCCTGCTCAAGTACTACACCGACGTGCTCGGACTCGACAGCGCGGCGGCCGGTCTGATCGTCATGGTCTGTCTGATCTGGGATGGTCTGGTCGACCCGTTGATCGGCATCGTCGCCAATAAGACGCGTACACGTTTCGGTCGCTATCGGCCGTACATGCTGTTTGGCGCGATTCCACTCGCGGCAAGTTTCAGCCTGGTCTTTCTGCCGGTGCCATTTCACAACACCTCGCTGATCATCTACGCATTGGCGACGCAGCTTTTGTTCCGCACGGTCTATGCCGCGGTGAATATTCCCTATGGCGCGATGATGGCTTCAATGACGCGCGATTCGATGGAGCGCAACTGGCTCTCAGGTGCGCGCATGTTGTTCGCGTTCAGTGGATCGGCCGTGGTTGGCTATTTCACTCCTCGACTGGTCGCGACGATCGGCATCAACAATCCGGATTCCGCGTATTTCTGGTCGGCGGCAATCCTGTCCACGTTGGCGACGGTGGTGATCTTCGTCAGCTACGCGATGACCGAAGAGCGCCTCGAACCGGTCTCCGAACAGCAACGCCATCCGCCGATCGGTGAATTGCTGCGCATGCTCGCGAAGAACACGCCGTTCCTGCAGGCCGCCGCCGGGATTGCCCTGTTCGGATTCGCCAGCACCGTGACGGGTGCCAGCCTCGCCTACTACGTGCAGTACTACATGCAGGGCGACGCGGCGATGACGGGCAATCTGGTCAGCATGATTCCGTTCGTGCAGATGCTCGCGATCCTGCCATGGACCTTGATCAGCCGTCGCATAGGCAAGCGCGCCGCGTGGATCAGCGGTTTGCTGATTTCGATCAGCGCGTTGATTGTCCTGCATGTGATCGGTCGGCCCGACACGGTCACTCTGTTCGTGCTGATCGCCTGCACCGCGTTTGGCTCGGCATCGATCGCAGTCAACTTCTGGTCGATCGTTCCTGACACGGTTGAATACGGCGAATGGCGCTCCGGTGTGCGCGTCGAAGGCTTCGTGTTCGGCCTGGTCACCCTGATCCAGAAATCCGCGCTCGGCGTGTCATCGGCCTTCGTCGGTCTGTATCTGAGCTGGATCGGCTATGTGCCGAACCAGGTGCAATCCGAATCGACGGTCGAAGGATTGCGTTACATGATCACGTTGTTTCCGATCGTCGGTATGCTCGCCTCGTGCGCGGTCATGCTGTTCTACAAACTCGATGCTCCGACTCACGCAAAACTGGTCGCCGAAATCGCCGCTCGTGCGAAACCGCAAGCATCGACGTGAGCGCGACTCGGAACCGGCGAGCTTGGCGATACAATTCGCCCGCCCATGATGGGGCGCGAGATAGGTTGAGGGCATGAGCAAGGCAATCATTGACGACGTTGCGGCCATGGCTGGCGTCTCGATCAAGACGGTATCGCGCGTGGTCAATCGCGAGCAGAACGTGCGCCCGCAGACGCGCGAAAAAGTCGAAGCCGCAATCGCCGAACTCAATTACCGGCCACGCCATTCAGCGCGCAGCCTGGCCGCCAATCGCTCGTTCATGCTTGGCTTGATCTATGGCAAACCCGGCGCGCACTACGTTCTCGATATCCAGGAAGGTGTTCTCGAAGTCTGTCGCCCGCACGGCTATGAGCTGGTCATCCATCCGGGCGAATTCCGCGATGGCGATTTGGTCAATGAGATCTCCGAACTGATCCTCGACCGGCGCATCGATGGCGTGCTGCTGTCGCCGCCGATTTCCGATCACATGGAAGCGATTGGTCTGTTGAACGAGGCCGGTATTCCTCTTGTGCGAATCGCGCCGACGATCGACAAGGAGGCGTATCCGTTTGTCGAAACCAACGATCTCGAAGCCTCATTTGAACTGGCCAGCGTGTTGATCGGACTCGGTCATCGGCGCATTGGCTTCATCACCGGCCATCCGGATCACCGCGCGGTTGGCTTGCGTTTTGAAGGCTACCGCAAGGCCTTGAAGTCACACGGCATCACATTCCTTGGCGAACTGGTTGCGCTCGGTGACAACCTGTTCCACGCAGGCGAAGAAGGCGCGCGTCAGCTACTCAGCATGAGCAACCCGCCGACCGCGATCTTCGCCGCCAACGACGAAATGGCCGGTGGTGTGATCAAGGCGTCGCTGGCCATGGGTGTGCGCATTCCGCAGCAACTTTCCGTGGTGGGCTTCGATGACGCACCGATCTCGCGGCAGGTCTGGCCTTCACTGAGCACGATCCAGCAACCGATCCGCGACATGGCAAAAACGGCGACGCGCATCCTCCTCGATCAATTGCGATCTGGCGAAACAGACCCGCATCCGAGCATGCATCCGGCTCGCCTGATCCTGCGCGAATCGATTGCGAAGCCAGCGGCTTGATCGGTTTCTCGATCAGCAAAGTATCTGCTCGTTAGCGCAGGGCCGGCTGATGTCCCGACGCATCGTTGCGAGTTTCGATATCGGCGGCACCAACATGCGTGCGGCCGTGGTCGCCGTGGAAAATGGTGAAGCCAGCATCCTCGAACAGACGCGCCGACCGACACCGAATCACCTTCTCGCGCCGACAATAGGTGCAGCGGCTCGGCTCGATGATGTGCTGAGCTTCATGAGTGATTACGCGCATGCCGCGCAAATCAGGTTTGGAGCGGTTGCGGTTGCTGCTGCATTTCCGGGGCCAGTCGATGCGTCGGGTCAGATCACCGCGTTACCGACGATATGGGGAGGACAAGGCCAATCGCTGTGTCCGCTCGCGCTTGATCACCTGCTCTCGGAACGTCTGCCGGGAATGCGTGTTCGTGTCTTCAACGACGTCACCGCAGCCGGCTATCGCTTTGTTGGCGAATACGGCGACTTCGCCTTGTTTACCCTTGGCAGCGGCGTCGGCCTGAAAGTATTCATCAATGGCGTGCCCCAAGTCGGCCCGCACGGCCAGGGCGGCGAGCTGACCCATATGATGTTCGATGCTTCGCCGACTGCCCCGATCTGCGATTGCGGAGGCCGCGGCCATCTCGGCGCGCTCGCTTCGGGTCGGGCCTGGCAGCGCATCAGTGCACTCGCCGAAAAGACGGGGCAACAGGCAGACCTCGATGCATTCGCCGAACCATTGGCGCGCGCAGTTGCCATGATTCACTTCAGCCTTGGCCTCGAAGCCTTCCTGTTCTCGGGCGGCCTGGCCGAAGGACTTGGCGAATCGCTGCGTGCGGCGATCGTGCGTCGACTCCCCGAACAAGGCTGGAATGCCGGGCAGGATTGGGATCGCATGATTTGTCGTGCTCCGGATGACGATGCGCATGCCCTGCTCGGCGGCGCATTGGCACTGGCATCTTGCTGATCTAAACAAGCGGCGGTTTGCCCTGTCGCCTGGCGCCGACAACCAGAATCCGCCACGCATCCCATTACGCCGATGCGCAAATCGTCTCGCGCTTCGCAAATTTGTGGGTTGACTGCAATCCCAGCGCGTGGCGCGCCGTCTGCACGATGCTTTCACCGAGCGATCCGCTCCATGGCAGGGCAGCAATCTTCTGCAGCGCCCTGCACGCATCGCAATCTGCGGATCGCCGGCTTGCGCATGCACCCTCTGCCATGAGCGCTTCTCGCGCCCAGTTTCGCCAGGTGTTGGCGACGTAAGGCGTCCAGCGTGCGTTGGCAATTCGTTGCAGTGCGATCGGTGACGGACAGGATGTGAAAACTACGGTGGACATGGTGTCTCCAGTGCTGTGTGCCTGACCGACAGCATGCCCGGGACCGAAGCCACTTCCGCGCGGCTGGTTCACGGCGCAAGTGAGAACTGCGTCACATGAAATCGCTGCAACAGACTGCTCAATTGAGCGCGGAACCCCAGCGTCTGGTTGAACGCTTCGTCGGTCAGCTCCTCCCCTTGATTCCTGGCTCGACGACGCAGCTCAGCGCGCGCAAGTGCTTAGGCGCCTTATGCTACGGCGCCTTGCAATCGATTCATAAACCGCTGCAGTACAACCACTGGCGCGGCCACCAGCGACTCGTGGACAGGACGCCGAGCCCCTGCAAGTCCTCGAATAGAGCGAATCCCGAATTCCGAATCCCGAATCAAATCGAGTAATACATCTGGTACTCGATCGGGTGCGTGGCGGCGCGGAAGCGCGTGACTTCCTGCATTTTCAGATCGATGTAGGCGTCGATGAAATCGTCGGAGAACACGCCGCCGGCGTTGAGGAAGCCGCGATCCTTGTCCAGCGCTTCGAGCGCTCGGTCGAGGCTTGAGCACACCTGTGGGATGTTCTTTTCTTCCTCGGGCGGCAGATCGTAGAGATCCTTGTCCGATGGTGCGCCGGGATCGATCTTGTTGAGAATGCCGTCAAGGCCGGCCATGAGCAGGGCGGAGAAAGTCAGGTAACCGCTATTGACCGGATCGGGGAAGCGGATCTCGATGCGTCGACCTTTGGCATTGTTGACAAATGGAATCCGGCAGCTGGCCGATCGGTTGCGCGCGGAATAGGCGAGCATGACCGGCGCCTCGAATCCGGGCACGAGGCGCTTGTAGCTGTTGGTCGACGAGTTGGCGAACGCGTTGATCGCGCGCGCATGCTTGAAGATGCCACCGATATACCAAAGCGCGGTTTGCGAGAGTCCACCGTAGAGATCGCCGGCGAAAATATTGGTGCCGCCCTTCGCCAGGGATTGATGCACATGCATGCCGGAACCGTTGTCGCCGACCAGCGGCTTGGGCATGAAGCTCGCGGTCTTGCCGTATTGATGGGCGACATTGCGGATCACGTATTTCATCGCGATCAACTCGTCTGCCTTGCGTACGAGCGTATTGAAACGTGTGCCGATTTCGCACTGGCCGGCAGTCGCGACCTCATGGTGATGCACCTCGACGACCTGGCCGATGCGTTCGAGGATCTTGCACATCTCGCTGCGCATGTCCTGCAGTGAATCGACCGGCGGCACCGGAAAATAGCCACCTTTGACGCCGGGCCGATGGCCGCTGTTGCCGGCTTCGAACTGACTTTTCGAGGACCACGCGGCTTCTTCGGAATTGACCTCAAAGAACGCCTTACCCATGTCGTTCTGCCAGCGCACCGAATCAAAGATGAAAAACTCCGGCTCCGGGCCGAAGAACGCGGTATCGGCGATACCCGTCGATTTGAGGTACGCCTCCGCTCGACGCGCGATCGAGCGTGGATCGCGCGAGTAGGCCTGCATCGTGTGCGGCTCAAGTACATCGCAGTGCAGGATCAGGGTGGGATCCGACATGAACGGATCGAGGATCGCGGTATCAGGATCCGGCATCAGCACCATGTCCGATTCGTTGATGCCCTTCCATCCGGCGATCGACGAACCATCGAACATCTTGCCGTCTTCGAAGAACGAATCGTCGACCGAATGCGCCGGGAAGCTCACATGATGCTGCTTGCCGAGCATGTCGACAAAACGCAGGTCGATGAATTCGACCTCATGATCCTTGATCAGCTTGTGCACATTTTCGATGGACATGACGGATTCCTTGTTGGATGAAGGTTTTGTGCGCCATGGCGCGCACCGGCAAACCATAATTCTCGCATGATCGCGGATCGCCCAACATCGGCGCCGCTCGCGTGTGTCGGTCAGTCCGGGGGTTGTTTTGAGGTTAGCCGATCGTCGGCGGGCAGCAAGGGCCCCACACGCACGCTGCCGCTGCTGCTGAAATAGCTGTCTGCCGCTTGCTCGACTCGAGCCAGGTACTGGCTGCCATCCTGACCTTGCGTGTCACCGCCCGCGTAGATCCTCAGATGGCCAGCTGCTGCACCGAGGCGTGATCCGGTCACACTTCTGCGCGCATCCTCGTAGCGCCGTGCCGCTCGGCGGAGTGCGATGGCATCGGCATAAAGCGGTTTCAATTGCGCGTGAATGTGCTGGGCCTCGGCGCGCTCCCGGTCGCTCACCTCAAACCATGCGGCATCAAAGGATTTCTGGAATTCGGGATCATGGCGTTCACTTGCCAACGCCAGCCAAGCCAATCCCTGGGCGCGATCAATCTGCACGCCCTGGCCCTTGTAGAACGCAATGCCGAGATCGTATTGGGCCGACTTCTGGCCCCAGCCCGCGGCCACCTTCCATAGCGTGATCGCTTGCGCCGAATCACCACGCGCGTAGGCATCGCAGCCCTTGTGAAAATAGTAGGCGCCCGGAAAGAAGCTGGATTCTTCTTCGTGCAAGCCGTAGCTGCCGAAAGTGCCACCATTCCCGCCAATTTCGAGCGCAGCCGCCGGTGGCGCCCCCGTTGACACAAGGCAACTCAAGAGCGTGGCAGCGGCAAGGATGTTTATACGGGTAATTTTCATACCTACGCGAGCGTGATCGTTGAAACACCATGTTCCCACCGGCCAACTTGCCGCGCAAATCCCCTTGATCGCGCTCGCTCGTAGGGTTCTGACCTATGCTTGCGCGCTTTCCTGATTCGGATTTCCCGCGTGCCCGATCTGATCAATGTCATCCTGCTCGGCGTCATCGAAGGCATCACCGAGTTCCTGCCGATTTCGAGCACCGGGCATCTGCTGATTGCCCAACACTGGCTCGGGGCGCGCTCGGATACCTTCAACGTGGTCATCCAGGCCGGAGCGATGCTGGCGGTCACCCTGATCTACTGGAAGCGCCTGTGGCAGTTGGCGAGCGGTTGGCGCGGGCTGGCCAATCGCGAGTATCTGTACAAGCTGATGGTCGCGTTTGGGATCACCGCAGTGCTCGGATTGATCGTGGCCAAGCTCGGCTTCAAATTGCCTGACAAGGTCACACCGATTGCGATTGCCTTGATCGTCGGCGGCTTCTGGATTTTTGCGGCCGAATTCATCAGTGCGCGACGACCCGAGAGCGAAAAAATCACCTGGACCGTCGCCATCCTCGTTGGACTTGCGCAGATTGTCGCGGCGATTTTCCCGGGCACCTCTCGCTCGGCAGCGACCATCTTCATCGCGATGCTCGCTGGCACGAACAATCGCGCAGCAGCGACCGAGTTCGCGTTTCTGGTCGGCATCCCGACCATGTTTGCGGCGAGCGGTTACGAGATCCTCAAGCAGTGGAAAGGTGGCGGATTGCACGAGGACTGGCTCGCCATCGGCGTCGGTTTCATCGTCGCGACGATTACT
>JBBQTY010000155.1:0-9905 GCA_038234445.1 Lysobacterales bacterium
TCAGAACGTCGTGAGACAGTTCGGTCCCTATCTGTCGTGGGCGTTGGAGGTTTGAGAGGGGCTGCTCCTAGTACGAGAGGACCGGAGTGGACGAATCCCTGGTGTTCCGGTTGTCACGCCAGTGGCACTGCCGGGTAGCTATATTCGGAAGCGATAACCGCTGAAAGCATCTAAGCGGGAAGCGCGCCTCAAGATGAGACCTCCCGAGCCATAAGGCTCCTAAAGGAACCATGAAGACTACGTGGTTGATAGGGTGGGTGTGTATCGCAGCAATGCCGAGCTAACCACTACTAATGATCCGTGCGGCTTGACCATATAACTCCAAGTTGCTTCAAAGGTGTGATCTGAAGAAGATGCACCGCTACGCCTCAGCAACACTGACACTCTCGAGCCAAAACGACTTATTACGTCCCAAGACCCAACGTGAGACTGGCGCATCACCGTGCGCTGTCTCCACCGCTTGCTCAGCGAACATAGCGCTGTGGAACCACCCGATCCCATCCCGAACTCGGAAGTGAAACGCAGCTGCGCCGATGGTAGTGTGGCTCAAGCCATGCAAGAGTAGGTCATCGCTGAGCGCTTTATCTGAAACCCCATCCGAGTAATCGGGTGGGGTTTTCTTATGCCTCTTGCATCAAGCGGCGCAGCCGCGCGAACTGCAACAGGTCGACGCTTGAGCGCTTTTTACAAAGCCCCGCTAGAGCAATCGAGCGGGGCTTCTTGTTGTTGTCGTTGCTGCGCGCGCAGCACGGCAAACGCGCGATACGCGGCGCGGGAGTCGTGGGTGGTCTAGGCGTTGCTGCTTCGGCGTTGGTCGACGCTTGAGCGCTTTTTACAAAGCCCCGCTAGAGCAATCTGGCGGGGCTTCTTGCGCAGGCGATGCTGCCGCCTGCGATGCAAGAGAGCCAGCGACGATTGTCGCTTCCTGCGCTCAGTCGTGTCGCTCGGTCACTCCAGGGCGTAGCCAAATTGCTGGCGGAACTGGTCCATGAATTGGCTGTAGTCGAAGCAGGATAGATTCCGGGTTCCTGGTTTGGTTCGTCGTGCCGCCAACTGCTAGGCTATCTCTTTTAGGCAGCGATTGATCCATGGTCGATTCATTCCTTCGAATGCAAATGGTTGAGGCCTATCTGACGGGCTTGCAAGACAGCATATGTGCTGCGGTGGAATCGATTGATGGTTCATCCCGCTTTCGAGAGGACATTTGGCAGCGGCAGGAAGGAGGCGGCGGTCGCACCCGCATCCTCACCGATGGTCAGGTGTTCGAGCAGGCTGGCATTGGATTCTCAAAGGTCTCGGGAACCGCCCTGCCGCCTTCGGCGACACAGCACCGACCAGAACTCGCGGGTCGTCACTGGACCGCAACTGGGGTTTCCCTGGTATTCCATCCGCTCAATCCGTATGTGCCAACAACGCACATGAACGTGCGCTTCTTCGAGGCGTACGCGGACGGCATGGAACCGGTCTGGTGGTTTGGTGGAGGGTTTGATCTGACCCCGTTTTATCCGTTTGACGAGGATGTGCGCCATTGGCATGAAGTAGCCAGAAACGTGTGCACACCATTTGGAAATGACGTCTATTCTCGGTACAAGAAATGGTGTGACAACTATTTCTACATCAAACACCGCGATGAGACGCGCGGAGTTGGTGGTCTATTCTTTGACGACCTGCACGAAGGCGGATTTGAGCGTTGTTTTGATCTGCTGCGAAGTGTGGGAGATGGTTTCCTTGACGCCTATTTGCCGATAGTTGAGCGGCGCAAGGAAACGTCATACAGCGAGCGCGAGCGCGAGTTTCAACTTTACCGTCGCGGTCGCTACGTCGAGTTCAATCTGGTTTATGACCGCGGCACCTTGTTCGGTCTGCAATCGGGAGGCAGAACGGAATCGATTCTGATGAGCTTGCCGCCACGAGTGCGATTTGAATACGCTTACACCCCCGCGGAAGAAAGTCCCGAGGCGCGGTTGTTGGACTACCTTAAGCCGCGCGACTGGTGAATCGAGCCGTGACCAAAGTGCAGCCTTTTAATTCCATTCGTAGATGGTGAAATAGACAGGCGCAACCGGTCCTTCCATGGGGTCCTTGTCGAGCCTTCCATCGCTGTTTCGATCAAGATACGTTTGTGTCGGTCCGTTTTGCGGGACGATTCGAACCATGCGCAACTTTCCCTTCTCTCTATATTCCTTGACCGTGTCGCTGCCCTCCTTGCGCTCCGTCACCGAGTCGCTGTTGGCCTCGATTTCCGTCGCTGAGGGATCTTTCGACCGAGACGCCTTGTCGCGCACCAAACGCGTGTCAGGCATTTCGGGTTTCACCGACTCGGCCGGTTTGACGGACTCGGCTTCAGGAATCGACGCGGGCTTGGTTGCGACCCCCTTTGCGCCGATCTCCGGCGGCGGCAGTCCCGACTTGACCGGTTGGGCCGCTAACGCCAGCAAGGGTGTCAATGCGGCAGCAGCAGCAAAAAGCAGGAATTTGCGTTTCATGGCGGTGCAACCTCAAGAGAGTTTGGGGGGGGGATGACGGTGAAACTGTATCCCGATTCGACTGAAGGGTCATTGAAGGAGGTTAACTCTTCAATCCCAGCCGAGCGGCCAACCGGTCGGCGCGGGCTCGATTGACTTCCAAGGGAAGCAACGTCGAATGCAAAATAGGCATCGCCAAGCTGAGGAGTTGTCGCGCTTCATCCGCGCGGCGCTCGTCCATGCGTAGCTCCGCCAACTCGCTGCGAGCGATGGCGAGGTCCACTGCCGAAGCGGCTCCGTTTTTGAACATCGAAATAGCTAGCTCAAGACTCTGGCCGGCTTCTGCGTAGGCGTGCCGACGTGCGGCGAAACTGGCACGCAGTCGCAATGCGTGAGCGAATATCGCATGTGTGGGGGGAACCATGGCGCCCCATAGCGCCACGGATTCATCGAGCAAGGGTAGACCCTGGACAGAATCACCGATGCGCCCGGCCAAAGAAGCGAGCTGCCACGTCAACATCGCGTACTCTCCGGAATCTTTTCCATCAAGACGCAAACTGCGCGCGCGAAGCTCAGTGAGCTTCGCCCACGCGCGGTCATGCCAGCCAATCAAACCCCAGGTTCGAGCCATCGAGCGCTCGATTCGACGGCGAACCTGGTGGTCCGCCTCAACGCTATCGTCGTCGAGCAACACAGCCGCCTTTTCAATCGCTGCCATGGCGGCCGGGTAGTCGCCAGCATTTTCGAAAATCCCGGCGCGATTGGCCCACGACAACGCCTCATCGATTTTCCCGAGTCCTAGTTCGACCATGACCTTGTCGGAGCGCCCGAGCATCTCGGCCGCCTCCTGATACCGACCAAGATCATTGAGCGTGAGAGCGAGGTCATTGGTGAGAACCATCATCCGGGTACCGCCGCCAGCCACCACGCGCTCCTGCATCGCGATGGCCGCGCGCAGAATGGGTTCCGCTTCCGCCGGTCTGCCGCAAGCGTTCAACGCCGATGCCTGCGAGCGCATCAACGGCAGGTAGGATGGGGAATCATCGGACAATCCTGCTTTAGCTTGCGTCAGCCCATGGCCAGCCACCTTGAGCGCTTCATCACACTCGCCACGAGTGGCGAGGAGCGAAGCAAGCAGTTGTGCCGATTCGATTTGTATATCTGTGGCAACCAACGGATTGTCAGCGCCGAGCGTATACGCCTCGCGCAAGCGCTCGATCGCCTTAGTGTCGTCGCCACTTCGGTGGCTCACCATTCCGAGCATCTGAGATGAGCGAATACGAAGTGAAAGATCTTTCGGGGCGTAACTCTGGCGCCACCTCGCTGCTGTTTCGGCAGCCGTCTGTGATGCAACATTTTCTTCGAGCATCCCGAGCGAGATGGAGTACTCCTCGTAGTCGGCGGCAAGTTGCAAGGCATCGGCAGGATCAATCGGAACGACGCCTGCGAGACCGGCGCCGAGCAGATCCCTCGCAATTCGCGCTTCGCCCAGCTGCGCGTAAAGAGGGCCCAATAGTCGCTGCATTCGCTGGGTGAACCTGACATCACCAACGCTGCGACCTTGCAACTGCGTCCTCGCGGCATCGAGCAAGTCGCGTACGCGAACCTGGGTATTCATGGCCGAATCGGGACTCGCGGCGGAAAACGCATCTGTGAGGAAATTGAGCGCTGCGCGGGCACTTGCCGCGTTCCGTTCGGAGGCGGCAAGCGCATGTTGTGCGGACACCTCGGCACGCACGGCCCGATTGCGTTCACGATCGAGTCGCCATACGAATATGGCAAGCACCCCCATCGCGATCGTAGCAAGCATTGCGCCGAGGCGATGTCGGCCCACAAATTTGCGCAACCGGTAGCGACGGGTCAATGGCGCGGCTCGAACGGGTCGGCCTTCAAGATAGCGATCAAGGTCGTCGCGAAATTCGCTGGCGCCGGAGTATCGATCCTCGGCAATGGGCGACGTCGCCTTGGCAATGATGCCTGCCAGGTCGGCATCGAGGACGAGCGGCGCAATCAATGGATTTTGCTTTCCACCGACTTCGCGCTCGCCGGTCAGCACTTCACGCAACATGACGCCAAGACTGTAGATGTCGCTGGCCGTTGTGATCTTGTCGCCTCTTTGCTGCTCGGGACTGGCATAGCCCAGGCTGAAGACCCGGGTCGACGTCGAACGCTGTCCGTTTTCGCCTGCTTCGATCAGGCGTGCGATACCGAAGTCGAGCAGCTTGATCACGCCCGCGTCGGTAACCAGCACATTGGCCGGCTTGAGATCGCGATGAATGATCAGATGTTGATGGGCATGTTCGATCGCTGCGAGCATGGCGTCGACCAGTGCAAGCCGATCACGCATCGATGCAGCGTGCAGGCGAACATAGTCGATCAGCGGCAAGCCGGAGACGTATTCCATCGCAAGCCACGGTTGATCCTCCTCCGTTTCACCGCCATCAAGGAGACGGGCAATGTTGGGATGATCAAGTCCAGCGAGGATCTGCCGCTCCTGGCGCAACCGCCGCATGCTTTCACTGGTCGGGAAACCGCGCAGTAGCTTGATTGCGACGTGTTGTTCAAACCGGCCCTCGACACGCTCGGCGAGAAAGACCGTGCCCATGCCGCCTGCGCCGAGCTCGCGGACGAGGCGCCATGCGCCGAAACGTGTCGTGGGCGGATGTTCCAGATGTACGGCACCCTCGACAACGGCCTGACGGATCGGATCTCCCTCGCTGCGATCCGCCGCCAATAGCCTGGCAAGTTGCTGAAGCTCATCCTGGCTCAATTCAAGCTTGTCGATCTCCAACCGCTGCACTTCCGGCGGCAGATCGCACAAGCGTTCGAAATGCGTTGCCAAACAATCCTGTGCAGCCATGGTCAGGCCTCCAATGCGGTGCGCAACCAGGCACGCGCAAGGCGAAGATCGCGATCAACGGTTCCTTCCGAAACATCAAGTGTGGCTGCAACCTCGCTCCGATCCAGTCCACCAAAGTAGACCAGTTCTATCATTTTTGCGCGACGGCCATGGCTTTCGGCAAGATCGTTGAGCGCGCCATCAAGGCGCATCAAGGTACTGTCGCTTTGCTGGGTACCAAGATTGAGCGCGGCATCGAGATCAACATGTTCGGCGCCATTGCCGCGCTTGTGCGATGTGCGCTTGCGCGCGGCATCGACCAGAACCTGACGCGTTGCCTGAGCGACCACGTGATAGAAATGCTTGCGGCTCTCCCAAGGAGCGTTGCCGCCGAGCATCCGCAGCAACGCCTCATGGGCCAGATCGGTGGCACCCAGCGTGGCGCCGGGCATGTGGCGCAGGGACTGTCGGGCGATAGCCCGTACATTGGCATACACCAACGACATCAATGCTTCCCGCGCGTCCTCGTCGCCTGCGCGCCAAGAGACAATCAACTGGGTTACATCGTGGTCGCCGGTTTCAGCCATCGGATCATCGAGCGGTGTTTGCCCGCCCAGTCTACTAGGCAGAAAGCGGCGGCGGTGACGAGCGGTTGGGGTTTCCCGCACCGGATTGCGTAACAGAGACATCACTTGTCAAGGAAAGTAGATGATCGTCCTGTTTCGTGGCGGCATGCTCAGCGCCTTTTTGATTCTGTTCGGTGCTGCGCAGGCGCTCGCCCAGATTTCCCCCGCGGTCAATCCAAACTTGGCGTTGCAACTGCCCAATGCAAGCGGCGGTTTTCTGGCCGCAACGGTCTACGCAACTCTGCGCCAGCCGGATGGCAAGGTTCTGGTTGGAGGCAACTTCACCCAGCTCGGTGATGGGACGCCACGATTGCGTCTGCTTCGGTTGAATATCGACGGCTCACTGGACAGCGGATTTTCGCCGCTGATCACGGCGGTGTCGTCGGCGTGCGTGGTCTATTCGCTGGCCTGGGCCAACGGCTCAATCTATGTTGGTGGAACCTTTGACGCTGTGAACGGCTCGACGAGTCCGAATGTCGCACGCTTGAATCCCGATGGATCGATGAGCAGCGCATGGAACTCTCCATTCGCTGCCGGTAGTCCCGGCCAGCCGATCCTCGCGCTTGCGGCGACGCCAACGTCATTGTTCATAGGTGGAGATATCCAGCTCAACAATGCTTACGGGCTGGCTCGCCTTGATGCGTTCAGTGGCAACTGGGATCCCGCCTGGATCGCCCAGACTCAAGATGGTGATATCAACAACCCACCGAGTGGCGGTAACCGGGGTGACGTTCGCGCCCTGCTGACAGCAGGCAGTGATCTGCTCGTTGGAGGCGACTTCCTCAAAATCGCGAACGTGCAGGTGCGAGGCATTGCCCGCATAACACAATCCGCTCCGGTCAGCGTCCGTGCGTTCGATGCGGGGCTGTCGTCGAGTTCGTACCGCGTCTCGGCGATGCTGGCAGAGGGCTCGAAACTCTATATCGGAGGCACGTTCTTTCGTGCCGTGACGCCCAACGTCAACTATCTCAATCGCCTCGACATCAACACCGGGGCGCTGGATTCCGCTTGGCAGCCGAACCCCAATGGCAGTGTCGAGGCGCTCGCCCTCAGTGGCTCCTTGCTCTATGTCGGCGGCAGTTTCACGAATGCGATTCCGCCGAACGGAGGCAACCGCCTGCTGCGCATTTCGACTATCGACAATGGCGCGATCGATAGCGCTTGGAACACGACAGTCAACGACACCGTGCTGAGCCTGGCGCATGATTGCCGCAGCCGGGTCGTTGCCGGTGGACAGTTCAGTCTTGCGGGCGGTTTCGCGCGCAATGGATTGGCTGGATACCAGACGCCGGGTGGCGACTGTATCTTTTACTCGGGATTTGAAACGCCATGAACACAATGCCGATCTTTCCAAAAGTCATCATGACAATTGCGCTGACGAGCCTGACACTCACGCAAGCGGCTGGTTTTGAGATCGCCGACTGGCAACGTCCCGATATCGTCTTGCCTTGGTTCAACGGGATAATCAGCAGTGTCGGCACCGATATCGCCTGCCTGAGCGATCCTCCGATCAGCGAAATCCGGGTCCAGGGATTCGCCGGATACACGCTCGTTCCACCCAATCGTACGCCAGCGGTCGGTGAAGTGTTCTATACCCATATCGTACTCAGTCATCCCGGAAATCCCTGCTCGGGAAGCACGGTTGCCATAGAACTGATATTGCCGGCAGGCCTACAGACCGCGGCCTCCGCAGCGGACCCTGCATTTTGTTTCGCGCGCGTTCCTGCCACGAGCCAGCGGCCGTTTCCGCTGCTGATCAACCTGGGCAACGATTCCGGTTACGGCTGCCCTCAAGTATTTCCGGTGGGGCTGGAAGGCTTGCGCGTCGCTCCGCCTCTGGGCGGTCTAGGCGGCGGCTGGGGCATGGCCGCCGGCTTTTATCTGGAATTATTGGTGCCGCTAAGAGCAAGCGCACCGCAATCCGGGAGCAATTCGATCCGTTTTCGCGTCAATCCGGATATTGGTGTCGTCGGATACCCATCGGTTGCGCTTCTGGTCAACAGCGACGTGCTGTTCCGAACGCCGTTTGAGGACAATCAATTGACACTCGACATTTGCACGATTTCCCCCACGGCCAGCGGCTGTTGAACGAACGAAACTGATTCAGGCTCTTGCGTTGACGGCGGTTTGCGCATGCCTCCACGCTGGCAAGGATTTCCGATAGCCCGTGAGGTTGCATTCGGTCAACTCGCGGGCCAAGCTGCGGGCCCGCTCTTTGCGCGAAAATTCATGTCTTCATCACGCCAGCGCCTCGTCCTGATTGACGGATCGTCGTATTTGTTTCGCGCCTTCCACGCCTTGCCGCCACTGACCAATGCCGCAGGGGAGCCAACTGGCGCGTTGTTCGGCGTCGTCAACATGTTGCGCTCGACGCTCAAGGAACAACCCGAGTTCGTCGCGTTCGTAAGTGACGCTTCCGGACCAACCTTCCGCGACGAAATGTATGCGGATTACAAGGCCAACCGAGCACCCACGCCCGATGATCTCAGGGCGCAGGTGCAGCCGATGCTGGAGATCGTCGGCGCGCTTGGGTTTCCGATTCTCAGGGTCAGCGGCGTCGAGGCCGACGATGTGATTGGAACGCTGGCGCGCGAAGCCGAGGCGCTCGACATCGACGTGGTCATCTCGACCGGTGACAAGGATTTTGCCCAGCTCGTTTCGCCGCATATCAGTCTCGTCAACACGATGACGCGAACCACGATGGATCGCCAGGGCGTCATCGAAAAGTTCGGCGTGCCGCCCGAAAGGATCGTCGATTTTCTGACCCTTACCGGCGATACCGTCGACAACGTCCCCGGTGTGACCAAGTGCGGTCCGAAAACGGCCGCCAAGTGGATCGCCGAATACGGCTCGCTAGATGGCTTGATCGAACGTGCCGACAGCGTGGTAGGCAAGATCGGTGAGTATTTGCGCGATGCGCTTGCCCACCTGCCATTGTCGCGACAGCTGGTGACGATAAAGACTGACGTTGCGCTTGAGGTTGTGGTCAGGGATCTTGCTCTTCGCGCCGCCGATGGCGAGGCCCTGCGCGAGTTGTATCGACGCTATGAATTCAATGCGGCCCTCAAGGAGCTTGACGCGCCAGACAAAGCTTCCCCGCTAGACGCGCAGTCGCAGTCAACGCCGACTACGCCCGCTGCGGACTTGAGCGCCGGCAATCCCGGGCCAGATCCGGAGCTAGCCGTCAAAGGCGAATACGAGTTGGTCGTCGATGCCGACCGCCTGAGCCATTGGTTGGCGATTCTGCACGACGCGGCGTTGATCTCGTTTGATACCGAGACCACCTCGATCGACTCGATGCGTGCAGAGATTGTCGGCGTTTCATTTGCTGTCGAGCCGCGCAAGGCAGCGTATGTTCCGCTCGCCCACGACTATCCCGGAGCGCCACGACAACTGGATCGAGGCGACGTACTCGCGGCGCTCAAGCCGCTGC
This sequence comes from Lysobacterales bacterium, assembly GCA_038234445.1. Lineage (GTDB taxonomy): Bacteria > Pseudomonadota > Gammaproteobacteria > Xanthomonadales > Rhodanobacteraceae > Dokdonella. The sequence goes on from JBBQTY010000155.1 coordinate 9,364, forward strand.
TCGAGGACGCGAACCGGCAGAAAGTCCTGCAGCATGCGAAGTACGACATCAATGTCCTCTCGACCCACGGCATCACGATGCATGGCGTCGCCCATGACACGATGCTCGAATCCTACGTCCTCAACTCGACCGCATCGCGGCACGACATGGACACGCTGGCAAAGCGCCATCTCGGCTACCAGACAATCCACTATGAAGAGGTTGCCGGCAAGGGAGCCAAGCAGATCTCATTCGCGCAGGTCGACCTCGATACGGCCGCTCGCTACGCCGCCGAGGATGCCGACATCACCCTGCGGCTGCATCAGACGATGTGGCCGCAACTCGAGGCCGATGCCGCATTGCGAAAGGTCTATTGCGAGATCGAAATCCCGCTGATCCCGGTGCTCGCGCGCATGGAGCAGCATGGCGTCCTCGTCGACGTCGATGCGTTGCGCATCCAGGGTCGCCAGTTGGCGACGCGCATGCATGAGTTGATCACGCAGTGCCACGACATCGCCGGACGCAAGTTCAGTCTCGACTCGCCCAAGCAGTTGCAGGCTTTG
>JBBQTY010000156.1:0-9780 GCA_038234445.1 Lysobacterales bacterium
CCAGCTGATCGCGTTGCGCTCAATGGCGGTGGCAAGATCAAACAGTGCAAATGTAGCGGCGGACAGTCCGAAATCGACGATCGCCGTGACCGCTGCGTTTTCGTCGGTGTCGGTCCAGCACAGGTTGGAAACATGCCAGTCGCCGTGCGTCCAAAGCGTCTTCTGTCGAGTCAGGCGAGGCTGCGCGGCGGCGTGCCAGGGCGCCAGGACTTCAGCCAGATCGGTTTGCCAGTCGCGTTGGTGCAGATAATCGGCCAGCGCGGGTCGCTGTGGCAATTGCGCTTCAAGTGCGGCGATCGGATCAGCTGCATAAATCAGTTCGCTGCGTGCGACGAGGATGTGGGTATGACGCTGGGGCGCGTGGTAGTCACTGGCCGCAAGATGCAACTGACCCAGCATCGCGCCAGCCGCGCATGCATGCTGCGTGCTTGCTGGGGGTGCCCACGACATCGTGTCGCGATAGATGTCGATGCCGGTGGCGCGTTCGTGCACTTCATAAACCCAATCACCCATGCCGACCGCGCTGCGCCCCGCACTGTTGCGCAGCACCGCGGGTATCGGCAGTTTGGCAGCGCGCAGGTGATCGATGAAACGATGTTCCTCTTCCAACGTGGCGACTGTGCGAACCGAGTGATGGTGGCGCTTTACAAACAAAGTCGTGTTGGCGCATTGCACGAGGCACGCGGCAGATAGCGGACGAGGACTATGCCAGGTGATGCGCTGAGTAAGGCCAATACCAACAAAACTCGAAAGCAGATCGCTGACTTCTTCGAAGCGCAAAGGCGGCCATTGCGCAGGCTCGCAATGGCCCGCCAATCCATGCACATTGTGAGATTCATCGGTCATGTGGGGGGAATCCGTGGCGCTGAAGACTCTGCAAGATTATGGGCAATATTCAACGCATGTGCTTTCGCTGTGGCACATCGGTGTCTCTATCGCGCGTCGTGCAGACGACTGAGTCTGGCTGAATCCCTGCAGTTCACAAGGGATCCGAACCATCTGCCGACTAACGGTTTTTACTGGATGGTCTGATTGAAGGCCCGACGCCTGATTGCCCATTTCGCTGCCAACGAGAAACTTCGACGCACTTGATGTTCCGAAGCGCGAACGCGTCGCGATAGACTCCGACCTGGAATCTATTTCGCGAGACACCTATGACGAATCATTTGCTGATCGAGCCGACGCTGCATGATCTCGGTGACGGTTTCGTCGTGCGGCGGATGCTGCCATCGGTGCAGCGACGCACGGTCGGTCCGTTTGTGTTTTTCGATCACATTGGCCCCGTCGAGCTGGCGCCGGGACGGGGCGTTGATGTGCGGCCGCATCCGCATATCGGCTTGTCGACGATGACGTATCTGTTCGACGGTGTATTCACGCATCGCGATAGCCTCGGGGTCGTCCAGGATATTCGTCCCGGAGCGGTCAACTGGATGACGGCCGGGCGCGGCGTTGTGCATTCGGAGCGCACGCCGGAGCCGGAACGGTCAGATGGGCATCGCATGCATGGCGTACAGTTCTGGGTCGGTCTGCCGAAGGATGATGCCGAGTTCGAGCCGTTCTTCTCGCATCATCCGGTCGAGGATCTTCCTGAATGGTCGGACGATGGCGGCCGTGTTCATTGTCGACTCGTTGCTGGCGAGGCCTACGGGCGAGTGTCGCCGGCTCCAGTTTTTTCGCCGTTGTTTTGCATCGACATCAATCTGCATGCCGCTGCGGAGTTTCTTGTTCCGACCGAGCATCCTGAGCGTGCTATCCAGGTAGTCGGTGGCGCGATCGAGGTCGATGGTGTGATCCTGCTGATGCATCAGATGATGATCTTGAAGCGTGGTGTTCCGGTTCGCATCGTCGCGCACGAGCAATCCCGAGTGGTGCTCTTTGGCGGCGAGCCGCTCGATGGTCCGCGCTTCATCTGGTGGAATTTCGTCTCAGCGACGCAAGAGCGCATCGATCGGGCCAGCGTGGACTGGAAGAAAGGTCGTTTCGACGCGGTTCCGGATGAAACGGAGTTCATTCCCTTGCCTGAGCGCTGAATAACGCTGCCAGGTTTCACCTTTCGCCAAGCGGACGTATGCTTCGCGTCGGGCATTCGGTCGGAGAATCAGCATGAAACAACCAGCGACTGGCAGCGCAGCGCAGACGCGCTATGCAACATTCCACGAGTTTTACCCGTTCTACTTGTCCGAGCATGCCAATCGCACTTGCCGTCGGCTGCATTTCATCGGCAGCTCGTTGGTGATCGGTGTTGTTGTTGCCGCAATTCTGCAGCGCGATGCGCGCTGGCTGCTGCTGGCGCCATTGGCAGGTTACGGGTTTGCCTGGGTCGGCCATTTCGCCTTCGAGAAGAACCGTCCGGCATCTTTCAAGCAGCCGCTTTACAGTTTCATCGGCGATTGGGCGATGTATTGGGACATTCTGCGCGGCAAGATCAAGCTCTGATGCGGGTGCTGTCGCCAACGTATGAGTGCTGATTCCGGCGTACGCCTTGATAACTGGTTATGGGCTGCGCGATTTTTCAAGACGCGCAGTCTGGCCAAGCAAGCGATCGAAGGCGGCAAGATCGAAGTCAATGAAGCCGCCGCGAAACCCGCGCGGCTGATTCACATTGATGATCGACTGCGCATCACGCGCGGCATCGAACGCTTTGCCATTCGCGTTATCGCGACCAGCGCAACGCGCGGACCGGCCCCGGTCGCGCAGACCTTGTACGTAGAATCAGCTGAGAGTTTCACCGCTCGCGAAAGTGAACGCGAGATGCGAAGGTTGACCGGTGCCAGCTTCGATCATCCGCACAAGCGACCGGACAAGCATTCGCGCAAACTATTGCGTGATTTCAAGGCGGGTGGTCGCTAGTCCGGATTTTCGAATCAGCGTGTCTCGCGTGATGAATTTGCGTTTCCGAACAAAAAGTTTTAAGTATCCTTTACACGATTGATCGCGTCCTTGTGCAGAATCAATCGTGTTTCGGGAGTCGGTCCGACAGCTTTTGAGGCTGTGTGTGCACGTTCATCGTGCCGTGCGATCAGGTGAAGCCGGGTTGCCGGTCAGCGACGTGATTGCCGAGATGAACGATGGGTAGAGCATCCGATTTCCATCAGCGCTGAGGTGGTCGCCGTCGAAGAAAACGGGATTCCCATCCTGTATTGCTTCGCAGCGCGCCGGACCGCAGAGTGTCGGAAGTGGGTCCCAAACGGTTGCTCCAAGCTTGCCGGCAAGGACGTTGAGGCTATCGAGCACGGGTCGTCGATAGTCCTCGATTGCCTTGCGCGATTCGGACAAGCCAGATTTGCAAATTGGATTGATTGAATTGAAGAAATCTGCGCATCGGAATGGCGGGGCTCGGAACAGCGGCTTGGGTGCCTCAAATACGATACGCATGCCAGCGCCAGATAGTGGGCCAAGCTGGGTCATCAATTGGATTGATGCCGCTTCCCGGTCTTGCGCAGATTGAGTTGTTTCCATCATCGACCAGCGATTTGTAACGTTTAGCATTGCATCCTGGTTGCTCAGACGATCCAGGCGCAAGGCTGCTAGAAAGAGGATGTCGCCAGGTTTCGAACGTTTGCTGATGTCAGTAAGTTCGGCTTGGTTTTGCGCTGGGCACTGACCGACTTCTCGGCCGGGTTGTAAACTGGCAAAAGTGCATCCGATATTCGGATAAATAATGACCTGGGCGCCGGTACGTAGCACGTACTCCGTCAACATGGTCGAGTAGCCAATCGTATGCGAATCGCCAAGCGCGAAAAGGTCAGGTGACGATTGTGGCTGGCCGTTGCATCCGCCACGGCTGTAGATCCAAGCCACAGCAGAGCCGGAGTCCTCACTCCTCGCCAACAGAAAGCAATCCGGCACCTCGTCGATGCGGGGGAGAATTTGCGCATGCCAGTGATCGGGGTTTCGCGTCACAGTACTCAAGGACAGGCGCGCGCTAGCCAGCGTGATCGAAGTCGATAGTCCCCAAGTTGTGACCACCAACGCCAGTCCTGCTGTAACCACGGCGGCACGAGGCCAACGGCGCAGGTGTTCGGAGTAGCGCAATGGCGTCTCGATGAAACGGTACGAGGTTTCGGCAAGCAGAATCGTTGCAGCGATTGCGGCGATCATGGCGTAAACCGAATCGAGTCCGCAGGTCCAACGCATCACCACGTACACAGGCCAATGCCACAGATACAGCGAGTACGAGCGTCGTCCGAAGTAGACCGGGATTGAGCTGCCAAGCGCGCGTGCGAGGATTGATTTTGCGCCTGACACATGGAGGCCAGCCAGGACGCCAACGGTTGCAACAATCGGCATGACCGCCCCGGGAAATGGGAAATTCCCGACAATCGAATCGAGCAGTCCCCAACCCAGCAAGCCGAGGAACGACCAAGCAGCCGTTTCGCTGATCTTGCGCAAGATTGATCCAATTTGATGCTCAGGGCAGCGCTGGATACCCTGAAACAACAGCACACCAGCTCCAAGCTCCCAGAAGCGTGTCGTCACGAGGTAGAAAGCAGCGGTCGGGTTACTTGCCGGGCGCTGCCAAGCGTCGGCCAGTGATGCGAGGCAAGCCAGTGAGATCAGACCTGTTGACAACATCCGCCATCGTCCGCCGCGCGTCCACGCGAAAAACAGTAGGGGAAACAACAAATAGAATTGCTCCTCAACGCCCAGTGACCAGGTGTGCATGTACGGGTTGAACGCGGCAATCGGTGAGAAGTAGGTTTCGTTGTGGAAAGCGAGGTAATAATTACTCAGCCCAAAAAACGCATACAGACCTGTCAGTTCATTGGAGGAGCTGAGCCACGCCCGCGGAATCACCAGGACCGAGACCAGACTGGTCAGCAGTAGACAGGCGAGCAGGGCAGGCACGATGCGTTGCAGTCGCCGCGCGTAGAAGCGACCCATGAAATTACTGATGCCGCCACCGCTCCATTGACCGACCGACAGGCTGACCACGAAACCCGAAATAACAAAGAAGACATCCACACCAATGAAGCCGCCCGGCAGCCAGGTTTCGCGCAGGTGATAGATCATCACCGCAATGACGGCGATCGCGCGCAAGCCATCAATATATGGCAAGTAGCTCCGGCTTCGTGCCGTGTTCAATATGTTCATATTCAGGTTGATCGGCGCGGCAACATGCGCAGCAACGTATTGTCGCGAACGATGTAATGGTGGAAAAGTGCCGCAAGCGCATGTGCGCCGACCAGATAGTAGCCGATCTCAGCGATGGTTTCGTGCAGACCTCTGAGCGTGCGCGAGAACTCCTTGTCTTGTGGCCAGATTGCCGGTAGTTCGAGCCCGAAGAAAGGAATCGGCTTGCCGGCCGCACTCAAGGTCAGCCAGCCGAGTGCCGGCATCACGAACAGGAATAGGTAGAGTGCGAAGTGCATGACTGCGGAAAGTCGGAGCTGCCAGGGTGGAGCGGGCGGACTGATCCTCGGGAAGGGGCCACTGAGTCGGATGGCCAGGCGCAGGATGACCAACGCGAGCACGCTCAATCCGAGCATGAAATGCCATGATGTGAAGTTTGAACGCATCGCGCTGCCGCGCGGAAACTCCTCATGCAGCAGGATGGCTGCGTAGACGGCAACGAGCAACGCGAGCATCGACCAGTGCATTGCGATTGAAAGGCTGCCATAGCGATCCAGGGTATTTTTCATGCTCATGGGTCGGGTCCTTCGGGTTTGAGTTCTCACGCAGTTTGCGGGTTCACCATGATTTTCTTCTTGAAATTCAGCCGTTCCATGCCAAGCGAGGCCCGGCGGTGATCACGATTGGGTCGTCGTCGAGCACACGGCGCATTCGCTAACCAGGTTGTGCTTCCGCGATATGTTGACAGGTTGTTTTTATAGCGTTACCGGTCATCCCCGATCGACCATTTTTCTGAGCCGGTAGAGTGCATCAAGGGCCTCGCGCGGACTCATTGCATCGGGATCGAGTGCGCGCATGGCTTCAACGATGGGTGACGGTGCGGGTGGTGCGAACAATCCAAGTTGCGGTGACCCGATTTGTGCTTTTTGAATGGCTGGGCGGGATTCGTTGCTACTGGCCTCCAGCCCTGCGAGCGTCGCTTTGGCATCGGCGATAACCGCTTTGGGCAATCCGGCCAGCGCCGCGACTTGAAGGCCGAAGCTGCGATTCGCCGGACCTTCCTTGACCGCATGCATGAAGACAAGTTGCTCGCCGTATTCGACCGCGTCGAGATGTACGTTGGCAATATCGCTGTGCTCGTTGGCGAGCTTCGTCAGTTCGAAGTAATGCGTGGCGAACAGGGTGAACGCACGATTCTTTGTCGCCAACCACGTCGCACAAGCCTGCGCGAGTGAAAGGCCATCGTAGGTGCTCGTTCCGCGGCCGATTTCGTCCATCAGTACGAGACTTTTATCTGTAGCGTTGTGCAGAATGTTGGCGGTTTCACTCATCTCGACCATGAAGGTCGATTGGCCGCGCGAAAGATCGTCGCCGGCACCAATGCGCGTGAAGATGCGATCGATCGGCCCGATCACGGCACTTGCGGCGGGGACAAAGCTGCCAATATGCGCGAGCAACACGATCAAGGCATTCTGGCGCATGTAGGTCGACTTGCCGCCCATGTTCGGGCCGGTGACGATGAGCATGCGACGACCATCGTTGAAATCGAGATCGTTCGGTTCGAACGGTTCTTCGCGAACCTGTTCGACGACCGGATGACGACCGCGCTCAATGCGGATGCCTACAGTTTCGCTCAAGCGCGGGCGGTTCCAATCGAGCGCATATGCGCGGTCAGCGAGACTGGCCAATGTATCGAGTTCGGCGACGGCACTCGCGGCAGACTTCAGCTCAGTGAGGCGCTCACCCAGATAGTCGAGTAGTGCTTCGTAGAGCGCGCGTTCGCGCATCAGCGAACGTTCGCGTGCCGACAGCACCTTTTCTTCGAACAACTTGAGTTCTTCGGTGATATAGCGCTCGGCGCCCTTGATTGTTTGTCGACGCGTGTAATGCGTCGGTGCCTTGTCGGCCTGACCCTTGCTGATTTCGATGTAGTAGCCGTGCACGCGGTTGTAGCCGACCTTGAGCGTCGGAATGCCGCTGGCGGTTTTCTCGCGCTCCTCGAAATCAATCAGGAATTGATCGGCGTTGGTCGCCAATCCGCGTAGTTCATCGAGTTCGGCATCAAAGCCGTCGCGGATCACGCCGCCGTCGCGTTGCAGCGCAGGAGGCTGTTCGACCGTCGCGGCAGTTAGATAAGCTGCGGTATTGGCATGTTCGCCGATTCGATCAAGCAAATCGGCCAGCAACGGACTGTCGGTTGCGGCCAGTCGCTCACGCAAAGCGGGTGTACGAGCGAGGCCATCGCGCAGAGTCGAAAGATCACGCGGTCGCGCCGAACGCAGGGCGACGCGAGCGAGGATGCGTTCGAGATCGCCAATGCCTCGCAGTTCATCTCGCAAGCCTTCGTTGCAGCCGCTTTCGATCAGACTTTCGATCGCCTGGAAGCGACGATTGATCACGTTGCGGTCGCGCAAGGGTCGGTTGACCCAGCGATGCAGGTTGCGCGCACCCATCGACGTGACCGTGGCGTCGAGCACACCGAGCAAGGTGAATTCGCGACCGCCGGAAGCGTGCGTGTCGAGTTCGAGATTGCGTCGCGTTGCCGCATCCAGTGCAATCGTCTCGCTGGCATTCTCGACGGCAAGACCGCTCAGATGGGGCAATGCCGATTTCTGCGTTTCTTCGACATAGCCGAGCAGGCATCCGGCCGCACCAATGGCCAGCGAATAGCCATCGGCACCGAAGCCTGAGAGATCGCGTGTACCGAAGAATCGACACAGTTCGCGTTGTCCGGTCTCGGCATCGAAATGCCATGGCGCACGCTTGCGCAAGCCTGGCAGGGCAGTGACGAATTTGGGCCAGGCACCATCTTCGGCTATCAGGGTTTCCACTGGCTGCAGGCGCGCGAGTTCGGCAGCGAGTGCCTCGGCGTTTGGCACCTCACTGATGAGGAACCGGCCGGTTGTCAGATCCACCCATGCCAGTCCGAAGCCATGTTTGCCAGCGGCAACCGACAACAAGAGGTTGTCGCGCCGTTCCTCAAGCAGGGCTTCGTCGGTGACCGTGCCGGGCGTGACGATACGCACGACCTTGCGCTCGACAAGACCCTTGGCCAAGGCCGGATCGCCGATCTGTTCGCAGATCGCTACCGATTCGCCGAGTCGGACCAGCTTGGCCAGATACCCTTCGGCGGCGTGATACGGCACGCCGGCCATCGGAATCGGTGCTCCCGCCGACGAGCCGCGCTGGGTCAGGGTGATATCGAGCAGGCGCGCGGCCTTGCGCGCATCGTCGTAGAACAGCTCGTAAAAATCGCCCATGCGAAAAAACATCAGCACATCGGGATTCGCGCTCTTGGCAGCGAAGAACTGGCGCATCAAGGGCGTGTGCTCGGAAACGTCGTTCATCGGGCTGCTGGGTTTGGGTGACCTCGAATTATCCCATGTCCAGCCAACACTTCCGATGCCGAACGGGCTCACTCCGGTATGATCATCGGCTTGTCATGTCCACCATCGCCCGAGTCCAACGCCGATGACGAACAAATTCGCCGATGACGCCCAGTTGTTCGCACTCGGTAACACTATTGCTGAACTGCTTCTTGCCTACAATCAGACGATTGTGGCCGCCGAATCCTGTACCGGTGGATGGATCTCCAAGGTTCTCACCGATATTCCGGGTAGCTCGACCTGGTTCGAGTGTGGCGTCGTCGCTTACAGCTATGAGGCCAAGGAAGCCTTGCTTGGCGTGCAACCACTTACGCTTGAACGCACCGGTGCTGTAAGTCAGGAAACCGTGGTCGAAATGGTTTCCGGGGCGTTGGCACGTTACGGCGCGGGTGTCGCAGTTGCGGTTACCGGTATCGCCGGCCCAGGTGGTGATACGCCCGGAAAGCCCGTCGGCACCGTCTGGATTGGTTGGAAACGGCGTGGTGGTTACGCCAAATCCGAGCTGTTCCATTTCGAAGGCGACCGTGAAGCCGTGCGCCGCCAAACGGTTCACGCCGCACTCGAAGGCGTGAGGCGAATTCTTACAAGCTGACGCGACAATTCGCCCTTTCGCGGAAAGCCTGCTGTGAAATAATCGAAGCCGAAGTCGCGATGTCTCAGACCTTGAGATGCGCAAGCGGCACGCTCCACTCAATCTAAAGCCCAAGGAAACCCCGATGGATGACAACAAGCGCAAGGCGCTCACCTCCGCGTTGAGCCAGATCGAAAAGCAGTTTGGCAAAGGTGCGGTGATGCGCATGGGCGATCGCGTCAATGAAGCGATCCCGACCATTTCGACCGGCTCGCTCGGTCTGGATATCGCGCTTGGAATTGGCGGACTGCCGAAGGGTCGCGTGGTCGAGATCTATGGTCCGGAATCATCGGGCAAGACGACGCTGACCCTGCAAGTGATCGCGGCCTGCCAGAAAGCCGGAGGCACCGCAGCCTTTGTCGATGCCGAGCATGCGCTGGATCCGACCTATGCCGAAAAGCTTGGTGTCGATGTCGACAATTTGCTCGTGTCGCAACCCGATACCGGCGAACAGGCGCTTGAAATCGCTGACATGCTGGTGCGCTCGAACGCCGTCGACGTGGTCGTGATCGACTCGGTCGCAGCGCTGACGCCGAAGGCCGAAATCGAAGGCGAGATGGGCGATACGCATGTCGGTCTGCAAGCGCGATTGATGAGTCAGGCCCTGCGTAAGCTGACAGCAAACATAAAGAAATCAGGATGTTTGGTCATATTCATCAACCAGATTCGCATGAAGATTGGCGTCATGTT
>JBBQTY010000157.1:0-9715 GCA_038234445.1 Lysobacterales bacterium
TGTGCCGAAAGCGGTATTGGATTCGCGTACTACATACTTCTGAGCGCCCAAAACCTCCTGCCAACTTATTGTGTAGTAGGAGTTAGGTGGAGTGGGAGGATTTGCCGTATTGAATGGCACACAGGTGCCCTGCGGCACGGAACTGTTGATCGGCTCCGGCGCCACGGGTGTGGCGCTGCCGGTAACTCTGACCATTAGGGGCGCGGAAAAAATGCTGCAATGAACCTGCTGGGTTGTTCTGCACGCTTTCACTTTATACTGATACAGACCATCACCGCGAGTAATCGTCGTTGTCGTCGTCGGGGCCGGAATGCCTGTGTAGCTCGGACTACCGCCATTGAGGATTTCCTCCAACAGGTAGTTTTCAGCGGTCGACGAGGTGGTCCAACTCATTGTGAAGGTGCCGGTGCTCTGAATGTCGCCAGCTGGGTCGAAATGCGTTGCGGGCGAGGCTTCCGTATCGCCACCCGGAATCGTCACTGACTCCGTTACCGTCGCGCTCGGATTGCCGCATGCGCTCAGGCAAGCTCTGATTCGGTACTGCCACGTTCCTGCGGTCTTGCCGGTCGCATCCCAGTAGGCGCTAGTAACGTCGGTCGCGACGACGTTGAACGTGGTAGCTTCTGGTTGCTTCTCCTCGACGGAATAACTCTGCACGCCGTTAATCGCATACCAAGCGATTCGAAAGCTTCCTGTGGTACTTGGGTTCGGATTCGCGCTAACGCCGGTTGGCGCAGGCGGGGCCACGTTTTCCGAAAAAGCCGCACTGAAATCCCCGCAGGCCGGTTTGCAGGACTTGATCCGATAGACATAACGACCCATTGACCGCGCGGCGGCGGGCGACCATTTTAGCAAAGTTCCTTGGTATACCTTGACTTCCTGATCGCCGTTGGCGGACTCGAAAAGTTGGTATTGCGTGGTTCCGGAGACCTGTGACCACTTGATCGTGTAGTTGCCGTCCATGCTTGGGTTATTCGTGGAACTTAGTGTCGGCACGCCCGGGCTAGTCCCCCCGGTTACCCCAAGCGACATCACCTGCGAGCCAAGCCGGTCACGCAGCACGGCATTGACCGTATCGACACCATTCTGCCGAAGCACCGTCACCGGTCCAAGCTCATGGCGTTTCGTCACCGCTCCTAAAATCGAGGTTTCCTCATAACCCGCCGCACCGAACCAGGTGCTCTTGCCGCCTGCTACGGTCTTGAAGACATCGCCATTTGACGAATAGGCGAAAAGCGCGCTGCCACTGCCGTCATTGAGACGATTGATTGTCCAAGGCTGATTGTTGAAATCGTAGGTTGCATTCAACGCACTGCCGCCGATGACATTGCCATTGGCATCGCATTCGTAAGTAAGCGAACTGCCAGCTCGCACCACGGCTCTTACGGCATGCGGGCCACAGGATCCACCACCGTAAACGTACGAACCTTGAGTACCAAAGCTGTAGTCGCTCTTGGCCGAAAGATTGCCGTTGTTCTGATAACGATAAATGACCGGTGCCGGGTTGCTGGAAACGCCACTGCGCGTGGTTTGGGTCAGACGCTGCAAGCCGTCGTATGCATAAGACTCGCCCGCTGTGACACCGTTCAGCACGCTTGATTGGGATGTCAGATTTCCGAAGCTGTCGTAGGAGTAGTCGAGCTGATTGAGCAGGCTGGCATTCTGAGTCCACTGTTTCTGCTTGATCTGGCCCGTGCTGGCATAAGTGGAATGTGCACCAGTAATGCCGCCGGCCCAAGTTTCGCTGGTCAGGTTGCCCCAGGCATCCTTAGTGTTGCCGGTCCAATAGATCGAACCGGTAACATCATTGCTCAGCTGACGCAATTCGCCGTTACTTGTATAGCCCTTCCTGACAGTCAGACCACTATTCGGATACGCCGTCGTGAATGGCCGTCCATAACTGTCGTAGGTGAAGCTCGTTACCCAGGCGCTCGCCTGACCCTCCAGTTTGGATGACTGCGTCTTCAGACGTTTTGTATCGGGATAATAGACATTTGATTCTTGCCAGATTTCGGCCAGCCCGCTTACGCTTGATCCGCGCTGACGGAAGGCGTAGTTGAGCAGCCCGGCACCGCCTGGCGGATCATAGTTCCAAGTGTCACGGATGACCTTCAAGCTGCCATCGCTGGATGCATTGTTGATGGCCGTTCGTTGAGTGAGTCGGCCGAGCGCGTCATAGTCGTGGTGGGTAGTGACTAGGCGAGCATCAGTCTGATCGATGACTTCGCCGAGAGCATTGTAGGTGGACTGCCAATGCCCGGCATCCGGATCGAAGAGATCGGTGCGCTGACCGAGATCGTTATAGATCGCAGTCATGACCGAGTTGCCGGCATCCCGTGCAGCGACGGAATTGCCAAGGCCGTCGTACCAGTAGTCGGTGGTGGCGTAGTTTGAGGTTGATCCACTGTTCTGTACGGTCTGCCCAAGACGACCGAGCACGTCGTAGGAGCGACTCATGTCCATACAAAGATTCGTTAATCCCGAACAGTTCGCCGAGACGCCCGTAGCGCGCACCTTGATTGTGGTCTTGTTTCCGCTGTAGCTGTAGGTCGTTTTGACGTTGCCGTTTCCGGAGTCAAGCTCGGAGCCCGGCGCGTTCTTTTCGATCGGACGATTGAGCGCGTCGTAATTCCACGCCGTGAAGTACGGAAGTTGGGGTGGTGTCTGATCCTTCAGAAACGGGGTGCTCTGAAGGGCGACAGTACCCATGGCGTCGTAGTCAGTGGTTGTCTCAACAAAGTAATCGTTGAAGCCGCGCTCGACATGCTTGATGGTGCGGCCCAGCACATCGAACCAGTCGGAACTGGTTGGTGCGCCCTCCTGGACCCTGGTCACCCGCCAGGCTGCATTGGACTGATTGTCTCCCTCGCCATAGCCCGAGCCGCAGGAGCTCGCTCTGCAGTAGCCAATCGAGACGGGCTTCAGCAGCTCCAGATTGCTTGCATCGGCAAAGGTCATGCCGGTCAGACGCCCGAAGGCATCGTAGGTGTTGAGCGTCTTGAGGTTGTTCGGATCGATCACCCGGGTGACCTGACCGTCACGTGTCGAATGCTCGGTGGTACTGGATTGCAGCAGCGCATTGATCGTAGTCAGGACAAAATACCCGTCCTGCTGGGTGGCCTGACCGGTACCGTCCTTGGTGTAGGAGAATTGCGTGGTCCGCGGTGCGGGATTTCCGAAACTGTCGACAATGCCGGTCCCGTCAATCTTTACGCTCTGTGGCAATCCACGCGCTGTGGTGTTTGAGTAGCCATAGGTAGTGGTCAGGGTCTTGCCTGATGCCGACACGGTCTGCGACAGCGGCGTCCGATCGCTGGAGTTCCAGATATAGGACGTGGTGACCGAGTGGCCCGCAGGGTCACCTCCGTTGTTGGGGAGTTCTTGCCCGCTCACGTAGTCAATTGAAGTATCGGTCCTGCTGTTGTTCAGCTGATCGAGCCACCAACTGCTAAAAATGGCGGGGACGTAGTCGTTGTGCGTGACCACTTTGTGCTCCTTGACGAAGCTGCCACCGCCATCGTCACCACTTCTCACCATTTGATCGACGAGATTACCGTTGATGTCCCAACCCGACATACCACCGCTCGGCGTCAGCGCATTGATCGTTTCGGTATGGCTGACGGCCGCTCCGCTCGCAATGTCAAAACTGTCGATGCGCTGAGTATCGAGCAACGGGGCATAGACCGTGCCGCCATTCGGGTTGAAAGCTGGTTGAGGCAAGTCATCACCTTGAAGGCAGGCCGCGCGATCGGATATCTGGCAAATCCAGGTATCAGCTTCGCGCTTGAGCAAGCGGTCACGCCACCTATTGAGCAACGTTGTTTCGACTGACTCGATCCGCCCCGTCAAAGGGAACTTCTGGTGAAACGTCGTATTCGTTCGCAGGACACGATTGCTGAGACCATCAACCGTCGAAGTTATCGCGCGGAAGCCCTGGAACCCGCGTCCAAGATGGTGGTACATCGCCTCGCGGTAGGCGTAGGTGGCACTGCGAAACCCGGAAGCGCCTCCTACCCCATTGTTCTGTGCCATGCCATAGACGGTCGGCATTGAGCTTTGAAAGTAGTAGTGCCTTCCATCCGCATAGCCGCTGGGATTCTTCGACTCATCTGGAAGCACAGTGTAGAAGGGCAGGTTGGATCCGTAGCTTGCTCTCACCGACAATGGGTAATAGCCCCAAATCGCAAAATCGCCCACGCCATTGATCACGCCGTCCATCAGGCCAGGGAGGTTTGGAACCGGCAGGTTTAGCGACATGCCACCGGTTGAGGCAGTCAGCGCCGGCGCTGTCGGGCGCTGCGAGGCCTGGAATGTTGCGCCGTCCATCGATCCGCCAGGTGCGGCGATGCCTTGATTGATGTTTGCAAAGAGCACTACTTTGGTGGCAAGGCTAGTAGTCGTCGTCACATTGTCGGGTAGCGTGGTCGGACCGTAGGCGATGCCATTGACCGAAGTGACCGCTGAACACTTCTGCTCGTTCCACTCAGCGTCCGTATCTGAGCCTGCCTGATGAATAATCAGATTCGAGCAGCCGATCGATGTCATCAAATCCGGCAGGCCATCACCGAACAGATCATCAGACCGTCCGGAATAGTCATTCAACTTCGAGACCAAGGCCGTCTCGACCGAGCTGACGCTGAAGCTTGCCGTGCCGGTCTGCACGAATTTCAATTGCGCCAAATGGTAGGCGCTGTTGTCTTCACCCGGACCATCATGATTTACGTGGCTATTGTAAGCACTAAAAGCAGGCAGATTGTTCCACTTATACGGATATCCCTCGTTCTCGCCATGGGTCGTAAAATTGCTCGGGAGCGGTGCTGAACCATCCGGGTTTGGCGGGCAGGAATACGCTGCGCAAATCTCCCCAGACGTTACCGCATCAGAGTCCGGTGACTGCGGGATCACGCCTCCCAGCGCTGACGGACAAACCGGGACGTCAGCGCCAACAATTCTTCGCACGCGTTTGATGGTGCACATCTTCACTGCAAAGGCCTGAATGCCCGGTTTTTGCGATGGGATCAACAGATCCGCCTTGCCATCGCCATCGACATCCATGCTGGGCAAGCTGTTTGCATAGCGAAATCGGCTCTTTGGTCCCGTGACACTGCCAGTTTCATCTGTGACGAGACCCAAAGCGCTATTTGTATCAAGTTCTGCTCCAAACACGCCGTTGCCTATATTCAGACGCAACTTCCATTTGGCTTCCGAAGGACGCGCTATTACGAAATCCTCGAGTCCATCAGCATTGACGTCCATCCAGTGGACCGCGTAGTTCTGGTCTCCCGAACAATCGTCGATCGCCGTGCCATTGCTGACCAGGCCGATTTGCGAACATGTGCTCATCAGCGCTGTTGCCGCACCTGGCTGGGTGATGCGGATGCCCGCAATCCCTCCAACGAGCGAACTGCCCGCCCCTCCGTAGACCAGATAGAAATCCGCGAGCCCGTCACCGTTGAAATCGCCGATGTGATCGATGCTTTCCTCTGCAAAGCCTATGCGACCGGCTATTCGATTGAGGCAGAACAACTTCACCGGCGAATCAAAGGTGACGATTTGGCCGATAGCAAAAGGCGAACCGATGTTGCTCTTGTGCAGGAACACAGCATCTTGGAAGCCAAAACTATCTCTCGGGCCGCATGACGGCTCTGGTTGAATAGTTACAATGTCGGTCTTTCCATTGCCGTCGACATCGGCAGCGAGGACGAGCTTGCTCTGGCCGTGCGCAACACCAAAGCTCTCCGGCAATCGAATGTTGGTGGAGACTTTTCCAAAAGGATTGCCAGTTACCGGGGTGCCGCGTTGAAACAGGTTGTAGTCCCACAGCCCGAAGGCGACGTAGGTCGGGTCCAGTTGCAATCCGATCAAAGCGGAACGACCGCTGCCATCCATATCGGCTTCGGAAGTCTGCGCCGAGATCAACTGGTTGTACGGGGCAGCAATTTCCACAGGTGAGTGCGCTTTCCGATCCGCGGTGAACTGGGTCAGATAGACGTGCGTCGCGCCGCCGGTGGTCGCTGATACCACCGTTTCACGCGTTCCATCCCCGTCGTAGTCGCCTGCGACACGGATGTGATAATTCTCGTTTACTTCGCCGGACAGAGGCGTCGGCGAGGGCAGACCCAGACCCTCGAGAGACTTCAGCTCAAAGGTCGGCGTCGCAGCCAGCGCAGGATCCATGTAGTCGTCGTTGTAGGTGAACTGTGTGGGTGGATGACAAGGCGACGATTCACCCGCGCACTCGGTCATCGCGGTCATCAGGAGTCGCTTGCTGTACTTGGATTCCGCGTAGCTAGGTGTGTATTTGCGCACGATCACGCCGTCAATGCCGGTGCGGATAGCGGCCAAGGCTTGGGTCTGCATCGTGAGGCCGCCCGCCAGCGCGCTGGAAGAGATATCTTGAGCGCCACGAGTTTGATAAGTGAACTGGACTATCCGATTGCCCGGAGAACTGGTGGATCCCGTGTACGTCACCGATTTCAGCAGGTTTTCAGCGTTGCCGAACGACGTGTAGTAAGCGAACGACTCGTAGTTGCCAACGCGATCTTCGATCTTGGACACCAGCCAGCTAAGCGGAGCGACAAGATTCGGCGAGACCTTCGAGTCAGCCGTGGCACCGTAGCTGAGGATCTGCCCATTCTTCTGCTCGACCTTGAATGAGGTCGAGTTGCTTCTGAGGTTGCCGCCGAGCTGGGTAATCCGCGCATAACTGTCGATTTCGGTTTTATAGATTGTCCCCGAATC
Organism: Lysobacterales bacterium; assembly: GCA_038234445.1. GTDB lineage: Bacteria > Pseudomonadota > Gammaproteobacteria > Xanthomonadales > Rhodanobacteraceae > Dokdonella. The sequence goes on from JBBQTY010000157.1 coordinate 6,742, forward strand.
GCCATAACTACCACCGGCGCTCACCTTCACCAAGCGCTGACCGTCCAGACAGAGTCGATCATCAGAGGTATAGGAAACACCCCGGGTGGCCCCATCCTGCTCGGGTGTTTGCGGGCAACGGTGAACCGAACTCAAACCAGAAAGCGACCAGCCCAGACCGGCAATTCCGTTGCCTCCGCGACTGCTATAGCTGAGCGACAGCGAAGGCTGCATGCCCGCCCGGCCAGGTGGGACCACAATCGGAATCCGATAGCTGGAGGCGCCGCCATCGGTACCAGCTTCACCGGCCATGGTTCCGGTCGCTTCGTCGTGAGTCGGCGGATTGTCGAACACGATCTCGGGCGGTGTAATAGTGATGCCCGACGCATAGGCCTGATGGTAGGGCGTCAGCACCGACAGCCCACCCCCTAGTGTCACCAGCAACGCACACACGAACGACAGCGACACGTTGCGCGCCGAGAATGACCATTCCATTGTCCCGCTCCTGACCCCTAGTGAGCGCGGAAGACTACGAGATGGTCATGACAAACGAAACGGCGCCCAATAGTTAGTGTGGCTAACGAGGGTCCGAGGTGCGCGCCAACGAAAGCTCTTCTGCGAGATCCAACAAGAGAGACCGGCACTTCGTCGGTATCTCCCTGAAAATTCTCAGCAAATTCTCTTCCTGTACGCAGTGCGCAAAGTAAACCATTGAGACTGCAGCTACGTCATCATCGCTCAAGGCTGCATCCCGGCGACTGGTTCCTTGCCCCATCAGCAACCAATTGACCGCTACCCCCGTAATCTCCAAAATTCGAATAAGACTAGGAAGCGAAGGAAGAGTCCCTGTTGGGTGCTCCCATTGCGCCACAGCGCTAGCGCTTACGCCAATGCGTCTTGCCAACTCTGCTTGTGAAATGGAGGCCTTGCGACGGGCAGAGCGGATTCGGTCGCCCAGCATTGAGAGCTCGGGCCTATTAGCTGAACTTGGTTTCTCGTTCAAGTGCTACTTGTCCTTAAGTAAGGCTTACATCCGGGTCAAGAAGTGTAAACGACTCAAGGGCTTGAGAGAACGGCCGTTGAAACAAATCGATCGCCTTGATCCGAATCCTTCAGGCAGGTTTCAGCGCTGAACGACCGTCAAGAGCAGGGCGATTTATCGAGACCTCAAGAATTTTTCGGGCTAGAATGCGCGCCCCAACGCCGGCATAGCTCAGTTGGTAGAGCAACCGCCTTGTAAGCGGTAGGTCCCCAGTTCGAATCCGGGTGCCGGCACCATTTCGCGCGATCCTTCCTCGAAGGTCGCAGGCCCGGCGCGGTCTGATAGTGACGTGCGAGCGCTATCAGGCGCAGCGAAACGACCACCCCATTCATCTGCGTCAGCGCTCGCCGCTGCCGCTGAAGCCTCAGTCGCTCGGTGTCTCGTCGTCTTCATTTTCCTCGGACTCATCCGGGTCGAGACAGGCATCGTCGGCGCATGCTTCGTCTTCGTCATCCGCACAGATGCCTTCTTCTTCGCAGGGGTCATAATCGGGGGAATCGCGGACGAGTTCGGGATGGGCGGTGATGAATTGGACGCCTGACGCTTCGGCAGCAGCAATGCGCGCAGCGCTGCTCGGGTGACTGGACAAATAGGCATTGCCGCCTTGCTGATCTTTGCGCGCGTCGTAATGATCATCGAGCTTTCGCATCGCTTGCGCGAACCACGCAGGTGAAATGTTGTGTGCAGTCAGCGTATCGAAGGCAAAGCCGTCGGCTTCTTCCTCGAATCCACGCGAGTAGTGATTTTGCAAAAGGAAGGTCGGTACGCCGATGACGATCGTGCTCGCCGAACTGACATCGCCAGTGAACAGCGCTGCGATGACAAGCACGAATGAACTGCGCAGCGTCTGCCGAAGTGCGTGACGATGTTGCTGGTGACCGATCTCGTGGGCGACTACCGCATCGAATTCGCGATCATCATCGAGCAGGCCGACGAGCTGATCGGTGACGACGATGGTCCCGCCCGGAATCGCCAGCGCATTCGGGCCAATCCCGGGTGCATCGCGGAATTCGAGGTGATAGCTGTCGCTGCCTGGCAGGTTCGCGGCCAACAACGCAAAACGCTTGGAGAGTTCGGACTGGCGTGCCACTTCGACGGTCGTCGGATGGAAGCCGAAAAAGCGGTCGAGCTGGCCCAGCACTTCATCACCGAGTCGGGTCTCGACACTTGCAGGTACCTGCGCCGCGATGCGATCGGATAACCAGGGCACGCCCCAGACAAAGGTGACGACGCCCATGGCAAGACAAACAACAATGGAAGCAGCGACCGCCTGCGCGTGGCGTTCAAGGCGATCGACGATGCGTTGCAATCGATCCCCTGCGGGGAACCACGTGTCGAGCAGCTCATGATCGCTGGCCAGGATGCGTGCACCGTCGGCGAATTCGATGGTTCGTGTGATGCGCGCGAGTCGAGGCGAGATGCGCAAGTCGGCAATCGGTTCAATGCGCTCGATGCCGTCCCCGAGAACGCGGATGTTTGCGCCATCGATGCGCTGCACTTCGACCTCATGCATGCGGCTGGTTTGACCGTCGAAATAGCTTGCCTTGAATGCGTTCACAGACCGATGTCGATGTCGAACAGACCATCCACCTCCGCGGCTGTTGCATCGACACCGACCGAACGCTCGGCGACCATGCTGTTGAAATCGTCGGCGGCCAACAAGGTCAGGCAATCGGCGCGATATTGGGCGAGTCGCACCATTGCCCATGGAATCAACAGTCCTGCGCTGAGCAGGATGGCGACCGTATTGCTCGCGTAGATCCAGAGCAGCTTCTGACCTTTCAACTTCGAACGGAAGCGTCGCCCGCCAAGATCGATATGGTTGTAGATCAAGTTGTTCAGCGCGGCGGCGAGAAAGGCGAGGACGACGAAGTAGCCGAGATACATGAAGATCATCATGCCGATCATGAGCGACGGTTCCGGTGGTTGATCGCTGCGCACGCCCGCACTCGC
>JBBQTY010000158.1:0-9708 GCA_038234445.1 Lysobacterales bacterium
GCCAAGATGGTCAATGCACCGGTGTTTCACGTCAACGGTGACGATCCGGAAGCGGTGCTTTTCGTGGCGCGTCTTGCCTTCGACTATCGCCAGAAGTTCAAGCGCGATGTCGTCATCGATCTGGTCTGTTATCGCCGTAACGGCCACAACGAAGCGGACGAGCCGGCCGCGACGCAGCCGTTGATGTACAAGATCATCCGCGGCCGCTCACCGTTGCGCGAGCTGTATACCGAAAAGCTCATCGGCGAAAACGTGCTGACTGCTGGCGAAGCCAAGGCGATGGCAGACGACTATCGAAAGCTTCTCGAAGCCGGCGCTCCGATTCCCGGTGTTGATGCCGACTATCACGACGCGCATGGCGTCGACTGGTCCAAGCATCTGGCCAATGACATTTTCGAGATCGTCAAGACCGGTGTCGACATCAAGGAAATCGAATCGGTCGACGCCAATCTGCTCAAGGTGCCAGCTGGTGTCACGCTGCATCCGCGCGTTGCCAAGATTTATGCCGATCGCGAAAAAATGGCGGCCGGAGAGCAGCCGATCGATTGGGGATTCGCCGAGAATCTCGCCTACGGAACCTTGATTGCTGACGGCCAAAACTTGCGATTGGTCGGTCAGGATGTCGGCCGCGGTACGTTCTTCCATCGTCACGCGGTCATGCACGATCAGCTGAGTGGCTCGCATCATGTGCCGCTCAAGACCATTCGCGCCGACGCCACGGTCGAGGTCATCGACTCGCTGCTCAGCGAAGAAGCGGTCATGGCTTTCGAATACGGCTATGCGACCGCGAAGCCGAATACGCTGGTGATCTGGGAAGCCCAGTTTGGCGATTTCGCCAATGGCGCCCAGGTCGTAATCGATCAGTTCATCTCTTCGGGCGAAGCCAAGTGGGGTCGTCTGTGCGGCATCGTCCTGTTGCTGCCGCATGGCTACGAAGGGCAAGGCCCCGAGCATTCCTCGGCGCGCCTGGAACGCTACCTGCAATTGTGCGCAATGGAAAACATGCAGGTCTGCGTGCCGACCACGCCGTCGCAGATGTTCCACATGCTGCGCCGCCAGATGTTGCGCTCGTGCCGCAAGCCGTTGATCGTGATGACGCCGAAGTCCTTGCTTCGCCACAAGCTCGCAGTATCGACGCTTGATGATCTGAGCAACGGCCATTTCCATCTGGTCATCCCTGACGCGACCGCCGCCAACGCGAAGAAGGTCAAGCGTGTCGTGTTTTGTTCGGGCAAGGTTTACTACGACCTAATCGAAGAGGCGGCCAAGCGCGAGATCAACGATGTTGCGATCCTTCGAGTTGAGCAGCTCTATCCTTTCCCGCGCTCCGAAGCCAAGGAAGAACTTGCCAAGTATCCGGCCGCCAAGGAAATCCTCTGGTGTCAGGAAGAACCGATGAACCAGGGCGCCTGGTATCAGATCAAGCATCACTTGCAAGCCGTCACATCCACCAAGCAGGCCATCGCTTACGCAGGGCGTGCACGATCGCCGGCGCCCGCCTGCGGCCACCTTGCCCGACATCTCGCCGAACAGGCAGCACTCGTCGAACAGGCGCTGGTCTCACCGATCAGCAGCGACTACGCTGCCGAATAATCCCGCTCCATTCCGAATCCATCGCACCGCATTGACGCCCCAGGACAGTACTCATGAGCCTTGAAATCAAAGTTCCGGTTCTCCCCGAATCCGTTTCCGACGCGACCATCGCCACTTGGCACAAGAAGCCAGGCGACGCGGTCAAGCGCGATGAGAATCTGGTTGATCTGGAAACCGACAAGGTCGTGCTCGAAGTACCCGCACCGGCCGACGGCATTCTCAAATCGATCAACGCAGAAACCGGCGCGACCGTGATCAGCGGCGAACTGCTTGGGATCATCGAAGAAGGTGCAATCGCAGCAACGCCAGCAGCCGCAGAGAAGAAAGTCGAACCAGCGAAAACTGACACGAAGGCGGCTAAGGCTGAAACCAAGGCCCCGGCCAAAGGTGTCGAGGAACTCTCGCCAGCTGGTCGTCGCGTGGCGACCGAAGAAAACATTGACCCCGCCAAGGTCGAAGGCAGCGGACGTGATGGCCGCGTGACCAAGGAAGATCTGGTCAACCATGCCAAGTCACCCACCCCGACCCGATCTGCAACGCCAACACCGGGCGCGCGTCCCGAGGAGCGCGTGCCGATGACACGCATGCGCGCCAAGATCGCCGAGCGCCTGATGCAATCGAAGAACTCGATTGCGATGCTGACTTCGTTCAACGAAGTGAACCTCGCTGAAGTCGCCAAGATGCGCAAGCAGCTCGGCGATCAGTTCCTCAAGACCCACGGCGTCAAGCTCGGTTACATGAGTTTCTTCGTCAAGGCGGCCGCTGAAGCGCTCAAGCGCTATCCGGTGGTCAATGCTTCGGTCGACGGCAACGATGTGATCTATCACGGCTATCAGGACATCTCGATCGCGGTGTCGACTGATCGCGGCCTGGTCACGCCGGTGTTACGCGATGCGCAGAACATGAGCTTCGCCGAAGTCGAAAGCGCCATCATCGACTTTGCCAAGCGTGCTCGCGAAGGTGGGATCACCCTGGAAGACCTGCAAGGTGGTACGTTCACAATTACCAACGGTGGTACCTTCGGTTCGCTGTTGTCGACGCCAATCGTCAATCCGCCGCAAAGCGCGATCCTCGGCATGCACACGATCAAGGAGCGTGCAATTGTCGAGAACGGCCAAGTCATCGCCGCACCGATGATGTACATCGCGATCAGCTACGACCACCGCATCATCGACGGAAAAGACGCGGTGCTCTTCCTAGTCGACATCAAGAATCAGCTTGAGAATCCGCATACGATGTTGCTCGGCCTGTAGGCCGGGCAACATCGGGGATTCGAAATTCGGGATTCGGGATTCGGAAAAGCGGGCAACCCGCATCCGGCCGATAACCGCTCTGACGAATCCCGAATCCCGAATTTCGAATCCCGTGAGCGAATAACATGAGCGAAAACTACGACGTCATCATCATCGGAGCCGGACCGGCGGGTTATGTCGCTGCGATTCGCGCGGCGCAGCTCGGCATGAAGACCGCCTGCATCGACGACTTCATCGGCAAGGATGGCAAGCCTGCGCTGGGCGGCACCTGCCTCAATATCGGCTGCATTCCGTCCAAGGCCTTGCTCGACTCATCCAAGCAGTTCCACAACCTCACTCATGCATTCGAGGCGCACGGAATTACGGCCAAGGACGCGAAGATTGATGTTGCGACGATGGTCGGTCGCAAGGACAAGATCGTCAAACAATTCACCGGCGGCATCACCTCCTTATTCAAAGCCAACAAGGTTACGGCGATCGCTGGCTTCGGAACACTCAAGGCGAATCGAGTGGTGTCGGTCAAGGACGCCAACGGCAACAGCACCGACTACACGGCAACCAACGTGATCATCGCCACCGGTTCGGTGCCGATTGAACTGCCGTTTGCAAAATTCGACGGCAACACCATCGTCGACAATGCAGGGGCGCTCGATTTCAGCGAAGTACCCAAGCGCCTCGGCGTGATTGGTGCAGGTGTCATTGGTCTCGAGCTCGGCAGTGTCTGGAATCGGCTTGGATCGGAAGTCACGATTCTTGAAGCGCTTCCGGATTTTCTCAGCACCGTCGATGCCGATATCGCCAAAGTCGCCGCACGCGAATTCAAGAAGCAGGGTCTCGATATCCATCTGGGCGCCAAGCTCAACAAGGCCGAAGTCGGCAAGAAAGGCGTCACGCTCACCTACACCGACAGCAAGGGCGAGCAAACGCTCGAAGTCGACAAGCTGCTTGTAGCGGTCGGCCGTCGTGCAGCCACCAAGGGTCTGCTGGCCGATGACTCGGGCGTCAAACTCGACGACCGCGGCCGCGTTGAAGTCGACGAACACAATTGGACGGGAATCGATGGAGTCTGGGCCGTAGGTGATTGCGTGCGTGGCCCGATGCTTGCGCACAAAGGTTCCGAGGAAGGCATTGCGGTTGCCGAACTGATCGCGGGCAAGGCCGGTCACGTCAATCTCGACACCGTCCCTTGGGTCATTTACACCGAGCCTGAACTCGCCTGGGTCGGAAAGACGGAAGCCCAAGTCAAGGAAGAAGGCATACCTTACAAGACCGGCTCGTTCCCTTTTGCCGCGATCGGCCGCGCTGTCGCAATGAACGAAACGGCAGGCCAAGTGAAGATCATCGCGCATGCCGAAACCGATCGCATCCTCGGCGTCCACATGGTCGGCCCTGTCGTCTCCGAACTGATTGCCGAAGCCGTCGTCACGATGGAATTCAAAGGCAGCGCCGAAGATCTCGCACGCATCGTCCACGCCCACCCAACGTTGAGCGAAGCCGTCCACGAAGCCGCCTTGGCTGTCGACAAGCGGGCAATTCACAAAGCCAATTGAGGACGGGATGTCCTCATCGCGGGCAGTCTATGGATGCCCGAAGATGCGGGATCCAGATACGAAATTGAGTAAGGGGCTGACTTCGACCCAGGCGGTGCTTCGACATGAAAGCTTGGATCTTCTGGGAAGTTGATCATAGAAACTGGATCCCAGCCTTCGCTGGGATGACGGCTAGAATGTGTGGGCTCATGAGAGCCTCGGTTCCATGTGGTGCATCAATTGCAGAAAAGCATGTTGAATCGCAACAGTTCAGGCCGTCATCCCAGCGAAGGCTGGGATCCAGTTTTTCGACACGAATGAAACGAAACTCTGGCCACCTTTCCACCGACCAAGCGGAATATGCCGTGGCTGTCGACGACAACGCATGAAGCAGCCCTGTGTCTACCTGCTCTCAAGCAAGTGGCGAGGTACGTTATACGCGGGCGTTACGTCCGATTTGCTCAAGCGAGTGTGGGAACACAAAAGCGATTTGGTCGATGGATTCACGAAAAACCATGGCGTTCACGATCTCGTATGGTTTGAGCTGCACGAGACGATGGAATCAGCGATTCTGAGGGAAAAGGCCATCAAGGCTTGGCAACGCAACTGGAAGATCCGCTTGATCGAAGAATCGAACCCGAAATGGATCGGCCTGTATCCCGAACTGTGTTGATAAAACCAAAGATCCGCATGGCGACCCCGCCACGGTAATCTGCCTCCACACCTGCATGTGAATAACAGTAAACGAATCCAGAGGCCCCATGAACACTCCCTTCCGCGCCTTCCGCATCCACAATGACGACCAAGGCTATCGCGCTGGCATCGAGGAGATGCAGGTAGATCAGCTCTCACCGGGCGAGGTGCTGGTCAAAGCCGTCTACTCATCGGTCAATTTCAAGGATGCGCTGGCTGGAACGGGCAAGGGCAAGATCCTGCGTCAGTTTCCACTCAACGGCGGTATTGACGTGGCGGGCTATGTCGCCGCTTCAACCGATCCGGCATTCAAGGAAGGTGATACGGTTTTGTGTACCGGCTCCGGCCTATCTGAAACGCGTGATGGTGGCTATGCGGAATATGTGCGCCTCGACGCAAAATGGGCGATACCGTTACCCGTTGGCTTGAGCCTGCGCGAGTCTATGATTATCGGAACGGCAGGTTTCACCGCCGCGCTTTCGCTGTATCGCATGCAACAAAATGGACAAACGCCGCAGCTCGGCCCGATCGTGGTGACCGGCGCCACCGGCGGAGTCGGCATGTTGGCTATCGACATTCTCAGCCGAGCAGGCTACAGCGCTCATGCGATTACCGGAAAAACTGATCAGTTCGATTTCCTGATCGGACTTGGAGCGCAGCAGTGTGTTTCGCGCAAGGAACTATTCTGGGGCCAGCGGCCACTGGAAAATGCGCATTGGGCGGGGGCTATCGACAGTGTCGGTGGCGACATGCTGGCGGGCTTGACTCGCGTTATTCACCCGTATGGAAACATTGCAATCTGCGGCAATGCGGGCGGCATCGAACTCGCAACGACGGTCATGCCTTTCATCATCCGCGGCGTCAGCCTGCTCGGGATTGCCTCGGCGGGAACAGCCCGTTCGATACGCGACGACATATGGCAGCATTTAGCCGACGACTGGAAGCCACGAAATTTGGACACGATCGCGACAAAAGAGTGCGTTTTCGACGAACTTGGGCTAGTTTTCGCAGAGATGCTGGCCGGAAAATCATTTGGACGCACTTTGCTTCGAATTGGGTGAACAGGTTCTCTGGTCGTTGGGCGGCGTGATGGCTAGAATGCAGGAGCCATCCGGCATCAGGGGCAACGGAATTATTTATGGCGCGTGTACTTATTGTCGACGATTCACCTTCTCAGCTGATGGGCCTCAAGCGCATCGCTGAAAAGCTCGGTCATGAAGTCATCACTGCGGAAGACGGTTCAGCAGGCGTCGAAGTAGCCAAGCGCGAGCTGCCTGATCTGATCTTGATGGATGTTGTGATGCCGAATCTCAACGGTTTCCAAGCCACACGCACGTTGGCAAAGGATGCCAAAACCAGCCATATTCCAATCATCCTCGTGACCACCAAGGATCAGGAAACCGATCGCGTCTGGGGTATGCGTCAAGGCGCCAAGACTTACGTTACCAAGCCAATCGACGAAGACGAGTTGATCAAGGCGATCAACGAGCATATGCCGAAGTAAAGCTGGGATTCGGGATTCGGGATTCGGGAATCTAATCGCTCGTCGTCCCTGCCTGCACACACGGCGCCGGGATGACGGGCAGAGATATGGACGGCTCAACCAATTGCCGTCGAGTCGTCGCTGCCCTATCCACGCGGCTTGAAATCGAAGCTCGAGGCCATCGTCTCGTAGAGTTGCTTCTGCTCGTCGGTCTCGGCGCGCGGAGTCTGGATCTCTAGCAGAACAATCTGGTCGCCCGGTTCCTTGCCGGGCCAACCTCGACCGCGAAGTCGCAACTTGTTGCCGCTGTTCGATCCTGCAGGAACCCGCAGTTCCACTTCACCAGCCAGAGTAGGCACCTTCACCGTCGCGCCGAGCGCAGCTTCCCATGGCGCGATCGGTACCACGGTCGTGATAGTGCGGCCTTCAAGCTTGAAGCGACTGTCTTCGCGCACGCCCACTTCGAGCAGAAGGTCACCTGCCGGGCCACCGTTCGTGCCCGGATTGCCTTGGCCGCTGAGTCGAATCTGCTTTCCCGGCTCGATCCCTGCCGGAATCTTGACCTCCAGCGTGCGCTCACCCTGGACGGGATCACGCAAGGTTATCCGCTCACGCGCGCCGGCAAATGCCGAAGCAAGATCAATATTTATACGCGCTTGCAAATCACTGCCCCGACGAGGACCGCTTCGTGCTCGCGGACCACCGCCTCGACCGAATACTGATTCGAAGAAATCGCTGAAATCCGCATCCTGGAATCCGCCTGCACCTTGACCACCTTGATTGCCTTGCCAATTCGGCGGCGGTCGAAACTCGTCACCCGCGCGATACCCACCCGCGCGAAGTTGATCGTATTCGCGCCTGCGCTCGGCATCCTTCAACGCCTCGTAAGCCTCATTGACCGATTTGATCTTTTCCTCGGCGCCGGCTTCCTTGCTGACATCTGGATGGTATTTGCGCGCAAGCTTTCGATAGGCGCGCTTGATCTCCGCATCACTGGCGTCTGGCTTGACTCCCAGGGTTTCGTAGTAATCCTTGAACTGCATAACCTACCTGTCTGCAATGAAAAAAGCCTGCGACGAGTCACCCCGCCGCAGGCTGTGGGTTTGCAACCGAACGTACGATCAGGCGTTGATGGTAATCCGGCGCGGCGTGGTCTCGGGCTTCTTCGGGATCGAAATCTCGAGTACGCCATGTTTGCCCGAAGCGCTGATGTTCTCCGCATCGGCGCTGTCTGGCAAGGCGAAACGACGATAGAACGTACCACTCGAGCGCTCGACGCGGGTCAGTTGGCTATTTTCCGCAACCGATTCGGCAACGCGATCTCCCTTGATCGTGAGTATGCCCTTGTCCATGTTGATCTCGATGTCCTTGGGATCCACGCCCGGAATATCGGCGAAGATGACAAAGCGCTTGTCTTCTTCACGAATGTCCACGCGCGGCGCCCATTGGCTGGTCACGACATTGGATTGATCGGACTCTTCGGTATTGATGAAACGGTCGAAAACCTGACGAAGATCGCGCTGCAAGCCGTGGCTTGCGTTCCAGGCTGAGTGACGAGAAATGCTCATGGTATTGATCCTGATTTGGGTGCGGCGTGCTGCCGCGTTGACCACAACGTAGGGATGTCCGTCAATGATTCAAGGCCTGCGCAGGGATCGTTCAGCCAATCGCCGTATCATGGCAACGTTTCCCGCGCCTGAACTAAAACTCCAAGGATTTCCGATGACGATCAAGATAGGCGACAAGATTCCGCTGGCCACCCTCAACACCCTCAAGGATGGCGTTCAAGCGGTTACCACTGAAGAATTGTTCAAGGGCCGCAAGGTCGTACTCTTTTCAGTCCCCGGTGCTTTCACCCCAACCTGCTCGGCCAAACATCTCCCTGGTTACGTCGAGAAAATGGATGCCTTCAAGGCGAAGGGTGTTGACGTTGCCTGCATGTCTGTCAACGATGCGTTCGTCATGGATGCTTGGGGCAAAAACCAGAATGTTCCCGCGGGTCTGACCATGCTGGCCGACGGCAACGGCGCATTCGCCGAAGCCCTCGGCCTAAAATTCGATGCAAGCGCTTTCGGGATGGGCGAACGCGCGCAACGATTTGCCCTGTACGCCGACGATGGCGTCGTCAAAGCGCTCCATGTGGAAGCACCTGGCGAGTTCAGGGTATCCAGCGCCGAAGCCATGCTTTCGGCGATTGACTGACTTAAATGTGCAACAGCTGAGGAACTACCCATGGCAACACCAATTGCAACCGTTCAAACCAGCAACAGTCGCCGCCACTTTCTGCAACTCGCAGTTTTTGGCGCTGGCGCAGCTGCCCTCTCCACCGTACTGATCGGCAAGGCCCGCGCCGCGGATCTTCCCCACCTCACCCTCGACGATGCGACCGCCAAGGCGCTTGGGTATGGCGAAGATTCCAGCAAGATAGACGCGGCGAAGTTCCCGAACCACAAACCCAGTCAGACTTGCATGAACTGCAACTTCTATCAGGGCGCAGCCGGTTCGGATTACGCCGCCTGCACGCTGTTCCCCGGAAAAGCGGTGAACGCCAAGGGATGGTGTTCAGGATATGCGGCCAAGCCTGCTTGATTGGCCAAGGTGGTATGGAGTAACGAAAAAGCCCCCGCAACGGGGCTTTTTCTTTGGATTAATATATAGTTGCTAACTATTATATTGATAACTGCGCATTAAAGGAAGGGAGAAAAATCTGTCTGTTCCAAATCGATGGTTCGGTCTGATATGTTTTTTTCTGCCCCCTATACTTCATCCACAAAAAATCCTTTCCCGAGCTTGTTTGCGCAGGTTCGAGAGGGCGGAATTTGCTCAGCTCATGCATGGGCCTCACCCTCCGCGCTACGCGCTTTGGGCACGTCATTCGGCTGTCCTGTCGTTCTTGACGAATTTGTCACCGCAGAGGCAGGAAGCTGAGGCGAACATCGCCAACAGCGTTGGCTCGAATGGGGAGGGCGGGACGCCCGGTTTCAATCCTTGTGCGTTGGTCCACAGCACCCTCTCGCCCAACTACAAAAAAAGCCCCTTTCGGGGCTCGTTTTTGTAGCTGGCGGAGAGGGTGGGATATGTTCGGCTCGTCCATGAGCCTCACCCTCCGCGCTGCGCGCTTCGGGCCAGCCATTCGGCTGTCCAAATTCGTTCCTGA
>JBBQTY010000159.1:0-9640 GCA_038234445.1 Lysobacterales bacterium
GCAAAATACGGGCGTCTGAAAAGCGCGAACGGCGCGCTTCCTGTCGAAGTGTCAAAAATCGTTTACGCTAGTCCGTTCGAACACTGGAGCAACGAAATGAATGCACCCAACCACCTGACCGCCCTGTTCACCACATCGAAGGGTCCGATCCGGGTCAATCTGTTTGCCGACAAGACCCCGATCACGGTGGCGAACTTCGTCAACCTCGTGCAGCGCGGTTATTACAACGGTCTGAGCTTCCATCGTGTCATTCCCGATTTCATGATCCAGGGTGGCTGCCCGAGCGGCACCGGCACCGGCGGTCCGGGTTACCGTTTTGAAGACGAGATCGTGCCCACACTCAAGCACAACGCGGGTGGCGTGCTGTCGATGGCCAATGCCGGCCCAGGCACCAATGGCAGCCAGTTCTTCATCACCCATGTCGCCACACCATGGCTCGATGGAAAGCACACCGTTTTCGGTATGGTCAATGGTCCGGAAGATCAGAAGGTTGTCGATGCGATCCGCGGCGGCGATACCATCGAATCGATCACGATCGACGGTGACACGACCGCCGTTTTTGAAGCCGCCAAGCCACAACTCGAAAAGTGGAATGCGGTACTCGACGCAGCCTGAGTCGACATCGCTCCGATCCTGCAGGAAGTGGCTGAAGGCCGCTCCCTCAGAGGCCGAACAGCCGGCGCGCGTTTCTTTGGCGGTGCAGGCGTTTCTGCTTCGTTTTAGGAAATGGCTTCAGCCACTTGTCCCCTCTTGGGGATGATGCTGTTACTCCTGTGCGGACGAAAGGCATTGCCCCAAGAGGGGACAAGTTCCTCAAGGCCTCTCTCACAAACTGGCTTGCTACATATCCACCTTCTGCTCTCGCACCGGAATCGGCACGTTGCACAGATCGATTTTTCCTGCCGGATGGATGTACCAGTCATCGCTGCGGTTGCGGCGTGATTCGACCAGCGCAGTGAAGGTCGGCGCATCGGTGCGCATCACTTCGAGACGACTGCGTTGCGCTACTGGAACTCCAGCTGCGAGAACCACTGACTTGATCGGTAGTTTTTGCTCGGCGTTTTCGTAGAACCCGGCCGCGCCGGTTCCGCGCGGCAACGCCGCGAGCAGCTCCATGCCTTTGACCACACGTCCTATCGTGGCGATATTGCGATCCAGCTGGCGTGGCGCGTGACCTATCACGACATACAACTCGGCGCCGCTGCCGGATTCGGCTTCGTTGCCGCGTCCCGCGCCGACCATGCCATAGCAATGCGCGAGCCAGGCGTCGCCGGATTTTGAATCGCGCGCAGCGGGGAATCCGTTCGAGAAGCCGACCTCGGGCGCATACAGATCGCCATCGGGCAATACGGTGAATGGGAGGTCCTTGGCCGATCGGGTGAATTCGGCGGCCAGGGTTGCCTTGGCCTTGCCGAGCGAGCGCGCATTCTTGGGATCCTCGGCATTCGGATCGCCCCATTGGGTCACAAAGTTGTCCTGCACGCGCAGGATCGCCAGCCCGTCAAAATATTTCTGCGCAACCAGCATGCGGATATTGGCTGCGTGCAATGGCGCGAAATACTTTGCCAACTCGATGACAACGCGACCTGTTGGAAGCTCCATGTACAAGGTGTTGTCGGCATCAAGCGGGCGCCAGTCGGCAGGCGTGGAGGCATCGATCACCTGTTGCATCGTCGGCTTTTTCGCTGGTGCCTCCGCAGCAAGCGCGACACAACTCATGCAGACGACGAGGCAGGTTGCAGCGGCTGCAAGTCCCATTGTCCATGAATGGACTGAGGGCTTGATTGAACGCCGATCGGCCTTGGTCAAACCTTGTTCGATTTCCGTCGTCATATCGCTCCCCGGTCACCATCAGAAAGTCGAAGGGTAACCCGGATGCGCAGAGTGATTGCAGCAACCGATCAAGGTTGGCCGGTATTCCATTTTGCAATGCGTTGAATGGCAAGCATGACTTCCGGCTCATTCACTAGTATGAAGTAAACACTATGATCCATTCAACGCTATAGCGGGATGAATGGCAGTCACCATGACCGAGCTCGAAAGCCACCTCAAGAAATTCCAGAAGGAGATGTCTGCGGGCTCTGTCTCGCTGGTGCTTCTGGCTGTACTCGCGGGAGCCGAGGAACCCATGTACGGCTACCTGATCGCCAAGCGCCTCGCCGATGGGGGCGAAGGCGTGCTCGCTGGCAAGCAGAGCGCGCTGTATCCGGTGCTACGCAATCTCAGCGCATCGGGTTTGCTCGACAGCGAGGTTGAACCTTCGGTCGCTGGGCCACCACGCCGCTATTACAAGATCACCGCGCTCGGACGCGAGGTGCTTGATCAATGGATTGCAGCATGGACGACGACACGGGATTTCGTCGACGGCGTGCTTGAGAGCAACACTTCGCAAGGGGCGAAATCATGAACCAGCCGATACCGAAAACCATCCGTGAATACCTCGATCAGTTGCGCCTGGAACTTAGGGGCGCCGATCCGGCAATGATCCAGGATGCGTTGTACGACGCCGAAGAGCATTTGCGCGCCGAACTGGCCGAGCACCCCGAGCTTGATGAAGCGGCAATCCTCGCCAAGGTCGCGTCGAGCTACGGCGCACCGGATGAAGTCGCCGAAATCTATCGGGTCAAGGAAGGCGAGGTTGAGCAGGCGCTGCGACCACGGCAGGCGCGTGCGAAGCCTGAAAAATCGTTCATCGCCAAATTTTTCGGCGTGGCGGTGGATCCGCGCGCCTATGCCGCCATGTTCTACATGGTGCTGGCGATGGCGACCGGCATCTTCTATTTCACCTGGGTCGTCACCGGCTTGAGTCTCTCGGCTGGATTCGCGATCCTGATCATCGGCATCCCGTTCATCGTGCTGTTCTTCGCCACGGTCCGCGCGTTGTCGTTCGTTGAGGGCAAGATCGTCGAAGCGATGCTGGGCGTGCGCATGCCGCGCCGTCCCTTGTATGTCGATCGCGAACTGTCGATCTGGCAGCGCATCGGCGCGATGTTCACCGATCCGCGTACGTGGAGCACTTTGTTCTACATGCTATTGATGTTGCCACTGGGCATTCTATACTTCTGTATAGTAACGGCCGGCATGGCGCTCGCGTTGGGGTTCATTGCGGCGCCGTTCCTGTATTGGTTCGGCCTTCCAGGCGGGATCATCATCCACGACGATTCGAATTTGTTGTCGACTTCGCCGTACTGGTCGCCCGTGGTATTCGTCGCTGGTGTGCTGTTGCTGTTCGGCATGCTGCATATCGCCAAGGCAATTGGCCAGCTGCACGGCCAATTGGCCAAGCACCTGCTGGTCAAACGTGGCTGAGGGCACGCGCCTGTTGCGGCGCGTGTCCGGGTGCCAAGCGTGGTTCGATCAACCACGCAACCCGTTAGAAGGCTTTGCTCAGGCCTGCTTGCGGCGACGCACCGCGACTTTTGCCGGTTTCGTCTTTGCCGGCGCAGATTGGTGACTTGCGATGAAATCACGCAATTGCGGATAGATTTTCTCGCGCCAGCGGCGGCCGCTGAAGATGCCGTAGTGACCGGCATCCTTGATCAACAGGTTCTGCTTGCGTGAGGCCGGAATGCCCGAGCACAGCTCATGCGCGGCTTCAGTCTGGCCGCGGCCGGAAATATCGTCGAGCTCGCCTTCGATGGTCAGCAGGGCCGTGTCGCGGATGTCGCCGGGCTTGACGCGCTGTCCGTTGACATCCCACAACCCGCGCGGCAACAGATGCTGCTGGAAGATGGTGCTGATGGTCTCAAGGTAGAACGGCGCCGGCATGTCGAGCACCGCATTGTATTCGTTGTAGAACTTGCGATGGGCCTCGGCATCCTCGAGATCGCCGCGGCGAAGATCTTCGTAGAAATCCCAATGCGAGGACATGTGCCGACTTGGGTTCATCGCGACAAATCCTGCGTGTTGCAGGAAGCCTGGATAAACCCTTCGGCCCTTGCCGGGGTAGTTCGATGGCACGGTATGGATGACATTGTTCTCGAACCAGGACATAGGCTGTGTCGTGGCCAGGTCGTTGACCTTGGTCGGACTGCGACGAGGATCGATCGGGCCACCCATCATGGTCATCGTCAGCGGGGTCTTTTCACCCTTCGAGGCCATCAACGAGATCGCCGCCATGACCGGAACGGTCGGTTGGCAGACCGAGATCACATGCAAGCGCTCCGCACCGATATGACGAATGAATTCCTGGATATACGCGACGTAATCGTCGAGACCGAAATCGCCCTGATCGAGCGGGATCATGCGCGCATCGATCCAATCGGTGAGATAGACCTTGTGGTCCTGAAGAAGCGATTTGACCGTATCGCGCAGGAGCGTGGAGTGATGCCCTGACAGCGGGGCAACGACGAGCACTACCGGATCGTTCTTCATCGCATCCAGATTGATGACGTCGTCACTGAAGCGCTTGAAGCGGATCAGGTTGCAAAATGGCTTCGCGATTGAAACGCGTTCGGAAATCGGTGTGTCATGGCCGTGAGCGATCACCGAACGAATCGCGAAGGGTGGCTTTTCATAGTCCTTGCCGAGGCGATAGGTAAGCTCATAGCCGGCCGCGAGGCGCTGCACCCCGGGGAAATGCGAGAGCCAGTTTTCCTTGGTCGTCAATAGTTGCGCTGCAGCACCAGCCCACCCCACAAGAGGATTCATCAGTGAGCGATTCATTTCGTGCAGGTGATACAACATTGATGCAGCCTCGTTTTGCCATGGCCAAGCCATCTATCTTTGAGCTATTGAGCTTCATGTGCAAGTGCACAATGACCTTGGGCGTTCAGCAGCTGGCCTGAGATCCCGGCCCGGGCGGTCGATGTCGGCATGCAGATGACGTGCCAGCGCTTGCTCCGCTTCGCCTGCAGCGGCTCGCTCTGTACCATCGCGCTTTCGCTTTCAGACCACGCCCATGAACGCAAAAGAATATGACCGCGCCTATTTTGATCGCTGGTACCGCGATCCCCAGCATCGGGTGCGTGCGCGTGGCGAGACCTTGCGCAAGGTCAATATGGTCGTCGCTCTGGCCGAGTATTACCTCGGACGCTCGATCACCAATGTGCTCGATATCGGTTGCGGCGAGGGCGTCTGGCGTGCACCGCTGCTCAAACTGCGTCCAGGAATAGACTATCTCGGTCTCGATTCGAGCGAGTACGCGATCCGCCGATTCGGACGTTCGCGCAATCTGCGTTTGGCGCGCTTCACCGACCTCGCCGAGCTGCGTTTCGACCGTCGTTTCGATCTGATCGTATGTTCCGATGTGGCGCATTACCTGCGTGCGCCGGAATTGCGTCGGGGTTTGTCCGGCTTTGCCGAATTGCTCGAAGGTCTGGCTTTCATCGAATTGTTCACCTCACGCGATGCCGTGGACGGTGACATTACCGGTTTCATTTCGCGCTCACCCGATTGGTATCGCAAACAATTCGCCGAGGCGGGTCTGATGGCCTGTGGATCGCACTGCTATCTTGCGCCCCGGCTTCTGCGTTCGGTCTCGGAACTCGAGCGCGCAGGGGTATGACTGAGATCATTGCACCAACAAAAAGCGCATTTCCCGATGAACTCCCTGCGCTGACCGGGCTGCGCGGCGTTGCTGCAATTTGGGTGCTGCTCTATCACGCATGGGCGTTTGCCGGAGGACCCGCTCTGCAAGTGCCCGGAATTCCCAGCATCAATGCCAGGGCTCCGCTTTCATTCGGCTGGGCAGGCGTCGATATATTTTTCTGCCTCTCTGCATTTTTGCTGGTTATGCCTTTCGCGAGATGGCGCTACGGGGCTGCGCCGAAGCCGGAAACCCGTCGTTACCTCATGCGCAGGGTCTTGCGGATCTATCCCGCCTATCTGTTCCAACTGACGGTTTTGCTTGTGGCTGCGCTGTTTGGCTTCGGCCGCATGCCGAATGCCGAGGGACTCTTTGCGCATCTGTTTCTCTGGTTCAATATGGGCTGGCAATGGGTGTCGCCGATGGTTGGCGCCTGGTACACGCTGCCGATCGAATTTTCGTTCTATCTGCTTTTGCCCTTGCTCGCGCCGCTCATCGACAGACGACGCTGGCCATGGTTGCTGCTTGGCGCAATCGCATTCACTGTCGGGTATCGCATCTTGATGCACGGCGCATTCGCCGATCAGCCGGTGGAGATCCAGGACATTGCCATAGAGCGATTGCCCGGGCGACTGGATCAGTTCGTGATCGGCATGCTGGCAGGCGTTGCATACGTTGCGGCCCGATTGCGCGACTGGAAACCGCGCTCAACCAGCCTCTGGTTCTGGGCAGGGGTGGCGGGTTTGATGGCGACCTGTTTCGCCTTGCTCCAGGTGGCGGATGTTTACTGGACCGGGCATCCGTTGCTATACGTCTGGCATGCGTTGTTTTCGGCATGCCTCGTGCCAATGCTGCTGGCTTGCGCATGGGATGCCCGGCCGGCACTCGTTTTGCTGGCCAATCGGCCGCTGCGCTATTTCGGTGACATCAGTTTCGGGGTCTACCTCTGGCACATGCCGATCGTGCTTGCGATCCTGCCGTGGCTTCCGCAAGCGTGGCCGCCTGTCGTGCGGTTCTGGGCTTTGCTGGTCAGCGTGCTCCCGCTGACTATGCTGATCGCGCACCTCTCGCATCGATTCATCGAACGGCCGTTCCTGCGCTGCAATCCTGCACACCGATCGTGATGCGAAAAGTTTGCATGTCGGGTTGATCAGCGCGCGGCTTCAAGCACCAGTTGCGGATCGATGCGCACCTCGAACCAGTTCATACCCCAATGCAGATGCGGGCCCGTGGCGCGGCCGGTGGCGCCGACGGCGCCGATAATCTGGCCTTGATCGACGACTTCGCCGACTTTGACGTCGAGACGTGACAGGTGCAGGAAATTGCTGCTGAAGCCGAAACCGTGGTCAATCACGACGGTACCACCAGTCAGGTAGAGATCGGCATTGGCGAACGTGACGATACCGCTCGCAGGCGCCTTGACCGCTGTGCCTTTTGGCGCCGCAATGTCCATGCCTGAATGCGCCGCGCGCGGACTGCCGTTGTAGATGCGCTGGTTGCCGAAGCGACCGCTGATACGCCCTTCGACAGGCCGGATGAAGGCTTCGGTGAAGTCGGTGCGGTCGTCATCACGTTCGCGAACGACCGCGACGGCGGCCTGTTCACGGCGAATGCGTTCGGCGATCTCGGGCGGCGGATCGACAGTTTTAGGAGGCACGCCATTGACGCGCTCGATCGGCCAATCCCGCGGCGTCACCGCAATAGCGACCGTTTGGGTGCGACCGCCGGCCACGGTGACCGCGACCTGCAAGGGCCCCTGTTCATCACGACCGACGCCGAATGCGACCGTGCCATAGGCCGTCACGCGCAAACGACGCCCGGCGAACTCAACCTTGCTGCCGGTTGGAACCTTGCCAATAACCATCGAGCCCTGCGACGTGCTGGCCGGAAAGATCACGCGATCGCTGGATGTTTGTGAACTAGCAAGCAGGGGCAGGACGAAAAACAGCGTCAGCAGGATACGAGGCATTGTGATCAATGATCGAACTCCAGATGCTTGCGACGCAAACGGTCATTGAGCTCGCCGGGACGCAAGGCAGGTTGCTCATTGATGACGTCCGCCGCGCTGCTCGAAAGCAATGTCTTGCCCGCGAGCAGCGAACTTGCACATTTCGAAAGCATCAAGCCAGGCATCCCGTGCTGGCGGCCTTCGTCGATTAGCGTCGCATTGGCGATCTGGCCGTCACTCATGATCGTCTCCACGATTGGATTTCTCGCGCAAAAACGGGCGCCAGCTGAATTGTGTCGGTACCGGATCGCAGCCACCTTCGCACAGCGGCTGGCAACGCATGAGCCGATTGATGGTAAGCCAGCTGCCGCGCAAGCTGCCGAATCGGGCAACCGAAACGCGTGCATAGTCCGAGCAGCTCGGATGAAAGCGACAGCGCGCCCCGAGCAGTGGGCTGATGAAGCGTTTGTAAAATGCCAGCAGTGTGAGGATCAGGCGCGACACGATAGTGATAGTGTGGTGAGCAGCTAGAGTCGGACAAAGCCCAAGACAAGCGGTTGCCGGGGGCGGGCACTTAGGCTATAACACGCCGCCGCCGAGTCACAAGGTAAGGATGGAAATGGCGAAATCGACGAAAAGCACTCAATCCGCTGCCAAATCGGGCAAGGCTGTGACACGTGCCAAGCCAGCGGCAAAGCCGAAGGAGAAAGCCGTCGTGAAAGCGGTTGCTTCCAAAGCCAAATCGAAACCTGTTGAGAGAAAGCCGGTGGCAAAAAAAGCCGTTGCAAAGAAAACGGTGGCGAAAGCCCCCGTCGCAAAGAAGACCGTGGCCAAGAAGCCGGTCGTAAAGGCCCCCGCGGCGTCAGCCAAGCCAGCGGCGCCTTCGAAATCCGGGAAGTCGGGCGAAAAAGCGAGAGCCGCTGTTGCGGCGCCAACGAAATCCACAGTGGCCGTCACCGCGGGGAAGCCTCGCGAGACGGTTGCCAAAGCCAGCAAGGCCCCAGCGCCTGCTCCTATTCCCTCAAAGAACACCCATTCATCCGTGATCGAATCTACGACCGCTACACCCGTTGCACCCCGCTCGAAGCCCTCAGCGAAGACCGTCACCTCGACCAAGCTCAAGGGCGTGACGATGCAGGATGGCCGCTACGCACTGCCGACAACGACTGTCGTCGACTTGCCGGCCGGCTACCGTCCTTCCTCGAAAGAGGAATACATGAATCCGAGTCACCTTGAGTATTTCCGTCGCAAGTTGCAAAGCTGGCGTGAGGATCTGGTCGAGGAATCCAAGCAGACGATCGAGAACCTGCGCGACGAAGTCCGCGATGTCGGCGATGAAGCCGAGCGGGCCACGCGCGAAACTGAAAACTCTCTGGAACTTCGGACTCGTGATCGCTACCGCAAGCTGATCTCGAAAATCGACAAGGCACTCAAGCGCATTGAGGAAGGCCGCTATGGTTTCTGCGAAGAAACCGACGAGGACATCGGCATCGATCGCCTCGACGCCCGACCGATCGCCACCCTGTGTCTGGATGCCCAGGAACGCTGGGAACATCGACAGAAGCAGATGGGGGATTGATGGGAGCCGGGATTCGAGATTCGGGATTCGGGATTCGAAGGAGCACGCAGTCGCAAGTATTCGTACTGTTGACGAACGCGGGTCCTACTTTCCGAATCCCAAATCCCGAATCCCAAATCCCGGCCGTCCGCCCATGAGTGGACGGCGCTACTTCGGTACCGACGGCATCCGCGGACGCGTCGGCGAATGGCCGATCACGGCTGAGTTCATGCTCAAGCTTGGGCGGGCGATGGGGATCGTGCTTCGGCGCGATTCTGATCGGCCGGTTGTCTTAATTGGCAAGGACACTCGCGTCTCCGGCTACATGTTTGAATCGGCACTCGAAGCGGGTTTGCTCGCGGCGGGCGCCGAGGTGCGTCTGCTCGGGCCGATGCCGACACCCGGAGTCGCTTATCTGACGCGTTCGATGCGCGCCGATGCCGGCATCGTCATCAGCGCATCTCATAATCCCCATCAGGACAATGGCATCAAGTTCTTCTCGGCAATTGGCGAGAAACTTGATGACGCTGTCGAGCTGGCGATCGAGGCGGAGCTTGAAGAGCCATTCTCGACGGTCGAGTCGGATGCCATCGGCAAGGCTGTGCGC
>JBBQTY010000160.1:0-9630 GCA_038234445.1 Lysobacterales bacterium
ACGGTGACGTAGTTGATCGTGTCGCGTTTCACCAGAGCACTCCCCTACCCATTGGCCGCATTCTACCGTCGGATCGAAATTTCATGCGCACATCCGTGTTCATGCGTCCTCGCCAACCAGCCGCCGCAGATATTCATCGGCATCAACATGAATTTCGCGCGGGCGCCGATTGAGCAGATCCTGGATGCGCTCATTGTCCGCGGCACGCACGTCGGCCGTAGTGCCGGTCATCAACACATTGCCCTGATCAAGCACAGTGATCGTGTCGGCGATCTTGAAAGCGCTCTCGAGCTCATGCGTGACCACGACGATGGTCATGCGCAGGGCGTCGCGCAAACGCAGGATCAACTCATCGAGCTCGGCCGAGACGACCGGATCAAGTCCCGCCGAAGGCTCGTCGAAAAACAGCAGTCGCGGATCCATGACGATCGCGCGAGCCAAAGCCGCACGCTTGATCATGCCGCCCGAGAGCTGGCTCGGCATCAGATCCTGAAACCCACCGAGGTTGACCACCTCCAGTTTGATCCGGCTCATGATGCGGATGGTCTGCTCGTCGAGATTGGTGTGCTCGCGCAGCGGCAGGGCGACGTTGTCGCCAACCGTCATCGAGGTCAACAGCGCACCGCCCTGAAACGACACGCCGATGCGCTTGCGTACGTCGAGCTTCTCGCGATCACTGGCCTCAGCCAGATCGATGCCGAACAGTTTCACCGTACCCGCGACCGGCCGATTGAGACCGAGCATATGCCGCAGCAAGGTGCTCTTGCCCGAACCCGAGCCCCCCATGATCACGCGGATCTCGCCCGCGTTGACGCTGAAATCCACGCCATTGAGGATGCGCCGCTTGCCGTACCAGGCTTCGAGCTTTTCGACTTCGATCAGGGGGGCCGGAGTGTTCATGGCTACCGATTCAGGAAAAACGAAAAGATCATATCGGCGACGATGATCCAGCAGATGGAAAGTACGACGGCGCGCGTCGTCGCGCGACCCACGCCTTCCGCGCCGCCGGTGACCGAGAAACCGGTGCTTACGCCAATCAAGGTGATCAACAAGGCAAATACCGCGCTTTTGGCAATGCCCTGGCCCAGATCCCCCGGAGTCAACAGTGACATCGTCTGCAGCATGTAGGCGGTCGGGGTGAAATCAAGCGCCGGCGCGCTGTAAAGGGCGGCGCCGAAAATCGCAACGCCGTCGGCAAATACGGTAAGCAGCGGCAGCATGATCAACATCGCGATCAGCGCAGGGGCAACCAGATAGCGCACCGGATCGATGCCGATCACCGCGAGTGCGTCGACTTCCTGCGAGACGGTCATCGAGCCGATGCGTGCGGCGAGCGCCGAACCTGAGCGACCGGCGACAAGGATGGCGGTGATCAGCGCACCGAATTCGCGCGTGACCGATTTGGCCACGGCGATGACGACCTGCGATTGCGCACCGAACTCACCGAGCGCCGAGACGAACTGGATGCCGAGCATGATGCCGACGGTGAAGGCGAGCAGGCAGACGATCGGCAGCGCATCCACACCGACCTGACGCATCTGCTCGAACACCGCGCGCAGACGCAGCGGCTGGCCAATGCGCCAACCCATGACGGAAAGATAAGTCGCCTCGACCAGCAACATCGCCGCATAGCCGATGCCGCTGAGCGCATCGACCGTGGTGCGGCCGATTTTCGCGAGGGTTCGGCTCAGGATTTCCAAGCCGGCACGCCGGTGACTTCCGGAATCGCCGCAATATCGGCAACGATCGGAAAGACGCGATCGAGTCGCGCCAACTCAAGCACCGCGCGCACCGCATCGCTGATCGCGACGAGGGCAAACCCGCTGCCTTTCGAGCGCGCGCTCTGAAATCCCTCAACCAGGGCGGCGATGCCGGACGAGTCGATATAGCTGACCTCACTGAGCACCACGCCAACGCGCGAACTATTGCCCAGTGCCTTGAGCACCGCTTCACGAACTTGCTGCGACCACGACAGATCGACTTCGCCGCGCAAGCGGATCAAGGTGCATCCGTCGGCTGTTTCCTGTTCGATCCCGTTCATTCCTTATCTTCCTCGTTGCTGGGTTTGACATTGACACTTTTCTGCATGATCAGACGATTGCCAAGCCCATCGGGGCGCCCCTGCAATGTCCAGTTGTCCATCACCGTGTCGATCAGGGCAACGCCGAGTCCACCACTGCGACACTCACCGAGTGGTTTCGCGCGCACGCGCTGAGGATCCACCACCGGCGCCGAATCGAGCAGGCGGAATTCGAGCTTGTCGCCCTCGCGGGTCACGCGAAGATCAATATCCCCCGAGCACTGCGGGCCGTAGGCGTGGCGGATGACATTGCAACATGCCTCGTCCACGGCGAGCACGAGTTTATCCCGAATTGCAGTTTCCACGCCGGCATCGTCGAGCGCCGTGCGCAGCAATGAGCGAATTTCACGCATCTGCTCGGGGCGAGCCGGGAAGCGTCGCTTGAGCAGAACCTCGGTCGAGCTCATCGGCATGTTTTCGATCAGCAGCAAGGTCGTGTCATCGACCAGGCGCAGATGCTTGAGCTCCGAAAACATGCCACGCAAGCGCGGTTCCGCCGAAGCACCCGCATGACGACTGATCAAGGCGCGAACGCCTTCGGAACCAATCGTGCGGCGCTGCGCGTCACGCACATCGGTGACGCCATCGGAGAAGCAGTACAACGAGCCGCCATCCAGATCGATCGTCTGCGATTCAAATGTCATTCCGGCGAGGATGCCGAGCGGCGCACCGCCGGAGAGGAATTCGGTGAATTCGCCGCGCCGGTAGAGCATCGCCGGTGGGAAACCGGCCGCGGCAAATTCGATTTTTTCGGCTTGTCGATCGCAATGACCGACCAGTGCACAGACAAAACGTCCGTCGAGCGAGGTTTGACACAGCTCCTCATTGACCTTCGAAAGCCATTCCGAGGGCGAGGTTCCGTCCTTGCCGACCCAGCGCAGCAGCGAGGCCACACGGACCATCAGCAAGGCCGCATCGAGGCCCTTGCCCGAGACATCGCCAATGAGAAAACCAATGCGACCATCAGGCAGATCGAAATAATCGTAGAAATCGCCCGAGATCTCGTGCGCCGGCAAATTCATGCCGATCAGCGGAAATCCGTCGCGACGGCGCTTGGGCAGCAGCGATTTCTGCATGCGCCGGGCCAGATCGAACTCACGTTTCATGCGCGCCTGCTGGACCAGTTCATTGGCCATGCGTGCATTGTTGATCGCCAGCGACGTCGGCGCGGCGACCAGGCGCAGGATTTCGGCATCGTCTGCACTGAATGATCCGCCGCTGCGCTTGTTGACCACTTCGAGCGCGCCGATCGGTCCCTTGGCTGTGGCCAATGGCGCGCAGAGCAGGCTGCGAGTGACGAAACCGGTATCGGAATCGTTGCTGCGATCAACGCGCGAATCGCTTACCGCGTCGGTGACGATCTGGTTCTGGTTGTCAGCGACAGCGCGCCCGACCACGCCTTGCCCCAGAGGAATACGCAAGCCAGCAATGTCGATGGGTCCCACGCAGACCTTGCATTCGAGCATCTTGCCGTCCTCGTCAAGGAGGAACAACGAGGCCGCTTCGGCATCCATGAACTCGGCGATGCGGTTGACCGCCTCGCTCAAGGTCTCGCGCAAATCGAGCGATACCGCGAGCGTTTCGGATAGATCGGCAAGAAAGGCGAGCGCGCGCGCCTCGCTGCCACCGGCCATCGTGCGATTGCTGGCCGGCATTGCGCTCATTCGTCGTTGCGATCTGCGCCACGCTGGGCACGTTGTTCGCGCCAGCGGCGCAATCCCCACAGGGTCATGATCGGCCCCGACAACACATATAGTGCGGCCACCGCAAACAGCATTCGCGCCGGATCGACGGCCAACGCAACGAAGATCAACAACGCGGCGGGAATCCAGATAAACGGCACGCGATCGGACTTGGGCCACGCCTTGAAGCTGAAATAGCGGATATTGCTGACCATCAGCAGGCCGGCAACCACCGCGATGAACGGCGTGATGAATTGAACGTCGATACCGTTCTTGTCGAATTTCTCGACCGACCAGACAAACGACATGCAAAGCGCCGCCGCCGCCGGGCTTGCGAGTCCCTGGAAATAGCGTTTGTCGGCAACCCCGACCTGGGTATTGAAGCGGGCCAGGCGCAACGCCGCGCAGGCCGCATAGATGAAGGCTGCCGCCCAGCCGACCTTGCCCCATAGCGGGCCGTATTCGGTCAACGACGACAACGACCAGGTGTACATGACCAAGGCCGGAGCCAGGCCAAAACTGACCAGATCGGACAAGGAATCGTACTGGACACCGAAATCACTCTGGGTTCCGGTCATGCGCGCAACGCGGCCATCCAGCCCATCGAGGATGCCCGCGATGAATACCGCTAGCGCCGCTTCCGAATAACGACCGCCAATACCGGCGATGATCGCGTAGAAGCCCGCGAACATGGCGCCCGTGGTGAACAGATTGGGCAACAGGTAGATTCCGCGCGGCCGCTTGCGCGGAGTGGTAGGTGTCTCGTCCATGCCTGCTGCCATCGCCCCAAAGTGTGTCGAGTTTAACTGATCGTTGCGATTTACCACCGAAGTGCTTGTCAGACAACGAAACTAGTGATATCCAATGCGCTTATTCAGGGCCCAACTGTCGGCTCGCACCGACGCGGAGAACATGATGAAGCCCAGTTCGATTGTACTGATCCTTGCCTGCCTGAGCGCCGCCCCTGCCTTCGCTCAGCAGATGTATTCGTGGACCGATGGCAACGGTACCAAGCATTTTTCCGACACCCCGCCGCCGCCGAACACCGCTGGGGCCAAAAAGCTCGTCGTGCACAACGGAGTGACCAGCGCCGAGGCACCGCCGGTGGAGGAAGAAAAAAAGGAAGGCCCCTCGATGGCCGCCGCCGCTGGTTACAGTGAAGAGGACATCAAGCGCAACTGCAGCACCGCGCGCAGGAACCTCGATCTTTACAATGCCTCGCGGCCCGGTGAAGACGCCTTGCCGGAAACCCAAGTCAACTATCAGATGAATCTGAACAAGGCCAAGGATCAGATCAAGCTGTTCTGCGGCTGAGAGTTCGATCGCCCACGCGCCGTTGCAGGTTTCAGTTCATCGCGGATCCAGCATCCGAGGGCACCCCGCGTGGCTGGTGTTTGTGATCTTCTTGCGGATTGATGCTCGGGAGGTTTGCCATGCGATTGATGCGCCTGACGATGTTGCTGCTTGCAACGACCCTGCTTGCCGGCTGTGGCTACAACAAGATCCAGCGCGCCGACGAGGATGTGAAGGCGCAGATGTCGGAGATCCAGAACCAGTCCCAGCGTCGCGCTGATCTGGTCACATCGCTGATCAACGTTGTCCGTGGCTACGCGAAACATGAGCAGGAGGTTTTGCTCGGGGTTGCCGAGGCGCGGGCCAAAGCAGGGAGCATCCAGGCCACCCCCGAGCTGGTGAACGATGCCGCCGCAATGGCCAAATTCCAGGCCGCGCAAGGCGAGCTGTCGTCCGCCTTGTCGCGACTACTGGTCGTCACCGAGAACTATCCCGAGCTCAAGGCGGATGAGCGCTTTCACGATCTTCAGGTACAGCTTGAAGGCACCGAAAACCGCATCGCAGTAGCGCGTAATCGGTACGTCCAATCAGTCCAGGCATACAACGTGCTGATTCGCGAATTTCCAGTCAACCTGACCGCGAAAATGTTCGGCTACGGCATAAAGCCGAATTTCACAGTCGAGAATCCCGACGTCGTGACCAAGCCGCCGGTCGTGGATTTTTCCGATCTTTCGACTCGGAATCCGAAACCGCCTGCGGAAGCACCAGCGAAACCCGAGCCGACTCCCGCGAAAAGCGACTGAGGGTCGAGAGGTGAATGCCACGCTTCCGCGCTGGCTAATCGGGTTGCTTTGCTTAACCCTGTGCATGGGCGTGCGATTCGCGTTCGCCTACGTCTCGGTACCGACCTTGGTCACCCACGTCACTGACACGACTCGGACGCTGACTGAGCAACAGAACAAAGTATTGGAAGACAAATTGCGCGCTTTGGAGGAGCGCAAGGGATCGCAACTGCTGATCCTGATCGTGCCGAGCACGCAGCCGGAAGAGATCGAGCAGTATGCGACGCGCGTGTTCGATACCTGGAAGGTCGGCCGCAAGAACGTCGATGACGGCGTTCTCCTGCTCTGGGCCAAGGACGATCGTCGTATCCGCATCGAGGTCGGCCGCGGTCTCGAGGGGCCAATCCCCGATGTTCTCGCCAGTCGCATCATCAACGACACGATGCGCCCATTGTTCCGCAGTGAAGCGTGGTACGAGGGTCTCGACAAAGCAACCGACCAGTTGATCGGCCTGATTGACGGTGAGGCATTGCCCGCCGCCGCAGCAACGGTTTCGGAATATGCAAGACCTGAGCTGGACAGTTTTATGGATCACTACTTTCCGATTTTCTTCTTCATACCGGTTGTCGTGATCGTCACTGCCTTATGGCCGAAGCGACGCGAGTTTTCTGCCTCACTGGTCGGAGCGGGGACTACCACGGGCATCGCATACGCGGTGTTGGATTTGCCGCTTCATTCATTGCCATGGGTCGCCCTCATCTACTTTCTGGTCGGCCTGATCTACGCCTTTGATCTACTTCCGAAGAGTTCCAGCGGCGGGAGCAGCGGAGACAGTGGTGGCTGGAGCAGCGGCAGCGGCGGGAGCAGTTGGGGGGGCGGCGGCGGCAGTTCCGCTGGCGGCGGCGCATCGGGGAGCTATTGATGGCGCGCCTGCAACGGATCTCGGCCCATCTATTTCGTGCCTGGTGGCTGGCCGAGCAGCAGTTCCCGGAAACCGTATTCGACACGATAGCCGCGCGCATCGCCGAACTTGAAGCCAGTCATCGCGGTGATATCGTCTTTGCGGTCGAGGCGCGCCTCGCGTTGAAGGCGGTCGCGCAAGGCTTCACGCCGCGCCAGCGCGCCAAAAACGTATTTGCCGAGCTTGAAGTCTGGGATACCGAAGACAACGCGGGCGTGCTCATTTACATTTTGCTGGCCGAACGCGCGATCGAAATCGTTGCCGATCGCGGCATCGCCAGACTCGTGCCACAAGCACGCTGGGATGCGATTTGCGCAGACACCTCATCCGCGCTTTCACGCGGCGAATTCAAGGCGGGTGCAGTCGCCGCGATCGAGGCGGTATCTGCGCTGCTGCAGGAATTCATGCCGGCCCTGCCCGGACGAGCGCGCAACAATGAATTGATCGACCGCCCGGTGCTGCTTTGAAGACCCGGGATACCTTGCGTGAGGGCCTGATCAAACGCATTCTCGCGACTGTCGCCGTGCTGATCGTTTGCGGCCTGCTGCTTGAAGCGCAACGCCGATGGCACTTCGCCTCGGTAGATCCAATGGTTTTCCCGATGTGGATTGCGCTCGCGCTGCTGTACATCGGCGGCCCGCGTTTTCGTGCATGGCCGATTCTTGTCCATCTGGCTATCTGGGCTCTTCTCGTCATCATGACCCTGCTGATACTCGGCGCACGGTGGTGGGTGGCCGTCGTCTATCCGACCGTCATCTTCCTTTTGATCGTGCGCGGCGAATGGGACAAGATGGTGCATGGCGGTCGCGCGCCAAAAATCGCACGTCGAAATGATGGTGAATCGCGCAGTTCGGCCAGTCTGGGCGAATCGCACCAGTCAGCGACCCTGCGACCGAGCACGCGAGGACAAACGTTCTTGCGCGTATTGCGGCACAGCCTGATCGCTCCGTGGCGCGCGCGTTCGTGGCGTTCGGATACGTTGCAGTCCGCCATTCGTGATCGCATTTCAGCCTCCGAACAAAACCACCTCGGCGAAATTGTCGTTGCCATCGAAACGCGCTGGTCCACCGATGACATCCGCCGTGACATGACCTCCGCGCAGCACGCACGCAATCGATTTTCCGAACTCGGTGTCTGGAATACCGAGCACAACAATGGCGTGCTGATCCACATCAGCGTGGCCGAAAGAGCGATTGACTTGATCGCTGATCGCGGCATCGCCGAACGTGTCGATGCGTCGACCTGGCAGGTGATCGCAAATGAACTGGCGGCGCAGTGCAAGCGTGGAGCGATTCAATCCGGCCTGCTCGCTGCCATTGATCGCGTTGGCACACTGCTGAACGAGCACTACCCGACCTCGGCAAGTGATGAAAACCCCGATGAGCGCAGCAACATTCCGGTGCTGACATGAGCGAGATGATCGCCGATCTGCTTGCGACCAGCGTGCCGGCCGTGATCACCTGGTTTTTCGTCAGCTTCTTTGTTGCATTCTTGCTGAGCATGGCGTGCGAGCCCCTGCGTATCCCGAAACGTGCTCGACTGTTTTTCGTGCTGGCGCTTGTGTTGATTGCTTGCCGCTATCTCGAAGCACCCTGGCTGTTGTTGCCACCCATCGCGATGATCGCGGCTGGAGCCTACGCCCTGATAGCCGCGTCGATGGCTCAGGACTCGGTTGCGGATGCTGACGATTCCCGGAGCCGAGGCGGGCTCACGGAGCGCCTTCGTGGTGAAGTCGCCGCGTTGCGAAAAACCGTTGCCAACGGGACGCCTACCAATACCGTCGAGCTCAAGAGGACGACGCCACAACATGGAGTCATCAGCGTCAGCGCACGCTGGTAGGTCACCGTTTGATCCCGGCTACGGTGAAAACCCATGGGCTTCTGTAGAATTGGCGATCCACCGCGATCGAACCGAATCCATGCGCCTGTCCCGCTTTCATCTTGCCACCGTCAAGGAAATCCCCGCCGACGCCGAAATCATCAGTCACAAGCTGATGTTGCGTGCGGGCATGATCCGCAAGCTCGCTTCGGGCATCTACACCTGGTCGCCGCTGGGCTTGCGCGTGCTGCGCAAGGTCGAGGCGATCGTGCGCGAGGAGATGAACCGCGCCGGTGCAATCGAATTGCTGATGCCCTCGATCCAGCCGCAGGAGCTATGGGAGGAAACCGGGCGCTGGGAGAAATTCGGCGGCCAGTTGCTCAAGATCAAGGATCGCAAGGAGGCCGGCTATTGCTACGGCCCGACGCATGAGGAAGTGATTACCGATTTTGCTCGCCAGGAGCTCAAGTCCTACAAGCAGTTGCCGATCAATTTCTACCAGATCCAGACCAAATTCCGCGATGAGATTCGGCCGCGCTTCGGCATCATGCGCGCGCGCGAATTCCTCATGAAGGATGCCTACTCGTTCCATATCGACGCCGAAAGTCTGGCGATCGAATACCGCAACATGTATGACGCTTACGCGCGCATCTTCACGCGCCTCGGCCTGCGCTTTCGCGCAGTCGATGCGGACACCGGCGCGATCGGTGGCAGTGCTTCGCACGAGTTCCAGGTACTCGCCGACTCAGGCGAGGATGCGATCGTGTTCTCGACAGGCTCGGACTACGCGGCGAATGTCGAAAAAGCCGAGGCACTGGCGCCGGTCGGCGAACGGCCTGCGCCGAGTGCGGCGATCGAAACCATCGATACGCCGAAGCAGAAGACGATCGAAGAATTGACTGCCTTCCTTGGCGTCGAAGCGAGCCAGTGCATCAAGACGATCATCGTGCGCGGCAAGGAAGGCCTCGTCGCGCTGTGCGTGCGTGGCGACCATGAGATCAACGAGGTCAAGGC
>JBBQTY010000161.1:0-9447 GCA_038234445.1 Lysobacterales bacterium
TTGCCGAGCTACACCTCGTCCGCGATGCGCTGAGCAATCTAATGTCGGGTTGCCCGCGCGAAGGCGCCGAATCGGAGTGCCCGATTCTGCGCGCATTACTCAACAAGGAAGCGATGCAATGAAACAGCAAAATGCTTTGCAGCAAATCGATCGTGCCAAGAGCGACTCCAGTCTTCGCTGCTGTCTCGCTCATCTCCGCTCGTTGCTCGGAACCATCCGGGCGCGCCATCGGTTCGCAGAGTCGGTGAACAGCGACCTCGATGATGACGGTGAACTTGTGCCACCCAGCCTGCGTGATTACCACGTCGGCGAACTTGAAGCCTCGGTGCTTGCGAATGACAGCTCCATACGGCTCGATAATCCTCAATCACTTTTATACAACAGCCCGCAGGAATTGACGCGGGCCAAATGGGTATTCGCCGCAACACTGCTGGTGCCGATTCTGCTGATGTCCGCATTGCTGATCGCATCTGGCAACGCGCTTGATCACTCGATGATTTCACTCCTGCGCTTCTCGATTTTCTTGCTGGCGATTCCATTGACCGGAACAGGTGTTGTTTGGTTTTTTCAAACCCGGGCAAGCCGACAGTCATGAACTGGCGTTTTGGAAACGCTTGATCGCACCCGCGCTCGCCAACTTGGAAGCAGTCGATATGCGGTTTGAAAGACATGGTCGGCATGTACAACTTCCGCTCGGGAGCACGCGATTGCTGCTGACTGAGGAGCGCAGGTGCGCCCTGTTAGCGCTTGTTTGAAGTGACTTCCGGCACCTCGAATTGATGTCGACTGGCATCTCGCCGAGATGCTTTTGGATATCGATACTGGACGCTCACTCAACGAGGAGAATCCGAATGAAATCCATCATCCTGAGCGTGCTTGGCACGGCCATGTTTTCGACGTCCATCGCGCATGCTGCTGATCTGACCGTCAAGGTCGATGACATACGCGGCAACAAAGGCAAGCTCATGCTCGCCGTCTACGATTCTGCCGCTGGTTGGGACGGCAAGGCCAAGCCGGTTGCGGCTCGGGCCCTGGATGCGGCTGGCGACAGCGTGATGTTCCACTTTGAGGGGCTCGCTGCCGGGACTTATGCGATTTCGGTCATGCATGACGAAAATGGCAACGGCAAGCTCGACACGAATTTCGTCGGCATGCCGATTGAAGGTTATGGCTTCAGCAACGATCCAAAGGTCATGCGCAAAGCGACCTTCGCTGAAGCGTCGTTCGCGGTTGATGACAAGGGCACGGCCATCGAATTGCACCTGCGCTGATCGGGAGCGGATCGATGAATCGTCGTGGTTTTCTTGGGCAGATGTTGGTGGGTGCTGGCGCGCTGGCGTTTGCACCGATCGGCTTGCGTGCCGAAAGCCTTCAACGCAATGCCGTGACGGCGTTTGCCCGTGGCCTTGAACAGCATCGCTGGCTCGCCGGTTGGAAATCGGTCGGTGTCGAATCGTTCGAGCCTTGCGCCGCAGAGATTGAAGGACATTGGCCGCAAGAGCTTACTGGCGTGCTGTATCGCAACGGCCCGGCCTGGTTCGAACGCGATGGCGTTCGCTATCAGCACTGGTTCGATGGCGACGGCATGCTGCACGCGTGGAATATGGGAAAAAGTGGTATCAAGCATCGCGCGCGCATGGTGGCGACGCCCAAGTTCAAGCGCGAGAAGCGTATCGGGCGGTTTGTCGTTCCGGCGGCGGGAACGACGATCGAGAACGCCGTATCGATCCGTAACAACGACGATGCCAACACCGCCAACACGGCGGTCATGCGCATCGGTGATCGCGTCTTCGCACTATGGGAAGCCGGTTCGGCGTTCGAGGTCGACGCCGAAAGTCTGGCGACCATCGGGCCACAGACTTTTCGCAATGATCTGACGGCGGCGCCGTTCTCTGCGCACCCGTTACGTGATCGTGATGGTTCGATCTGGAATTTTGGTTCGCTCGATTTGCTCGGGTCAAGTGGCTTGCTGATCTGGCATATTGGCGGCGATGGCAAGCTGACAAGCGCCACGACGATCAAGGATGAGCAACGCGGCTATCTGCACAGTTTCGCGATGACCGATCGCCATCTGATTTTCGTGTTGAAGCCGTACCGCATGGAAGAGGGGAAGGCCTTTTTCGAGCGCCTGCGCTTCGCCGAAGATTTGCCCTGTCGCGTTGCCGTTGTGGCCAAGGATGCGCCGGATAGCGCACGCTGGTTCGATGTCGATTTCGGAATGGTCTACCACTTCGCCGATGCGTTTGAGCAGGGCAATGAGATCGTTGTGCGTGCCGCGCGTCACTCCAGCGCCAAGGCCGCGCGCTCGCCCATGTCGGCGGCCATGCAGGGGCGTGCCGACACAGTTGACGATCATGTCGACTTGGTCGAGTTGCGTATCGACTTGGGCAAGGGCAGGGCGCAATGGCATGACAGCGGAATCGGTGGGATAGAGTTTCCAACCTTCGATCCGCGCGCCATGACCGCCCGACAGTCGACAATCTACGCGCCGATTCGAACCACCTCGGCTATCGCGCCCTGGTCGAACGCGATTTCGGCGATAGACCTGCATCGCGAGAAAAAGATCGTTCACAGCTATGGCAACTTGGTACTCGCTGAAGAACATCTGTTTGTGCCGAAGCCGGGCAGCGATCGTGTGGGACACGGTTGGTTACTCGGAACGCTGCTCGATTTCAAAGCGATGCGCAGCGGGCTCGTCGTGCTCGATGCCGAACACGTAGATGCGGGGCCGCTCGCTACAGCCTGGTTGCCGTATGCGTTTCCGCTCGGCTTTCATGGGGCGTTTGCCTCGTCAGCCTGATCGTTCACCTTTCAGGATCGGAGAAGCCACGGTTTTCCGTATCATGGCGGCATGTCACGAAAGAAGACTGCAACAATAACCACACCCTTATTTGCCGAACCCGAAGGGCTCAAGCCACTCGCCGAGCGCATGCGTCCGCGCACGCTCGATGAAATCGTCGGGCAATCACGCCTGCTCGATGTGGGCAAGCCGCTGCGTCGCGCGATCGAGAGCGGCAAGCTGCATTCGATGATCCTGTGGGGGCCGCCCGGTTGCGGCAAGACCACATTGGCCCTGCTCCTCGCGCGCTATGCCGATGCTGATTTCAAGGCGATCTCGGCCGTGCTTTCGGGCTTGCCTGATGTACGCACAGCCCTGGCCGAAGCCGAAGTCAACTTCGGCCAGGGCCGGCGCACCGTGCTGTTCGTCGACGAGGTGCACCGCTTCAACAAGACCCAGCAGGATGCCTTCCTGCCGCATATCGAGCGCGGCATCATCATCATGGTCGGCGCGACCACCGAGAATCCCTCGTTTGAATTGAACTCGGCGCTTCTCTCGCGTTGTCGCGTGCATGTGCTTGAGTCCTTGAACATCGAGCAGATTGTCGCGGCGCTGCAGCGCGCATTGGATGACAGCGAACGCGGCCTTGGCGATCAGCATCTGCAGATCGAACATGAATCACTGCGCTTGATTGCGCAAGCTGCCGACGGTGATGTTCGGCGCGCGCTGACTCTGCTCGAAATCGCCTCCGAACTGGCCGATGACGGACACATCGACGAGACCACGCTGACCCAGGTGCTGGCTGATCGCACACGTCGTTTCGACAAGGGCGGCGAGCAATTCTACGACCAGATTTCCGCGCTGCATAAATCCGTGCGCTCATCCGATCCTGATGCCGCGTTGTACTGGCTGACGCGCATGCTTGATGGTGGTGTCGATCCGGCCTATCTCGCGCGTCGCTTGACGCGTATGGCGATTGAAGATATTGGTCTGGCCGATCCGCGCGCGCTGACTCTCTCGCTTGAAGCCTGGAATACCTACGACCGACTTGGCTCGCCCGAAGGAGAACTGGCGTTTGCCGAACTCGTCCTCTATCTCGCCATCGCGGCCAAGAGCAACGCGGCGTATGCCGCCTTCAATGCGGCGCGCGCCGAAGTGCGTGCGAACGGCACACTCGAAGTGCCGATGCATTTGCGCAATGCACCGACCAAGTTGATGAAAGGCCTCGGCTACGGCCAAGGCTATCAATACGATCATGATGCCGAAGGGGGTGTTGCGCTGGATCAACAATGCCTGCCCGATGCGCTGGTCGGTCGTGAATTCTATGCGCCGGTCGAGCGCGGACTGGAGTTGAAAATCGGCGAAAAGCTGAACACCTTGCGCGCCGCTCGTCGCCAGGCTCGAACGTCGGAGAGTAAAACGTGAGGTTAGGGTTCGCGAGTCTTTGCCTGAGTCTGTTCACGTTTTGCTTCGCCGTCGCGCCGGTTTCGGCGGAGGACCTCAAAAACGCATCCGCCGTCGATGATTCAAGCCTCGCCAGTCTTGGTCAGCGTATCGATGCGCATCTCGCCGAACCGGCATTCGACGATGCCTTGTGGGGTGTGCAAGTCGTTTCGCTCGATACCGGAAAGACTCTGTACTCGCACAATGCCGACAAGCTGTTCGTGCCAGCATCGACGGCCAAGCTTTACACCGCCGCGTTGGCGCTGGATACCTTCGGGCCGGACTACAAGGTGCCGACCAGTCTGTTCGCAACCGAGAAAGCGGGCAGGGATGGCGAGCTGCACGGTGATCTCGTCCTGGTCGGCTACGGTGATCCAACTCTCGGCTTCGACAAGCGCATCTTCTGGGCCGATTCGCTGGCAACGGCAGTGCGCAAATCCGGCGTCAAATCTGTCCGTGGCGGACTGATTGCCGATGCCACCTGGTTTGCTGCTCCGTTGTATGGCAGCGGCTGGGAGGCGGCCGATCTGCAAAGCTGGTTTGGTGCGCCGGTATCTGCACTGAGTGTTGATGAGAATGTCGTGAAAGTCGAAGTGCGTCCCGCGCCGATCCCAGGCAACAACGCGCGCATTGCATTCGATCCGCCCGAATCGGCACCCGAACTCGACAACCAACTGCGCACGCTGCGTGCTCCAGCGCCGACCGACATCAGCCTGTACCGCGCACCTGGCGAAGCGACTTTGCACGCCTTTGGCACGATAGCGAGCAATTCGCCGATCCAGTTCTATCGACAAGCCGTGCACGATCCGGCGCTCGTTGCGGTCGAGCAACTGCGTGCCGCACTTGCTCGTCAAGGCGTCAGCGTGAGCGGCAAATCGCGCAGCATCTATTGGCCTGAGCCTGGCGAGGTTCTAAGCGGAAACAAGGTTCAGCATCTTGCCGATCTGTGGTCTCCGCCGCTCGCCGATATCGTCAATCGCGGCCTCAAGGTGTCGCAAAATCTCTATTTGCAAAACTTGCTGTTGATGGTGGGCGCGAAAGTGGCAGCAGATGAACGCGCGGCGGGCGAGGAAGCGCCAGCGTTCGCGTCAAGCGAAACGTTTGGCATTCGCGCGATGCGCGCCTATCTGCACCGCATCGGAGTTCCACTCGATGGCGTGCTGATCGAGGATGGCCCCGGTCTGTCGCGCAGGGATCTGACTTCACCAGCCGCGCTGACCAGTCTTTTGGTCCATATCGGTGATACACCGGGCG
The DNA here is from genome assembly GCA_038234445.1 of Lysobacterales bacterium. Taxonomy (GTDB): domain Bacteria; phylum Pseudomonadota; class Gammaproteobacteria; order Xanthomonadales; family Rhodanobacteraceae; genus Dokdonella. The sequence continues at coordinate 5,477 of JBBQTY010000161.1, forward strand.
CCAAGGCATTTCGACTCGCACTGCCCGAAGCCGGTGTGGATGGTTCACTCACCGGACGCATGCGCAACAGTCCTGCGCAGGGGCGCATTCACGCGAAAACCGGCAGCATGGCGCATACGTTTGCGCTGGCCGGCTACGCGTTGACCGCCGCCGATGAGCGCCTCGCGTTTGCGATCATGCTCAACAACTACAGGCACCCACCGTCTGCGGGCAGATCGACCGCCGAGCTCGATGCCATTGCGATCATGCTGGCCGAGATTGGCCAACGCAGCGCGCCCTGATTTTGTGCGCGCGTTCATTGCGGGGAAGCTGAATCAAGCGTAGCGTCCGCCTTACCATCCTGGGGAGGAGTCGCCAATGCGCGTTGTCATTGCCGCGTTGTTCAGTGCAGTCATTCTTTTCATCTGGGGCTTCGTCGCCCATACATTTTTGCCTATAGGCGAGATGGGAGTAAAGGCGCCAGTCAATGAGGAGGCAATCCTCGAATCCGTCAAGATCGGCACACCGACGCCGGGCATCTACATTTTGCCGTATGCCAGTTCGGCGCAATGGGACGACGAGGCTTTCATGAAGTCTTACGCCGAGAAGGCCAAAGTCCAGCCCTTCGTCTACATGGTCGTAAGCCCGCCCGCCGGCGATCCAATGCAGATGACGCCGCAATTGATCAAGCAGTTTGGTTCCAATCTTCTTGGCAGTCTGATTGTCGCCTGGTTGCTGGCGGCGACACGCTGGAGCTTTGCGTCGCGCGTCCTCGGAGCCACCGCCATGGGCGTATTCGCTTGGGTTACCGCGGTCGTGCCGGCGGCCGTCTGGTATCGGTTTCCGACAGATTTCATGATTGGCGGCCTGATCGAACATGCGGTTGGCTGGCTGCTTGGCGGCATACTGATCGCGTGGTGGCTCGGTCGAACACAGCCTCGGCGATTCTGATCCGCAGACAACGGTATGTCGTGAAAAGTCGATATTCGCGATAGTTTTTTCGACTATTTCAGCACTCCTGGTTTGCGGCCAGCGAGTGGCGCGGCGATAATCCGTGCCCTTGGTTGTTTTGCGGAAATCCTTTCATGCTTGATCCAGCCCTGCTGCGCGGGCAGCTCGATGTCGTCGCCCAGCGCCTTGCCACGCGCGGCTACACGCTTGAGGCTGTCGCCATCGAATCGCTCGAAGCGCAGCGCAAGGCCGTCCAGGTCGAGACGCAGGAGTTGCAGAACACGCGCAATACGCGATCGAAGGCGATTGGCTTCGCCAAGAGCAAGGGCGAGGACACAGCGGCGTTGATGGCTGAGGTCGCTGGAATCGCCGATCAACTCAAGGCCAATGAAGAGCGGCTGGCCGATATCCAGCAGCAGCTTGCGTCGATCACCCTGGGTATTCCAAACCTGCCCGCCGAATCGGTACCGGTGGGCGCGGACGAAAACGGCAACGCCGAGCAGCATCGATGGGGGTTGCCACGCAGCTTTGAATTCGCGGTCAAGGATCATGTCGAACTCGGTGCTCACAAGGGCTGGCTCGATGGCGAAGTCGCAGCGAAACTTTCCGGTTCGCGCTTTACCGTGTTGCGTGGCGGACTTGCTCGGCTGCATCGTGCACTCGCACAATTCATGCTTGATCTGCATACCGAGTAACATGGTTATCTCGAAACCAACGTGCCCTTGATCGTCAACGCTGACTCGATGCAAGGCACCGGGCAGTTGCCGAAGTTTGAGGAAGATCTGTTTGCCATCGAGGTCAACGAGACGCGACGCTATCTGATCCCGACCGCCGAAGTGCCGCTGACCAATATTGTCCGCGACACCATCAGCGATGCCGACCAGTTGCCGTTGCGCATGACGGCGCACTCACTGTGTTTCCGCGCCGAAGCCGGTTCGGGTGGGCGCGACGTGCGCGGCATGATCCGTCAGCACCAGTTTGAGAAAGTCGAGCTGGTCAGCATCAGCAAGCCATCCGAAAGCGACGCCGAACACGAGCGCATGACGCGCAGCGCCGAGGTTGTACTCGAAAAACTTGGCCTGCCGTATCGGCGCATGCTGCTGTGCACGGGCGACATGGGTTTCACCGCGACCAAGACCTTCGACCTTGAAGTCTGGCTGCCGAGTCAGAATACCTATCGCGAGATTTCCTCGTGCTCGAATTGCACCGATTTCCAGGCGCGCCGCATGCTAGCGCGCTGGCGCAATCCGGAAACCGGCAAGCCTGAACTCGTGCACACGCTAAATGGTTCCGGCACGGCGATCGGTCGCGCTTTGATCGCGGTAATGGAGAATTACCAGAACGCCGACGGAACGATTGATGTGCCTGAGGTGTTGTTGCCGTATATGGGTGGTGTCAGCCGACTGAGCTGATCGATTTCCCCGCTCGCTGGCTCTGGGCTCATGAGCTCGTCGCCCCTGCGAAGGCAGGGGCCCAGTGACTTTGTTCGTGCAATTCCACAACTAAGGCACGCTCCTCCGTCGCGCGGCATCCCTGCCGTTTTTCACTCGCCTCCGGCGAGCGAGTCACTTTCTCTTGCGTGGCCAAGAGAAAGTAACCAAAGAGAAGGCCACCCCGATGCAGCGGTCTCCAGGCATTCGGCAACTGCTCCTGCGTTGCTCTCGACCGCTTTTTCCCGACGCGGTTCTACCGCATCCATCCATGGATGCGTACCTCCTGCATCCATGCAGTCGCCTGCCTTCCGACTGCGCAACGCGACTCCGGGGGTTCGCCGACAGTCCATCCCTGGACTGACGTCGAACTGGGCGCAATCCATTGCGCCCACCCTGCGGGCTTTCCCTCCGCTACGTTGCCGCTGCATAGGGGGCCCATTCACTGCGCATCCGGCAACTGCTCCTGCGTTGCTCTACCTCGGGTATCCATACCCTCGCCTGCGCAGCCAAGACAAAGCAGCTTCCGGCACGCTCAGAGTGGCGTTTGAATCTCCTTCTCCCGCATCGCGGGAGAAGGTGCCCGGCAGGGCGGATGAGGGGCTTTGGCTTTGGCTTTGGCTTTGGCTTTGGCTTGGGCGCGCACGACGCGCGCTACTGGGGTCCCCTCGATCGCGGCGAGACTGCGAAGGACAAGTCCGAAGGATGGCCCACACGATGTGGGACAGTTCGACGTCAGTCCTCGGATGGACTGTCGGCGAACCCCGTAGCAGGCTCGCGAACCTGGAGCACAGGGACTGTGCGTAAGGCGCGAGTGTGGGGTGGCCTTTCTCTTGGTTACTTTCTCTTTACTCCGGGCTCCTGCCCTCCGCCCATGCGGGCCAGCTTCGCTGTTCGCGCCGCTCCTGCGGCGCAGTGGCCACGCAAAGAGAAGTGACTCGCTCGCTGGAAGCGAGTGAAAAAGGCAGGGATGCCGCGCTCCGAAGGAGCGTGATTCAGAAGATCAAAGCGCTTTGGGACCCACAACTTTGATCGAAACCGCCGCAGACTTTGAGTAATTTCTCGCGTGCAGAAGCAAATCGCTTGGGCGTATCAACCGAGTAGGCTAAACTCCGCCCCCTTCGTTCCTGTACTTCGATAGCCGCGGCGTCGCCAAGGCAAGAAGCCGAAGCCAACATCGCCAACGGCGACGGCCCGAAGGGCGGAGGGCTGGAAGCCCGAAGTCAAACTGCCGTGGTGACGCGCAACACGCGACTGGGGCGGACAACTGAATACGGAGAGATGGCCGAGTGGTTTAAGGCAGCAGTCTTGAAAACTGCCGTGGGTTTGCGCCCACCGTGGGTTCGAATCCCACTCTCTCCGCCAGATAGCCTCGCAAGCCGCTGATTTAAGCGGTTTTTTTTCGACCACGATTTACAGTCCCGCATCCGGTCCCGCATCCGTGCGCCCGCTTGGAATTAACCAGTGCACCCAAAAAAAGCCCGGCACATGGCCGGGCAAGTCGCGGCATGGCAGGCCGGGAAAAATCAGTCGGTTCGTTTTGCAATCTCGTTATTGCGTGCTTCCCACTTGGTCGGGGTCACACGCGGCAGAGCGTCGGACGACTGGGTT
>JBBQTY010000162.1:0-9329 GCA_038234445.1 Lysobacterales bacterium
CGAAGAAGCGTCGCGTCTAAAGGATACCGAAATGGCTCGTTATATCGGACCCACCTGCAAGCTGGCCCGGCGCGAAGGCGCTGATCTCAGCCTCAAGAGCCCGGCACGCGCGATCGATTCGAAGTGCAAGCTGGAACAGAAGCCCGGTCAACACGGCGCCGCCCGCAAGGGTCGTCTGTCGGACTATGGGGTGCAGTTGCGCGAAAAGCAAAAGGTCAAGCGTATCTATGGCCTGCTTGAGCGCCAATTCCACAAGTACTACGTCAAGGCGTCGAACCAGAAGGGCAATGCCGGTGAAAACCTGCTGCGCCAGCTGGAAGCTCGTCTTGACAACGTCATCTATCGCATGGGTTTCGCAGTCACGCGCGCCCAGGCTCGTCAGCTTGTCTCGCATCGCGCAGTTTCGGTGAATGGCAAGCGCGTCAACCTGCCGTCCTATCAGGTTCGGCCGGGCGACGAGATTTCTCTCACCGAGGGCGCACGCAGTCAATTGCGTGTGCAGGAATCAGTCACTGTCTCGCAGGAGATGGATCTGGTTCCAACATGGGTCGAGGTTGACGCGAAGAAGTTCAGCGGCATTTTCAAGTCGCTGCCTGAGCGTTCGGATCTGCCCTCGGATATCAACGAGAGCTTGATCATCGAGCTTTACTCGAAGTAATTCACCGCAACTTTCGGAGTCCCTGTTCATGGCAGGATCCACCAATGTGCTGCGTCCTCGCGGCATTCAAGTCGAACGTATTGGTCTCAATCACGCGAAAGTAGTGGTCGAGCCGCTGGAGCGTGGTTTCGGCCACACTTTGGGCAATGCGTTGCGCCGTGTTTTGTTGTCGTCGATTCCTGGCTGCGCCATCGTCGAGGTTGAGATTGACAACGTCCTGCACGAGTACACCACCCTGGAAGGTTTGCAGGAGGACGTTATCGAGGTCCTGCTCAACCTCAAGGATGTTGCCATCCGTATGCACGGCCATGACGAAACCACATTGACCTTGAGCAAGAAGGGCAAGGGTGTCGTTACGGCCGCAGATATCACGGTCGATCATTCGGTTGAGATCATCAACCCGGATCATGTGATTTGTCACCTGACCAAGGATGTCGCACTCAATATGCGCTTGAAGGTTGCGCGTGGCGTCGGTTATCAACCAGCCGTGTCTCGCCGTCTTCCGGATGAGGAAGCACGTCCGATCGGTCGCTTGCAGCTCGATGCGTCGTTCTGCCCGGTTCGCCGCGTCGCCTATCAGGTAGACAGCGCGCGTCTCGAACAGCGTACTGATCTCGACAAGCTCGTTCTCGAAATTGATACCAATGGCGCGATCGACGCCGAAGAGGCCGTGCGCAAGGCTGCGGAAATTCTCCAGGATCAGATCTCGATCTTTGGTGACTTCACACGCCGTGAAAGCACTGATGCGAAGACCGACAAGAGCGGCGTTGATCCGGTTTTGCTCCGCCCGATCGATGATCTTGAACTGACGGTTCGTTCGGCAAACTGCCTAAAGGCCGAGAGTATTTACTATATCGGCGACCTGGTTCAAAAGACCGAAGTCGAGCTGTTGAAGACACCAAATCTAGGCAAGAAGTCGTTGACTGAGATCAAGGATGTACTTGGGCAGCGTGGATTGTCGCTTGGCATGAAGCTCGAATCCTGGCCGCCGCCGGGTATCTCGCACGGCATGCAGCTTGGTTGATGTAGAGCCGGTAGTCGAGAATAGGGATTTGGGATTCGTAAGTGCAACGACCTCGCGAGAGAGCGCTGTTTCGAATCCCCAGTCACGAATCACGAATCCCGGAATAAGAAGCGGGTAACCGCGGGGAGTCGGACTTAGGTGCCGTCTTTTCATAACAACAGATAGTGAGAATTTTCCATGCGCCACCAAAAATCAGGACGCAAGCTCAATCGTACGAGCAGTCATCGAGAAGCGATGTTCAAGAACATGGCCTCGTCGTTGTTCAAGCATGAGTTGATCCGTACGACCTTGCCGAAAGCGAAAGAATTGCGTCGAGTTGCTGAGCCGCTTATCACGTTGTCAAAGACCGATGGCGTCGCCAATCGTCGCTTGGCGTTTGCGCGTCTTCGCGACAAGCAGGCCGTCATCAAGCTTTTCAGTGAACTCGGTCCTCGCTTCCGCGAGCGCAAGGGTGGTTACTTGCGTATTTTGAAGTGCGGTTTCCGCGTGGGTGATAGTGCGCCGATGGCCTATGTTGAATTGCTTGACCGTCCGCAGACCGCCGTTGCTGTCGAGGAATAGTTCTCATCGACACGCTAGAAGAGGCCCCGTTCTTGACGGGGCTTTTTCGTTTTTGAAGTCTTCGTTATGGTGACGCGCTCCGTTATCTTGGGTCCATACGTCTGATAGAGATGTTCTCGAGGGAACCGTCAGATCCCAATCGGGTCTGAGCTGGCTGCATAACCCAACATCAACCGTAACGAGGTCAAACCATGGTTCGTCTTTCTTCGCGCACGATCTTCCTGTTGATCGCTTGCGCCTCCGCACTGCTCATGGGCTATGCCTTCTTTGCGCAGTATGTCCTGAACTATCAGCCCTGCATGTTGTGCATGGTCCAGCGCGTCTTTGTCTGTGCCGTTGGGTTGGTGGCCTTGATTGCTGCTATTCATGGCCCGGGTCGGTTCTTTGCGCGTATCTACGGTTTGTTGACGGCGTTGATGGCGCTGGGTGGAATCTACATCGCCGGCCGGCACGTCTATTTGCAGAGTTTGCCGCCCGAACAGCTCGATGGCTGCGCACCGTCGTTTGAGTACGCGCTCAACAATTTCGATTCGCTCAAGTTTCTCAAGACCATTTTCATCCGCGATCAGGATTGCGGTGTGATCGACTGGACCTTTCTTGGCTTGTCGATGCCGAACTGGGTACTGTTTTGCTTCATTGGTCTCTTCATCGCGGCCTTATGGGCTGGCTTTCGCAAGGCCTGATGTCCCTCGCGGGTTGCCTATGGCATGATGGTTGCCGCAGTGCAGCATGAGAGATTCCAATGAAACGCGAGCGCAACATCGTTCCAGTCCGTGAGCCGGAGAACTGGTCAGCGACTTCATGGCGGCAGAAGCCCGCTGTGCAGCAGCCAACGTACGATGATGCGGACGAACTCAATGCCGCGCTGGCCCAGCTTGGCGAGTTGCCGCCATTGGTGACATCGTGGGAAATTCTTGCGCTGCGTGGTCTCCTCGCTGACGCGGCCGAAGGCAAACGATTCTTGCTGCAAGGGGGCGACTGCGCAGAAAGCTTCGACGACTGCACCTCTCCGCTGATCTCCAATCGCCTCAAAGTCATGCTGCAGATGAGCCTCGTGCTCACGCATGGACTGAAGCTTCCGATCGTTCGCGTTGGCCGCTTTGCCGGTCAGTACGCGAAGCCGCGATCTACCGATACGGAAACCCGCGATGGCGTCACCTTGCCGTGCTATCGCGGTGACATCGTCAACGCGCCTGCCTTTGATGCTGTATCGCGGCGTCCTGATCCGCGTCGTCTGATCAGGGGTCATGCGCGTTCGGCGATGACGATGAATTTTGTGCGGGCCCTGATCGATGGCGGTTTTGCAGACTTGCATCATCCAGAGTATTGGGATCTGGCATGGGTCGAGCATTCGCCGCTGCAGGGTGAGTATCGGCAGATGGTCGAGTCAATTGGCAACTCGCTGCGTTTCATGGAAACACTGGCCGGCAGTTCGGTCGCCGAGTTCCAACGGGTTGATTTCCACACCTCCCACGAGGCGCTCCTGCTGCACTATGAGGAGGCCCTTACGCGTCAGGTGCCCCGCCATTGGGGCTGGTTCAATCTGTCGACGCACTTCCCGTGGATTGGAATGCGCACGGCCGATATTGATGGTGCCCATGTCGAATATTGTCGTGGCATTCGCAACCCGATCGGCGTCAAGGTGGGGGTGTCGACACAACCCGATCAACTGATGCGCTTGATTGATGTGCTCGATCCGGACAATGAGCCTGGTCGTCTTACCTTGATCCATCGCATGGGTGCCAAGCATGTGGCCAAGGCATTGCCGCCACTGTTGAAAGCCGTGAAGGCGGAAGGGCGCAACGTGCTCTGGTGCTGTGATCCGATGCATGGCAACACCGAGTCGGTCGGCAACGGGATAAAGACGCGGCGATTCGAGAATATTCGCGATGAACTCGACCAGGCCTTTGACATCCATTCCGAGGTCGGCACTCGTCTCGGTGGGGTGCATCTGGAATTGACCGGTGAGAATGTCACCGAATGCATGGGTGGTGCGCGCGATTTGACCGAGACCGATCTCTCGCGGGCGTACAAGTCAACGGTTGATCCGCGACTCAACTACGAGCAATCGCTGGAGCTTGCCATGCTCATCGTGCGCAAGCGTGGTGACGTGGGCTGAGCGAGCTATGCCTCGTATCTTGTCTCGGAGTCAGAACACGATCAGGCAGGATGTTTCGGCAAGCGCGAACCCAATCAACATGGCCACGATGACATCACTCGGATAGTGAAGTCCAAGTACAACGCGTGAGGCTGCGATCAACAGGGTTAGTGGCAGCAGCACCGTGAACAGCTGCGGATACCATGCCGTGGCGACAAGACTGAAACTGACTGCATGCAATGTGTGTCCGGATGGAAAGCTGAACTCATCCAGCGGCGCGATATGCGCGACGATTTCTGCATGGCTGCGAAACGGGCGCGGTCGACGCGTCCAGCGCTTCAGTAGACGGTAGAGTGTGGCTGCAACAATTCCGACAAAGGCCATATGCAGGGCGGCTTTGTAGCCATGCTGGCCGCCGAACACGGCGATTCCAAGCATCAATGCATACCAGATCAGACCGTCGCCAAGGCGGCTGATCAGCCGAAAGCATTGCATGACCGACTTGTCCCCGCCCCAACGATTGCAGGCCAGGCAGACACGCCACTCGCCACTGAGCAGCTCGAACTGTTGCCAGCGAGGGACCCGATTCATGCGGCGTTTTCCAGGGCGAGTGCGCCAAGCAGTTCCGAAAAGTGGTGACCCACAGAATCTGGACTCAGATTTGCGACGGCCGCACGCGCAGCCTCGCGCATACGGCCGCGCCTTGATCGATCACCGGCAAGCGCGCGAGCAGCATCGACGAATGCATCGCTGTCGGCCACCGCAACACGAATTCCGCATTCGGCATCAGCGATATGTTCGTGCGCTGCACCGTAATCGAAGGCGACCAGGGGCAAACCGCAAGCCATGGCTTCAAGCGTGACATTTCCAAATGTTTCGGTCGTACTCGGAAACAGAAAGAGGTCGCCGCTGGCGTAGTGGCTCGACAGGTCCAAGTCATGACGCATGCCGACAAACAAAAAATCCGGGTTGGATTTCGCAATTCTTGCGCGCTCAGGACCGTCGCCAACGATGACAAAACGCGCGGATGAATGGTCATGCTGAATCTGTCGGAATGCGCGAATTGCGAGATCAAGGTTCTTCTCGGCAGCGAGTCGACCGACATGTACGACGACAATATCGTTCGCACTGACACCCCAGCTCTCGCGCAACGTTTCGCAGCGATGACGCGGATGAAAAAGCTCCGTGTCGACCGCGCGACGAAGCAGCCTGACGTTGGCGAATTTCCGCTGACGAAGAAAGTTTGCCAATTCCTCGGTAGGAACCAGGATTGCCTGCCCTCTATTGTGGAATCGACGCATGCCGGCAAAAACCAGAGGCGTCAGCCACGGGAAGCCGTAGTGGGCAATGAAATCATCGAAGCGCGTATGGAAACCGGTACAGGCGGGTATGCCGAGCCGCTTCGCCGCAGACAAAGCGCTATGCCCGAGTGGTCCCTCGGTGGCGACATATAGGGCTTGGGGAGGAGTCTTGCGCCAGTGCCTGGTCAGGCGTGATTGCGATGGCAATCCGAATCGCAAGCCAGGATAGAGTGGGATCGCCGCACCACTGACCAGGAGCTCGGAAAACTCTGTGGGGGCAGGAAATTCGCTATCACACAGCTGGATCGGGCGGATCACCTCGACCAAGTGGCCGTTGCGATGCAAGCCGCGCGCTAGAGACTGAACAGTCAGGGCAACGCCATTGATCTCGGGTGGCCATGTTTCGGTGACAATCGCGACGCGCATGCCAAATTCCCACGTTTCGTGTGGAACAGGCTACGCTGGATTTGTTCAAGCCCCGTTGCATCTCGATGGCAATTCGATGACGCAGGAGTCGGCGCCATCGTCTGAATTGCGTTATGCGAAAACGTGGGCGGCGTGTTCCTTGATCTTTGTCAGCATGGCTGCCAGCCCGTTCGATCGCGTCGGCGAAAGATGCTTGGACAAGCCAATCGCCTCAATGAAGCGGGGCTCGGTTTTCAGGATCTCGTCGGCGGATCTTCCCGAATAGACGCGCAGAAGCAGAGCGATCAAACCTGACACGATCGACGAGTCGCTGATCGCGTGAAATTCGATTTTTTCGGCGTTGCCGCTGGCGACCAGCCAGACTTGCGACTGGCAACCGTGGACCTTGTTCATATCACTACGCGCGTCGTCCGGAAACGTCGGCAACTTGCGACCCAAATCAATCAGGTACTGGTAGCGCTCGGTCCAGTCGCTGAAGTAGCCAAATTCTTCGGCAATGCCGATTTGAGCAAGTTCTGCGCTGACTTCGGATTCCGGGTTTGCTTCGATATCACTGATGGCGTTCATCCAATTCTACCTGTGGGCAACTGCCGAGGATTCCAATCCGTGCAAGCGCGTTCGAATCTCAGTCCAAGGCATCGGAACTCGAAACAACTTTCCAGCGCGCGCCGTCGGCACTGTCCTCGATCACCACATTCTTCTCCGCAAGCAATTTGCGGATCTCGTCAGCACGAGCAAAGTCTTTCGCTGCTCGTGCCGCCTGGCGCTCGTTGAGCAGTCCCTGCACCCAGGCTGCATCAATGACCGAACCGGTTTCAGTTTGTTTGAACCAGGCTTCGGCATCCTCGTGCAATAGGCCAATCAAATGCGCCGCACCCAGCAGGGCGGCCATGGTGCTACGGCGATCCGAAGCGGTGCTCGCCTGACGTGCTGCATCGGCCAGACTTGAGAGAATAGCTATGGCTGCCGGTGTATTGATGTCATCGCAAAGCGCCGCTTCAAATGCTTCCGGTACGGTTTCATCTGCAGCGGCAACGGTGACGTCCGCGCGATCGCGCAGCACGCCGTACCAGCCATCCAGCGTCGCCCGTGATTGGCTCAACGTGCTGTCCGACCAATCCAGCGGCTGTCTGTAGTGCGCGCGCAGCAGCAGAAAGCGCAGAACCTCGGGTGGAAATTTTTCGAGCAAGTCGTGCAGCACCATGACGTTGCCTAGCGACTTCGACATCTTCTTGCCGCCAAACGTGAGCATGCCGTTGTGCAGCCAATAGCGCGCAAACGTCTTGCCACCATGCGCGCAAGTGCTTTGCGCAAGCTCATTCTCGTGATGCGGAAACAACAGGTCGTTGCCGCCGGCGTGGATATCGATGGTTTCGCCAAGATGCGTCGCTGCCATCGCCGAGCATTCGATATGCCAGCCCGGTCGGCCGCGACCCCAAGGACTTTCCCAGCCAGGAAGGTCATCCGTGGAAGGTTTCCAAAGTACGAAGTCAGCGGGATTCTTCTTGTAAGGCGCGACTTCAACACGTGCCCCTGCAATCATGTCGTCGGTCGATCGTCCAGACAACTTGCCGTAATCGGAAAAACTGTCGACATTGAAGAGGACGTGATTTTCGGCCGCATAGGCGTGACCACTCGCGATCAGGCCTTCGCACATCGCAATGATCTCTGCGATGTGCGCGGTCGCGTGCGGAATGATATCGGGCTTCTCGACGCCCAGGCGGGCAAGATCATCGTGGTAGGCCTGAGCGTATCGATCCGTGATAGCGGAGATCGGGATGCCCGCTTCACGCGCCGCAGCGTTGATCTTGTCATCGACGTCAGTGATGTTGCGTGCGTATACGAGCGTTCCGCAATTGCGACGCAGCAAGCGGGCGAGCAGTCCGAAAACGACGGCCGGGCGGGCATTGCCAATATGAATGTAGTCGTAGACCGTCGGGCCACAGACATACATGGTGATTCGCTCAGGATTCGCGGGAACGAACGCCTCGGTTCGTCGGCTCAAGGTGTTGTACAGGCGCAGTTTCATGGCGTCGATGAATCTGAACAAAGGGTACGGTGGACGATGATAGCAGCCCACATAAGCGGTCTGTTTGGGTACCGCAAAGTCGCCAGATTCTTCGGCGAGCATTCAGTAATGCTGTGTTGTAATTTCGGCCGCATCGTGGCGTCCGTGCGCCGTATCGAAGCTGATACGGAGCGAGTAGACAGACCCAAAGCAGGTCTGGCACAGATCGTTACCACCCCGATTGGAGATTGAGTGATGTTCAAGAATTTTCTGATAGCAGTATCCCTGACGACTATGACGCTTGGCGCAGTGAGCCAATCACTGGCGCAGGATCGCGGCTACGACGATGATCGAGCAGCGGTTGATAACAGTCGTCTGGCTTGGGCCGATGTGCTCAGAGTTGATCCGGTCTATGACAACGTCGTGAACAATCGCCCGCGCGAAGAGTGCTACGACTCCGACGTCAATCGTCGCTATGACACTCGCGGTAACAACGCGGGCGGTACATTGCTGGGCGCCATCGTTGGCGGCGCACTTGGAAATCAGGTCGGCAAGGGTGATGGTCGCAAGGCAGCGACGATCGCTGGTGCGCTGATCGGCGGGTCCATTGGCAATGATCAGGCCCGCCGCGACGATCGCTACTACACCGATAGTCAAACGCGTTGCCGCACGATCAGCGAGCGCTCCAGCGAACGCCGAATCGTGGGTTATGACGTGCAATACCGCTATCGCGGCGACGTTTATATTTCCCAGCTCGACTACGATCCAGGCGAGCGCATGCGCGTACGTATCAACGTCACACCTGCTGAATAGACGTCTGAACGGGATCTTTGTGACCGGGCCGCGTTTCGCGGCCTCGTCATTTTCGGGCTCGGACAAGGCGTCTGTTGCGCTGCGACAAAAATACCAGTAACGTCGAGCTCCTTATGAAAGAACTTCATGCCAATGCCGAAATCCTGACGAGCGCCCGCATGGCCGCTGGGATGACGTCGCGTGCGCGTCGACCGATGACTTCAAACTCAGCCGGGTAAGTCGCGCAGTTCCTGTTTTTCGACCCAAACCCGGCCATCGCGCCGGGTTTTTTATTGCCATGGATGGCATGTATGACTGCAATGCAGGAGCAATTGCAGACGATTGCCATGGATGGCATGTATGACTGCAATGCAGGAGCAATTGCAGACGATTGCCATGGATGGCATGTATGACTGCAATGCAGGAGCAATTGCAGACGATTGCCATGGATGGCAAGTACG
>JBBQTY010000163.1:0-9291 GCA_038234445.1 Lysobacterales bacterium
TGCTGAGGCGATTGCCGGGGAAATCCGGCAATCCGGCGGCAGCGCAGCGGCGATTGCCTTCGACGTCGCCGATGGCGCGGCAAGCCGCTCGGCGATTGAAGCACTGCTGGTTGATGGCCCGATCCAGATCGTCGTCAACAACGCAGGCATTCACGATGACGCGCCGATGGCCGGCATGAGCGAAGCACAATGGCGGCGCGTGATCGATGTCTCGCTGCACGGGTTTTTCAATGTGACCCAGCCGCTGCTGTTGCCGATGGCGCGCACGCGGTTCGGGCGCATCGTCAGCATTTCTTCCGTGGCCGGCATGATCGGCAATCGCGGCCAGACCAACTACGCTGCTGCCAAAGCCGGCCTGCATGGTGCATCGAAATCACTTGCCCGCGAAATGGCCTCGCGCGGCATCACGGCCAATGTCGTGGCGCCCGGAATGATCGAAGGCAGCATGCTTGGTGAAACCTTCGATGCCGCGATGATCAAGGCCATCGTCCCCGCCGCGCGAGTCGGCAGGCCCGATGAAGTCGCTGCGCTGGTGCGCTTCCTGTGCAGCGACGAGGCCGGCTACATCAATGGTCAGGTCATCGGTATCAACGGCGGCATGGGTTGAAAGTTGATTGCAGCCTGTTGATGAATTTGGCATCGTTGCGCCCGGTCGCCAATGACCGAATCAGGGGAAAGATAAAGATGAAGCGTTGCAAATGGATGCTTTGCATCAGTGTTGTCCTGCTCGCCGGTAGCGCGTTTGGCGCCGATACGATCACGATGGCCAAGCCGGTGCCGTTCGCCGATGACGCGATGATCGCGGGCAAGATCAAAAAGGAATGCGACATCCAGAACCAGCTCGCCGCCTACACCGAGGAATATGCGCGCGAGGATCAGAAGCTCAGTGTGACGTTTGCCGATTCGGTGCAGACAGATTCGCCCGGCATGGTGCTCGATGTGCAGATCAAGGATGCCGTCTCGGCCGGCAATCCGTTTATCGGTCATCGCAAGAGCACCCTGGTCGCGGGCAAGCTCTATCGTGATGGGGAAGTCATCGGCAGTTTCGTCGGTCGGCGCAATTCGATGGGCGGCGCGTTCGCCGGCTACAAGGGTTCATGCTCGGTGCTGGGTCGCACGGTCAAGGCACTCGGACAGGACATCGCCAAGTGGCTGAAATCACCAACGATGGATGCCCAGCTCGGCGATCTCGAGTGACGTGACGCCGTTGATGTGTTGAGACCATCAGCGGCGACATCATTTTGCGGGATGATCAAACCGCGTCGTACAACATTCTTGCTTGCGCCGGGACGAGGTGATCGTTTGCTGCATTGATAGCTGCAACGTCACAAGCCTCTCCCTAGCCAACAATCGACGAATGAAACTGTGCCGCAGTGACGTCCGGATCCGGCGAGTATCGTTGCCGTGATCCGTTCAATCTGAGGTTCTCAACCAGGAGAATCTCATGCACTCATTTCAGCTTTCCGGTCTGCCCGCAAAGACCTTTTCATCGTTGTTCGACTTGAGCGACGCCGAGCTCGCGACGCGCAATATGCAGCGGATACGCGCCGATTCACACCCTGGATTTCCGTGCCGGGTCAGTTTGGCCGATGCGGAAATCGGCGAAGAGTTGCTGCTGCTGCCGTTCGAGCATCAGCCTGGCGCTTCTCCCTATCGTGCATCAGGCCCGATCTTCGTGCGCCGCCATGCAATCCAAACCGTACTGCCGATCGGCGAACTTTCGCCGTATGTCACGAGCCGACTGATGTCGCTGCGCGCCTACAGTGCGACCGACACCATTCTCGCCGCCGAAGTGTGCGAAGGTTCGATGCTGGAATTGCAGATTGAACGTGCGTTTGCCGACGAGCAGATTGTCTATCTGCATCTGCACAACGCCAAGCGCGGCTGCTTCTCGTGTCGGGTGAATCGCGTGACGCGGGACCGATCAACCGCGTAAGCAGCGCGCCGCATCACGCTCAATCCCGCATCATTTCATCACGCGACCGCCGCGAACAGCGGCGTCGATGCATGCAGTGCCGATGGCAGTCCACCGCCATCGAGGCCCGGGCAGGCGGCCTGTGCGCGCGCCACGATGGTCGCTGAAAGATTGCGCATCAGGGCGACATTGCCGCGCAGTCGCTCGCGCACTTGCGCGTCATCGAGTTCGTCATGCAAGGTTGCGTTCATGCCGACAAACCAGCCGAGATCCTGCTGATCGAACAGGGCCGCCACATTCGGGCGGGGACTTGCCCCAGCCCAGCGCCGGAAAAATTCCTGCATGTCGAGATTGAGCTGGGCCGCTTCGGCGAACTCCTTTTGCAGCTCGCCGAGCAGGGCGATATCGGTCAGGCGGTTCTGGAACACCAGTTGGCAAAGTACGCCCCAGTAGTAGGTGTAATCCCAGATCACCTTGATCGACATGACCTCGGCGTCGCCGAAAATTTCATATTGGCCCCGATACATGCTCAAGGTATTGGTATAGAAAGAGAAGAACAGTTGCTCGAAGATCCGCGAATACGGCCCGAGCGGCTTGCCTGCGCGTTCAAGGGCGATCAATTCGCAGATGTAGGTATTGCCGATCGCGATGAAATCGCTGCCCGGCGAATAAAAAGGATCGAGGAACACACCGGCCTCGCCAGTCAGTGCCCAACGATCGCCGGAAAACACCTGTTTGCTGCCATACGAATAGCCGCGTAGAAAACGGAAATCCATGAGTTTGTCGCGCTGCGCTTCGCAGGCTTGGGCAACCAGAGGCTGATGCTCATGCAGCCATTCAAGCGCGCGTTCGAAGGTATTCATTTTCTCGATCGGATGCATCGTTGCATCGCAAACGATGCCGACCGAATGCGCACCCGAGCCGAGCGGAATCAGCCAGACCCAGTAACCCGGCCCACACAGATGATTGGTTGAGCGCCAACGCTCCTCGGACGGAATACAGCGCGCGCTCCAGTCGGCGTTGCTGCACCAGTCATCGATCGCGAGTTTGCCATCGATGCGGAACCATACGGCGTTGCCATCGTGGCCATTGTTCTCGGTCAGATCGAGCTTGCGTCGGAGCAAGCCCGCGCGACCACTCGCATCGATGATCCAGCGCGCGCTGAACGTGCGCGCTTCACCTTGCACGCTCGCCTGCACCGTGTGCATGGCGTCACCTTTGCCGAGATCAATCGAGCGCACGACGCTGTCATCAAGGAACTCAATGCCGCATTCGCGTGCCCGTTCACCAAGATGATTTTCAAGAATGCCGCGATCGAGTTGCCAGGTCGGCGTTGGCATCACCGTGCTCACGCCAAGCTCGGTAACGCCTTCGAGATCGCTGCGTCCGTCGGTCCAGAAGAAACGAAATCCAAACTTGCGGATGTGCGCGCTATCAAAATGCTCGCGTAACCCCAGCGTATCGGCGAGATAGTGCGCGCCGATTTCGACTTTGGATTCGCCAACCTTGTGTGCGGCCAGCGGCAACGGATGTGTGTTGCGTTCGAGAATCACGATATCCAGATCGGCGAAGCGCTGGCGCAACTGCAAGGCCAGGCACAAACCGGCCAGGCCTCCGCCGAGAATCACCACGTCATGCTGCGGGGTCTTGCTCATGGAATTTTCCGGTCGATGAATGCGCATCCTGCGCCAGGGATTCGGTTTGTCGCGTGCCGCGCGTGAAGGCGATCAGCATCGGCGTTGTCATCAGCGTGGTCAGCACCGCCATGACCATCAGCATGGTGAAGATCTCGCCGTCGATCACACCGATGTCGAGGCCGACCTTCATCACGATCAACTCCATCAATGCGCGCGCATTCATCAGCGATCCGACGGCGAACGACTCCCGCCAGCTGTAGCCACTCGCGCGCGCGCCGGCCGCGCCGCCGATCACCTTGCCGAAAACGGCAGCGGCAAGGATCAACATCAAGGCGCCAAGTCCATTCCCGGAAAACGCATCGGCGGTCGTGTGCAGTCCGGCCAGAGCAAAAAAGACCGGCATCAGGACGATCACCGCGACGTACTCGACGCGCTCGACAAGACAGGCGAGCAGACGATTGTCCCGTGGCAGCACCGCACCAACAAGAAATGCGCCGAAAACCGCATGCAGACCGAGTGCGCTGGTTGCTGCTGCGCCGGCAAAAACAAGGATGAGGATCATGGCAAGCAGGCCGCTATCCGGGCGCCCATCGGGTGCGTGGCGATCAAGCATTCGGGCGAGCCATGGCTTCAGAACGGTAAACGCAAAAGCGGCGAGTCCGAGGCTGCCCAACATCGTGATCGCAAAACCGCTCCAACCCGCCTTGCTCGAAATCAACGCGACCACAAAGGCGAGCACGATCCACGCAAGCACATCCGCGAGCGCCGCTGAGGTCAGCGACAACCGACCGACCGCCGATTCGGTCATGCCGCGCTCCTTGAGGATGCGTGCCATGATTGGAAATGCGGTGATCGACATCGATGCGGCCATGAAAAATGCGAAAGGCCAGAATGCGATTCCTTCGGGCGCATAGCGCTCATGCAAAGCGGGCGAGATCGCGAGACCCAGCGCGAACGGCAGCAACACACTGAGCAAGCCAACCACACCAGAAGCACCCAGATGCTTGCGCGCACCGCCCGGGAGACGCAGTTCCGCGCCAACGATGAACATGAAAAGTACGAGACCAATCTGACTCAAGCCATCGAGCGCAGTCAGACTGGAAGGTGCGAACAGGAATGCTTGTGCGCTCGGAGAAAGGGCGCCCAATACGATCGGGCCCAGCGCAATACCGGCCAGCATCTCGCCAATGACTGGCGGTTGGCCAATTCGACGCAAGAGAATCGAGAAAAGCCGAGCCGTGCCAAGGATCGCGATCAATTGCAGCAGTAGCAGTGGAACCTGACCCATGGCGATGTCAGCCGCCTACCGCCGGATCGAAAACCAAAGGCGGCTTCGAGTGCGAGCGCCGATAGCTGGCGACAATGTCGCGGTAGTGAATCACCCGCGCGATCGTGTACAGCGTGATCAAGGTGATGTCGTAAACCGGCCGGAAATGGCTGAGCCTGAACTCGCGGCTGTATCGTGTCTCGATCGGAATCGAAACCACGCCGAGCCCGAGCTCTCGCACGGCGGCGATCAGGATGGCTGCCTCAAACACAAACCCTTGCGCGGGCAGATCGACCAGCTGCATGGCTGCCTTGGGATAATAGCGTTGTCCACTTTGCGTGTCGGCGACAGGGACGCCGCAGCCCCAGGAAATTCCCCAGTCCGCAACCGCGTTGGCGCGTCGCCGCGCACTCGGTTGATTTTCGCGCGTGCGGATACGCGCGCCAATGACCAGGCTATCCGGGTATTTGCGCGCTGCCGCAAGCATGCGCGGAATATCCGCCGCATCATGCTGGCCATCGCCATCCATCGCAACGACCGCATCGAATCCGCGCCGCAGCGCTTCACGAAAGCCGTCGCGAAGACTTTCTCCCTTACCCAGTGGGGACGCATGACGGATCAGGATCACGCCAAGCTCGGTGGCAATTTCAGCCGTACGATCGGTCGAGCCGTCATCCACAACAATCACATCCGGCAGCACGGCAAGTGCCGATTGAATTACGCGGCGGATCGCCAATTCCTCATTCAGGGCAGGAATCAGGATCGCGACGCGTCCGCTAGAAGATGCGTTCATGCGTAAAGCTCCATGGTCAAGGTCGAGTGCGTCCCGGCGGAAAGCTCGATGGTGGTTGGCATGCCGGCGGCGATCGCCGCGAGCAAGGGCAGGCTCTGTGCCGCCATCGGATTCGTCTCGGCCATTTCCTCGAATGCGATCGGCAGTTGCGGTGAAACCGGAAGATCCGTCGTCACGGCGTTGAAGCCGAGCCGCATCGTCGCACCGCGCGCATCGGCTGGAGCGACCACCATGGCTACACCGAAAATGGTCGAAGCCGGTGACACTTCGGCCAGCGGTCCCGGTGATATGGAGTCATAGGCCGACAACAGCACAGGTACGTTCTCCGCGGTGGCCTGGATCGCCGCCTCAAACAAGGCGACGGCGAAGGTCGAATGCCAACTGCTGATCGAGGTTGAGCCTTCGTGGCAATGCGCGGCAATCGTCCAGTATCCGGCGGGTGCGTTGTGCACGGAATTGTGGAATTTGATCGGCGACAGCTCACGTGGCGCCTGGGCCAGGGTCGAGCACATGTAATCGGTGATGACGAGATCGCCATGTGTCGATGCGAACACCGAGGGCAGGCTATCCGCCGCATGGCCAGAAGCCGCACAGGCTTGCTCTGCAATATCGCAAGCGAGCAGCACCGCCAAAGGCGCGCGGCGTCGTTCCGCCGCCACGAGCAGGGCTGGGCTCGGCTTGATGACCTCGGCACTCGCCTGTGCTTCTCCGCGCAATCCGGCGCTCGCCGTAGCCCAATCCGCCCAACCGGGCGCCCAGAATCCGATCCCTTCGATGCGGATGTCGAGCGCGCTCATGCCCGGCCTCCGCGCGCAAACGCAAGCGTGCAGTTGCTGCCACCGAAACCGAACGAATTGGTCAATGCGATGCGCACGTCAGCCGATTCGTTTTGCAACGCGATCTGTGGCCCGCAGACCGGATCGAGTTGTTCGCAATTGAGCGTGCCCGGAATGAAACCATGTTCGATCGATAGCAGGCAGACGATGGATTCGAGAATGCCCGCTGCGCCCAAGGTGTGCCCGGTCCAGCCCTTGCTTGAACTCGCTCGTGTGCGCTCGCTGAAGGCCGCCTTGACGACACCGCCTTCGACCTCATCGTTCTTCGGCGTCGCTGTCCCGTGCAGGTTGATGTAGTCGATGTCGTTTGCGCCAAGACCCGAGCGCGCGAGCGCACCTTCGAGCGCCAGCCGCGCACCCAGACCTTCGGGATGTGGCGTGGACATGTGGTGCGCATCACTCGATTCACCCCAGCCGATCAGGCGTGGCGAATCGACCGAAGTGGCCTTGCGCTCGACCAAGGCAAAGCCGGCAGCTTCACCGATAGAAATGCCACGGCGACGCACGTCGAAAGGTCGGCACGGCTCGGGTGCCACCAGTTCCAGCGAGTTGAAGCCGAACAACACGCTGCCACACAGCGAATCGACACCCACGAGAATAGCCGCATCGACAATGCCGAGACGGATCATGCGCTCGGCCTTGGCGAATATCTTCGCGCTCGATGAGCATGCCGTCGCCGTGGTCAGGCACGGTCCGCGCGTGCCCAGCGCATGTTCGAGAAAAATTCCGAGCGAATGCGGCGTATGCACCTGCGATCGACGAAGTTCTAGTGGCATGCGCTCAGCATCAAGACTCGCATAAGCATCCTCGGTGGCGCCGATGCTCGATGTCGACGTCGCCACCAGCAACGCGACACGCTCGGCGCCATGCCGCGCAATCGCCGCGCGCGCCTGATCGAGAAAGCCATCCGCCTCAATGCCGAGCCAGGCCAAGCGGTTGTTGCGGCACTCATACTCCGCATAATCAGCGGGCAGTGACGCGTGCTCAAGGCCACCGACACGACCGATCGTGCAAGAGAGCGGCTCGGCCGTGAAATCGTTGTCACGCAGCCCGCTGCGACGATCACGCAGGGCCTTCAGATGATCAGCCAAACCTCGCCCTAGGGCAGAAGTCGCGGTATGCGCGGTGATGAAGATCGGTTCAATAATGTCAGGCACGCGAGATCAATGGGTTTGGAATTCGTCGAAGTATAGCGAGCCAGCACAAAGCCGTCGGAATCCGGCCTTGCCGAGTCGCGAACCTGAACGCGACGAAGGCACCATGAGCTCGCGGTGGGAAAGCCATTCAAGGCGGATCAGAACAACCAGGCCGAAACGCGGTCCGGCGGCTCAAAGTCACCGCGCGATCGGCACTTCGTGGGAAAGCCATTCATGCCCGATGCTCTTCCATACGATGCGAAGAACGCATCCCGAACGCACAAATCACACCCCAACCTGCGACAAAAGCCTTCGCCAACGACGAGTAGCCTTCAAACCCGATTTCCGATCGAAGTGTCGCGAGCAACGAATGACTCCGAAAGACGAGCCAATCGCATCCTCAACGCCGATCCAGCGGGCTCACCACTCCCGATCCGCCACGATTGAGCACATGCGTGTAAATCATCGTCGTTGAAACATCAGAGTGACCGAGGAGTTCTTGTATGGTGCGAATATCCGAACCTGATTCGAGCAGATGGGTGGCGAAGCTGTGCCGCAAGGTGTGGCACGTAGCCGGTTTTTCGATGCCTGCGTGACGCACTGCCAGCTTGACCGCCCGCTGCAGTACGCCTTCATCAAGATGGTGGCGTCGTTCAACCCCGTCGCGCGGATCCAGACTGCGTTGCATGGATGGGAAAACATACTGCCAGCACCATTCGCGCTCCGCATTCGGATACTTGCGCGCCAGCGCACCTGGCAACCATACAGAGCCAAAGCCGGCCGCGAGATCGACGTCATGCACACGACGCGCATGCGAGAGCTGTGTCTGCATCGCGTCGACGCTGGTGCCCGGCAATATCGTCCGTCTATCCTTGCCGCCTTTTCCATGGCGCACCATGACTTCGCGCCGCAGGAAATCAATATCCTGCACGCGCAAGCGCAGGCATTCCATCAGACGAAGACCGGCTCCGTACAACAGGCTCGCCATCAACCACGTTACTCCACTCATCCCGCTGAGCACGGCGGTCACTTCGTCGCGTGACAGCACAACCGGCAATCGATCAGGGC
This sequence comes from Lysobacterales bacterium, assembly GCA_038234445.1. Taxonomy (GTDB): domain Bacteria; phylum Pseudomonadota; class Gammaproteobacteria; order Xanthomonadales; family Rhodanobacteraceae; genus Dokdonella. The sequence continues at coordinate 8,653 of JBBQTY010000163.1, forward strand.
GCTTGGCGCGACGGATATCCTCCATCCATGGCAGCTGCTGGCCGAGCACCTCCCGGTAGAGGAACAGGAGTGCGGACAACGCCTGATTTTGCGTTGAGGCCGATACGTTGCCCCGCGTCGCAAGCTGGGTCAGAAAGGCTTCCACCTCAATCGCCCCCATTTCCGCCGGATGGCGCTTTCCATTGGCCAGGATAAAACGACGCGCCCAAGCGACATAGACTTCTTCCGTGCGAATCGCCAGCCCGAGCCTGCGCACTCGGGCACGCAGTTGGTCGAGCAACCGCGGCCGTTCCTGTGCGGCGTGACGCGCCGCGTCTCCAATCAAATTCTTCGCATTCATCCGTAATGCCTATTCCGGGATTTATCCCAAGATTAGACCGTTGGATTAGACCGCACGATCGGAATACAGCGTTGATTAACGTAAGAAATTTCTTACAGCTTTTGCCTATTCAGTCATGTTAGGCTCATGGAATAGATCCCGATGTGGGATCGAATAGTAGTTGAACTAAACCGCTATCGCGGTAGCAGCAGATCGAGCCTTTTTGGGACGTTTTGCAAGTGTGCGTTGCATGGCAGATGGCTTGGATCGAGCCTTGAAGGTGGGGAATAGCCCCGGTCTTCAAGGAGTCTGCCATGACA
>JBBQTY010000164.1:0-9264 GCA_038234445.1 Lysobacterales bacterium
TTTGATCATGGGCTGCGAACGTCGGGTCGTGTATGACTTCGTCAATGTGATCAACGACGAATGCACCCTCAAGCAAGCACTGATCAAGGACAAGCGCAACGACTCGCTGTTCATCCTCGCCGCCTCGCAAACCCGCGACAAGGAGGCGCAGACGCGTGAAGGTGTCGAAAAGGTGCTAAAGGGCTTGAGCGATGAAGGCTTTGATTTCGTCATCTGCGATTCGCCGGCCGGCATCGAAAAGGGCGCCGCATTGGCCATGTATTTTGCCGACCGCGCCGTGGTTGTGGTCAATCCTGAAGTCTCCAGTGTGCGCGATTCCGATCGTATCCTCGGCCTGCTCGCGAGCAAGACCCGACGCGCCGAACTCGGCAACGGCGTGGTCGAACAAAATCTCCTGCTGACCCGCTACAACCCGAACCGGGTCGAATCGGGCGACATGATGAGCATCGCCGACGTGCAGGAAATCCTCGGCATCGAAGTTGTCGGCGTCATTCCGGAATCCGAGGGCGTGCTGGCCGCATCGAATGCAGGAATCCCGGTCATTCTCGATGAAGGCTCGAACGCAGGGTTGGCCTACGAAGACGCCGTGGCACGCCTGCTCGGCGAGACACGGCCGCTGCGCTTCATCGATGCGCAGAAGAAAAGCCTGCTCTCTCGACTCTTCAGGAGCTAAGCATGGGAATTCTCGACTTCTTCAAGGCCAAACCAAAAAACACGGCCAATGTCGCCAGGGAGCGCCTGCGCATTATTGTTGCCCAGGAGAGGGCTCAGCGCGGCAGCCCTGATTATCTGCCTACACTGCGTCGCGAGATTCTTGAAGTGATCAAGAAATACGTCAATGTCGATCCTGATGCGGTCTTGATCAATGTCGAACGTGATGGCGATCACGAGGTGCTCGAACTCTCGGTCGCGCTACCTGAAAAACCCGCCACAGCTTTCGGCCAAGAGTGATCGAACTTGCTGCAGCTCGGCGACATCGATTCGAAGGCGCTCGGCGAGATATTGCGGGTGCATTCGCTCAGCCTGGAATGGGTGGATGACGATCTGCCGATTCCGGGCAGCTTCTGGGGCGAACCCGAAGCTGGCGTAATCGGATCGACCGTCTTTGTGCGTCGCGATACACCGGTTCATTCCGCCTTGCACGAAGCCTGTCACCTGATCGTGATGGCGCCCGAGCGCCGCGCACGTGTGGATACCGACGCCACCGATTCGATTGCCGAAGAGGATGCCACCTGCTATCTGCAGATCATCCTTGCCGATGCCCTGCCCGGAGTCGGTCGCGACCGATTGATGGCCGACATGGATGCGTGGGGATACACGTTCCGACTCGGCTCGACGCGCGCCTGGTTTGAAGGCGACGCATCAGACGCGCAGCAATGGCTTCGCGAACGAGCGCTGCTTTCAGCGTGATCAAGCCACAATGGATTACATGGACGAATCCACAAAAATATAAACGGCGTCGCAACATAATCACCTAGAAGAAATCTTGTCTCGGCGCGCTCCGCTCAGCGCATAGCCGTATGGCTGCCCTCAAAAAATGGCAGTTCCGGGGCAGGACAACGACGGGCTGATTGCCCATCCCGTCCATGACGCGGCCCGCTCAGATACGGGGCCGCGCCTCCGATTCACTTGACACAACCAGATCAGTGCGACTCGAACCCGTCCTGGAAAATGAGATCAATCGGGCCGCTCGGCAACGGCCACGCCCAGGCGCCGCGACCGCGCGTGAACACAGCCAAGGTGCTGAAGCCGCGGTCGATCGCCATGTCCCAGACCATCACCCGCGGCAAGCCGTTTTCGAATCGATACCAGACTGGTGAGAGCGCGCTGACATCGTCGGTGTAGTAAAGACCCCAATCGCTACCGGCGAAAACCTGGTTCGGCAGATTTGGATTGACTGCTATGGCATTGAACGGAATATTCGGCAGATTTCCGCTGATGTTGCGCCAGCTGAATGTCGAACAGTTGCTCTGGCAGTTGAGTTGGTAGACATGTCCCGGAGTGGCTGGCGTGTTCTGATCAAATCCGCCGAGGACTGCGTAGCCGACTGCACTCTCCCCAGGGTTGTTGGCATCGCCCACATCAATCGCCACATCCATGACGGGACGATTGGGCAATACGGCGTTGGCAGCGGTCAAATTCACCCAGGTGGCTGAATCAGACACGCCCTGGTTCATGCCGTATCCAAGCTGCACGTTGCCATCGTTGGTGCCGGCAATCACGACGCTCGGCGTCTTCGTCGCATGCGCAAGCTGGTTGATGAAGGATCGGTTGCCCAAGCTACCCTTGGTCAGATTCGGGCTATTGGGATACCAACTGCTGCTCGGAATGCCGCCGAGCAGCGTTTCCCAAACACGATTGGTTCCACCGAGCATATAACTGCATCCGATCGACGAAGAACAACCGCTACCGGCAACATCGAGCGCGCCATAGCGATAGATTTCAATCGGCATGACAAAGCTCAACGTATCGCCGCCCCAACCTGAATTGGCTGAAGTAGTGCCGCCATTCGGGCCAGACTGGGAAACTTCCAGATCTCCATTCTGCGACGAGAAATACCAACGTTGTTCGTTGACCGGCTCGATCCGGGTATAGATGCCATCGCCGCCCAATCTGACGCTCCATTGCGTTGGTGCCGGATCGGTGTTGCTCCAGCGCACGGCATCACTGCCGTTGTCCTGCGCACCAGCACTGGCGCCGGGCGATGCAGCCGTGGCGAAGTTCGCCGTGATATCACCTGAATAAAGCTCGATCGAACCGATGGTCTGGTTCAGCGAAATGAAGCTCGGCCGGTTTGCAGTCGACGACCCGCCAGTGCCGAACTGGGCATTTGCGGAGTAGAAGACGCCGCCGTCGCTGCCGCTGAGCACCTTGTTACTGTCATAGCCGCCCATCGCGTCGGGTAGAAATGCCCGCGCATGATGATCGACATGCACATTGCCATTGCCATAGCCGCAGGTGATGTCCTTGAAGGTAGTGCCGCCATCGATCGAGCGATACATGTCGACACCGCTGAGCAGGACGATATCGGGGTTTCCGGGAAATACCGTCAGGCCCGAGTCGTACCACATTTGTGATCCGCCGCCCGAAGCATTGCCGCAACCTCCCGATTGCACGCCGGAACTGGTCGAGCGTTGCACCCAGCTGGTGCCGCCATTGTCACTGCGCCAAACACCCAGAACGGAGCTGTTGGATGCATTGGATCCCATCGCATACAAGACGTCGGGATTGCTCGCAGAATCAGCCAACTCGATCCGACCGAGCGTCTTGCCGGCGGCAATGCCATCGCCGGTTCCCGTTGGCCATCCGCTGTCGAGCAAGGTCCAATCTGCCGTCGCCGGGCAACCTGTTGCCGGAAGTGTGGCTCGATAAACCCCATTGGCGCCGAGATTGGCCAGATCGGGCTGCACGGTCGTCGGAAGCCCGCGTGTACCCACTGCAGCGAAGATTCGCGTAGTACCGCCACCAGCGTTCTGGACAATCAAACCGGTTATGTCCTGACGCTGATCAAGATGCGAATTGGTGTAGCAAGGTCCGCTCCAGTTGAGTCCGGCATTGTTGGATACAAACAATCCAGTCTTGGTACCGACGATGATCGTGTCGGGGTTGTTCGGATTGGTTCGAACCTTGCCGACGGCCTGGTACTGCGGAAAACCCAGTCCTGCAGAGGGCGGATAGTACGGATTGAACACATCCTCACCGAGCACGCTCCAGGTCTCACCCTTGTCGACACTCTTGAGCACACCAGCCGAACCAAACGAGAAAGATCCGTAACGAAGATCACCGGTGCCAAGGTAGATCACATTCGGGTTTGCAGGCTCGATATAGATGTCGCCGATAGCGGTGCTTGCAATGGCCCGATCATCGGTGACATTTCGCCATGTCGTGTCTGCGCTGCAGCAATTAGTAGATTTCCATAAACCGCCGCCATCGGAGGCGGCAAATACCGTTTGCAAGCCATTGATGTCGGGCCCAGTCGGATCGACAGCAATCACGTTTGTTCGACCCGCAACCTTTGATCCGCTGTTGAGCAACGGTGATGGTCCGAGGAAAGTCCAGCCATTCGCGGTGAGACTCAACGGCGACTGCGCTGATCGGCGGTAGTTTTTCTCACCGACTGGAACGCGAGCCGCAATCTTTTGGTCGGCCGGCTTGGCATCCTCATACCAGGCCGGGCTGAAATTCATCGTTGGATAGGCAACACGATGCGCCCAAAAGTCCCCTGCAATTGGCTTGGCCCAGGGACCAACGTTGTCAGCATCCACCTCGACATGCGAGAACCAGCCAACATACCCCAGTGCAGCAATAGACACAGTCGCAGCGAGAAACGCTGCGACGAAGCGAGATTTCATCTTTGATCCCCGAAAATATCCGCCGAACGGCGGCCTAGCCTGATACTAGTATCGCCGCCGCGACTAGTCCATGTGTCGCACGGGCTGCCGAGTACATTCAGTGCGGTGACGAGGAGCCTCGCCTGAGCAAGACATCGGCCATAAAATCGATCGGAGATGGATAACGCCATCAGCGGCAACGACTATGCTTAAGTCGCTACCTGGCTTTGCAGGGATCAGCAGCGCGCCAGTTTCTGTCGCCGGTAATTTCGGCCATTTTTCTCCGCGCGCTCAAGCCTTCCGTCTTATCCAAAGGTGAGACACCTTTCGACCTGGCATCAAACTACCTTGAGCAAACTGAGAGCGGAGGCTCGCCTATTGAATGGCTGCCGTTCCATTGAATGCGAAATTGAAACGCGAAGGCTTTCGTTGCGGCTCCACAGGTCAGCAACGTGTGGGGCGGTAGAAAAAATTGCGTGGCGTGATTGTGATCTCGCTGCAGCCCGAATATTGCTGCCAACCAAACAATCCCCAATCGGCGATTGTCAAACCCGCCGCGATTCCCCGTTTAGCCATCAGGCTATGTGGAATATTTGCATAATCACGACAGCTCCTCGATTTCGGCGCTGTTGGCAAAATTCTGACAAAGCGGCGCGGACCCAAGAGCCCGCGCAATGCAATCGTAAAAACCGATCGCGTCGGAATGCTTGTTCAGGCGCGACGTATCGCCACGACTGCACTCCCACCAAGCGCGAGCAGGATCATCAACAACATCCAGGCGCTGTTCAGCGGCACCGGCACGCTCACTGAAACCGGGACGCTGGCGCGGCAGGGTGGCGCCGTCTCACTCGGTGCGCACACCGTGTTTGAAGAGGGCGTTACGCTGACCACGTTGAGGATCTGCGATGACGGGTTATTGGTCACCGTGGCCAGCACTGAATAGATCAGCTGTGCGCCGACAGGGAAAGTTGGAACCTGCTCGCTGATCGGGCCACTGCCGCTCGCATTCGGACAAGTTGCACCACCACTCGCGGCGCATGTCCAGCTGAACGTTGCGACGCCAACCGGAATCGGATCGGTGATGACGACATTCGTAGCAACAACGGTGCCGACATTCGTGACGGTGATCGTGTAGGTGACTTGCTCGCCCGGTGCAACCTGGCTCGTATTGGCGGTCTTGGCCACGCTCAGGCGCGGACGATCGGCGGATGGCGTGACGACACAGGCCATCGGCGTCGGCTGCAGCGTGCAATCGACGGGCGGCGTACCGGTGTTGTATGCGAGATTCACAATTTGTACGGCACCAATGGGCAGCGGATTCAGGATGGTCACCACCACCGTCAGCACAACATTGCTGTTCGCGGGAACCGTCAGGCCACTCCAGGTGATCATGCCAGCGTTGTTGATACCGCCATTATCGGCGCTGACAAAAACGACATTCGGGTCGAGCGGATCGGTCACGCCGAAGCCGCTGACCGCAGTACCACCGGTATTGGTCAGGGTAATCGTGTATGTCAACGTTTCGCCCGGTTCGGCGATGCCCGGCTGACTGCCACTCTCAGAGGATAGTGCCTTGGCAATCTCAACCACGCCCAAAGTCGGCGTCACCACACACTGTGCTCCGGCAGGCGGACATGGCGGCGGCGTTGTGCCGACCTGGTAGACGAGGTTGGCAATCCCGGTGACCCCGGGGGGTATCGGATCAACAACGGTAACCACGATTCCAAGGGTCAAGCTGCCACCGGCCGGCACGGTCAATCCGGACCAGATCACGTCACTGCCGACCAGGGTGCCGCCGTTGCTTGCACTCGAAAACACCACGTTTGGATCGAGCTGATCGATCACGCCATAGTTCAACGCATCGACGCTTCCGGCGTTGGTCAGGGTTATCGTATAGCTGATCGATTCGCCCGGTTCGGCGATACCGGACCGGCTCCCGCTCTCGCCAGTCAGCGTCTTTACGATCGTGACATCCGCTGGCGTCGGGATGACAACAGCCGATGCACCGGTACCACTGGCAAGCGTGCCGATAGCAGGTTGGCCGCTTGATTCGGCGACGTTGTCTGCCGAACCCGAGACTGCGTCTGTCGCCTGGATCGTGTAATCAGCCGAGCACAATACGACATCATTGGATTGCAAAATTCCACTTCCGAGCCCGGCAAACGACTGACCACCCAGCGTGGTCGCAGCACAGGTTATCGGTGTATCGATCCGACTCGTGTCGGGCTCGACTATGTCCACCGCGCTCAGATTCTGAGCGTTGCTGTTCTTCACTACAAAGGTGTAACGAAGCACATCGCCGGTGCTGGCATAACCGCTGCTGTCCGCATCATCAAACAGCGACGGACTCTTGAACATGCGGATTCCAGCTGTTCCAGCCTGATTGAACGTCAGCACGAAATCACCACCACCAACCGGGCCTGTGCCATCGGTACCGCTGATGTCGATCTGGTTAGCCACGAAGCCAGCGCCCGCCTCAGTCGGGTTGATCGCATGACTGCTGGTGCAGACCATATTGGCACCAACTGCAAGCGAGGTTTGCGGACAACTCACTGCGCCGTCAATATCAGTCACCGCCAACCCCGACAACGCCAGCGTACCGAGATTGATCACGGTGTAGTCGTAGGCGATGGTTTCAGCGACATCAAGGTTGCCGTCTGCATTGGTGTCCTGAAGGATCGCCCCGGCCACCAGCACAACGTTGCCTTGGCTAGGTGTCGCGCTTGGTCGCGCCGTGAATGTCACATGGCGCACCTGTGGGGGCGCGGTGCCGCTGCTCGCGACCACGCTGATGCCCGCCGGGTGGTGCATTCCAGCAACTGGCTGCGTGGTGCAAGTGACGCGATCACCTGCACTTAGCAAGCCACCGATCGCAAAACTGCGATTTTCTGCAGTTCGGTCCGAGCACAGCACGGCATGCCCTGAATCAGCGACAAGACGAATGCTGTCAAACGTCGTCGCGCCTTCGTTGACGAGTGAGAAGCCGAATTTCCCAGCGGCGACTGCTGATGGAGGCAATGCGCTGGTCGTCGCGGTCACCCGCAGGCCACTTGCGATCGCCTGCGTAGTGAATAGTCCGACTGCGATGGGAAGAGCGAAACGCGTTACGCACATGAGGAGCGATTTGGTCTTGGTCATGATCTGGTCCTCAACGGAACGACGTGAAGATGGCGGTGGCAGTCGAGGTCACGGCTTGGCCTGCAGGACCGCTCGCGGTCGTGGTCGCCGAGTTCACCACCCGACGCCTTGCGACATCGCTGGCCGTCAGTGTGTAGGTCGCGCGGCAATCGACCGAGTCGCCAGGGATCAGCGTTCCGGGGATAACTACACTTTCAAACGTGTTGCTGAACAACTCATCGACACCCAGAACCCCGATTGGCGAACCAAACTGGGTAACCGGATCGCACTGCAGGTTGTTAACGCGCGGATCGAACAGCTGCACTGTGGTCAGATCAACCGAACCAGGATTGCTGATGGTAAAGCTGTAATTGAGCACGTCGCCCACATCGCCGTAGTGATTACCGTTGGCATCCTGACCTAGCGTGACCGTTTTGACCAGATGAATCAGCGCGAGATCCCCGTTCACCGGTGCGCAGGCCGCGCTTTCCAGGTTGAACACCCCTGTCAACACAGCCTGGTTGAAGAAGCCGTTGCCAGCCGCTCCCGTACAGCTACCGGCTTGAAGAGTGGCGGGTTGCACGCCAACCGGCACCTTCACCGTGTAGCTATGGATCGCACCGGCCGCCACGACGATTCCTATGTCAGACAACTGCACACTCGTCCCATTCACTGGGGCGAACTGGCCACCGACCAGCGCCGGATTCAGTGTTCCGCCTACCGTTGTGACACTGGCATTGCCGGTGAACAGCACACCCTGCGCCGGGAATCCAAGCGTATCGCTCAAAGTGTAGTTCTGCGCGGATCCGCCGATGTTGGAGACTTCGATCAAGTAGCTCACGACATAACTGGATGGGCCTGTTGGAGTTACCGACGAGACCGTCTTGACCAGTTTGAGGTTGCCGGTCGTCACCACCACACAGCCCGCCTGCGACGGCAAAGCGATGCAATCAGGAGGTGTTCCGTCGTCAAGCACGACTGCGTTGGCGATTGTGGTGACTCCGTCGGGTATCGGATCAACCACTTTCACGGTGAACACCAGTGTCGCCACACCCGGCTGGGTGCCGTCATGTGCGGGCACGTTGACCAGCGTCGTGCACGGGGTACCGCCTGGATCTCCAGGCGTGCACGTCCATGTCGGCGTACCGGATACGTACGTCGTGTACAGCGGCACGGTTTCGTTGACGATCGTAGCGCTTGTCGCGGTACCACCATCATTGCGCACGGTAATCGTGTAGGTCAGATCCTCACCGGGTTCAGCGATGCCATCCGCCGTGATGCTTTCACCGGACAGCGCCTTGGTCACCGAAATGTTCGGTGCCGTCGGCGTAATCACGCATTGTGGTCCAGGCGTCGTCGTGCACAGCGGCGGCGTCATTCCAGTCTGGTAGACCAGATTCGCGATTTGGGTCACACCGAGCGGAATCGGGTCGTTGACATTGACAACCACCGTCAGCACGAGATTGCCATTAGCCGGAATGGTCAAACCAATCCAGGTCACGACACCTGCTGAGTTCGCACCGAGATTATCGGCGCTGACGAAGGTTGTATTTACATCCAGCGGGTCGGTGACAGCGAATCCCGTCACAGTTGTTCCGCCGTTGTTGGTCAACGTGATCGTGTAGGTAAGGTCTTCACCGGGCTCCGCCACTCCGTTCATTGAACCGCTCTCCGCCGTCAGCGCCTTGGCGATCGTCACCATGCCCGCCGTCGGCGTAATCACGCACTGCGGTCCAGGCGTCGTCGTGCACACCGGCGGGGTCGTGCCGGTCTGGTAGACCAGGTTCGCGATTTGCGTCACACCCGCCGGGATCGG
>JBBQTY010000165.1:0-9247 GCA_038234445.1 Lysobacterales bacterium
ACGCGCGGTCAGGTCAATGCAGTATTTTTCCAGCGCCTGACGATTTTCTTCAGCATTCGCGTCGACCACTTTCTCACCCCCACGCATTGCTTCGATCGCCGTTTCGAGGGCCGCCGCGTTCCCGCCAGTCGCCTTCAGCGCGGCACCCACCTCGCCCTTGTCATCCACCGCAGCCAACACGAACAATTCGCTTGCGATGAACTGGTCGCCGCGCTTCTGAGCGAGCTTGTCGGTCAGATTGAACAATCGATTGAGATCGTTGCCGACTCCAATCGTACCCTCCTGCCCCGCCACTTTCGGCAATCGGTCGAGGATCTGACCCAGTCGCGTGCGCAAGGCCGCAACGTTGACGCCGGCCTGAGCCAGCATCGGCTGCGTCGACCCACCCTGCTGGTCCAGCAGCGCGACAAGTACGTGTACGGGTTCAAGCAAGTTGTGATCGCGGCCAACAGCAAGACTCTGGGCGTCGGCCAGAGCCTGCTGGAAACGCGAAGTGAGTTTATCCATTCGCATTGGATTGTCCTTTCAAAGCGCGACGGCAAAGCCGCCAATGCGCTGGAAATGGTGCCGCTCGCCGCAGGAATCAAGCGTGAAGCACGATCTCAGCCATCTTGAAATCAAGCCTTTCGCCGAAACCGACACCCGCGCCCGGTTGTCCCCGGATCAAATCCCGAGCAGGCTCTGAGTCCATCGAAGGTTGAGCGGACAATCGCGCAAATTCCCGTGTCCGTTCGTCCTGAGCCTGTCGAAGGATGAGCGGACTTTCGCGCGAATTCCCGAGTCCGTTCGTCCCCGGATCAAGTCCAGGGCAGGCTCTGAACCTGTCGAAAGATGTGGGGACGATCGCCAATACGCCCGTACATCCATTCGCCCAGAGTTGGCCGGAGGAAAGAATCGTTCCAGGTTTTCAATCCTCGAAGGCAACGTCCGATCATGGTTCGACAGGCTCGCCACGAACGGAAGTCGAGGATCCTCCCGCACGAGGCGCTTTCGAGCTTTCCAGATCGAGAAGTCGCGCGATACTCTCCACGTCCGTTCGTCCCCGGATCAAGTCCAGGGCAGGCTCTGAGCCTGTCGAAGGATGATCGGACAATCGCCGGTACGTGCATCAGCCCTGAGCCTGTCAAAGAATGAGCGGGAAATCACCAAAAATGCCAACCCGCATTCGCCAGACCCAACGCATCATCCACCGCACCGCTTCAACCAGCAGCCCGCCCAACCCATGAACAGCTTTTGGATCGCACTCTTCGTCATCCTTCTGGCGCTCGCTTCGGTGGGCGTCTACAACCTGCTGGTTCGCCGACGCAATGCGGTCGACAACGCATTCGCTGGCATCGATACGCAATTGATGATGCGCTACGACCTGATCCCGAACCTCGTCGCAGTCGTCAAGCGATACGCCGCCCATGAGAACGAAACGTTGCGCGGATTGACTGAACTGCGCTCACAAGCCAATGCGGACGGACTGGGCACAAATGAGCGCGTGCGCCTGGACAATCGTATCAACCAGTCCATTGGACGAATTCTCGCGTTGATGGAAAATTATCCAGATCTCAAGGCGGCGGAAAGTTTTCAGCAACTTCAGCGCGCTCTGAATGAAGTCGAAGAACGCATCGCCGCTTCCCGGCGTGCATTCAATGCCGCTGCGACCGAGTACAACAATTCCGTCGAACTCTTTCCTCTCAACCTCATCGCCGCTGCGTTCGGATTCACGCCCCGCACCTTGTTTTCCTCCGCTGAGGATGCGCGAGCCAACGTTTCCGTCGCTGCAGCCATGAACAACTGAGAATCTCGAATGGCACCCGCTGAAAAGGAATCTGATGGGGATGCCGGGAATGCGCAGACGGCGGAGCGGTCCGGCAGAGTAGCGGGAGATGGCTTCGACGCATTTTACGAAAAGCACCTAATCCCGGCGATCAACACACTCGAATCGGAGAGAAAGACCGTTGTTCGACGCATCTGGTTCTGGCTGTTGCTGATCGTGCCAACTGGCACTGCGTTGACCTGGTACCTGGTCCATATCGACGCGTATGATTTTTTCATCATCCTGGCGTTTATGGGCAGCCTGACTGGCGCAGTCGGGGTACTCACAAACTTTCGCGTTCGCTACGACGACAACTTCAATGCCAGCATCGTCCGACCGATCATCCATTTTTTTGACCCGAGTCTCGACTATAGCCCGAGTGGTTACGTCGCCAAGACTCTTTTCGATCTGTCGCGCCTATACCAAGGGGCGCCGCCAGAGCGATATGGTGGCGCAAACCTGGTCGCAGGTACGCTCGGCAAGACCCGCATGTGCTTCTCCGAATTGACCGCGCAACGGGTCACTCTGGTCGCGAGCAAGGACGGAGGGAAGGAAGAGCGCGTCACCACACTTTTCAAAGGCGTATTCTTCAGCGCCGATTTCAACAAGTCGTTTTCGGGCGCGACCTTCGTGTTTCCGGACCGTGCCGAGAAGGTGCTCGGATCCATCGGCCAACTGCTGCAATCCCGACGAACCGACTATGGCGAAATCGTCAAACTGGAAGATCCCGAATTCGAGCGCGTCTTCGTCGTCTATTCGGATAGCCAGATCGAATCACGCTACATACTCACGCCCGCCCTCATGCAACGGTTGCTCGATTTCCATCGTCGCTGCAAACGCAAATTTCAGGTCTCGTTTGTCGGATCGAACGTCAATATCAGCATCGACATGGGCAGGAACCTGTTTGAAGACCGATTGTTCCGGACCCTGCTCAAACCATCCATCTATGAGACCTACTGGAACGATCTCAACCTGCTAACCGGAATCGTCGACGAGCTGAATCTCAATACGCGGATCTGGACGAAGGCCTGAGCGTCAGACGACGTGAAATTGAAAGCCTGTGCAATCCTGTCATATTCGGCGACACCGTTAGTCCGCCTTGCGCAAGGTCAAATTGAACCGACGCGAACCGGTCAGCGCGTGATCACCTGCTCTGATCGGCCGCACGCCATGGAAGCGCTGCCGAGCTGGCCCGCCCCAGACCACCACATCGCCGTGCGCGAGTGGCACAGCCAACGGCTTGTCGCTGCGCACATTGCCGCCAAACAGGAAGACAGCGGGAAGTCCCAAGGAGACAGAAACAATCGGCGCGCGAAAATCGCGCTCGTCGCGATCCTGATGCAGGCCCATGCGTGCACCGATTGCATAAGAGTTGATCAGACAGGCATCGGGTCTGAAATCCGGATAGCCGGCCGTTGCCGCGGCGGCACAGGCAATCGCGCTGAATATTTCAGGCATGTCGGGCCAGGGCTCGTCCGTTTCAGGATCGACGGCAGAATAGCGGTAGCCGCCTCGATCGCTGACCCAACCGAGTCGACCGCAGTTGCTCATTTGAACCGACATGGCCGATCCACCGGCAATGATCATGTGTCGCAATGGCGCCTGCTGTAGCACCTTTCCGATCGCCAGCCACAGCGACGCGGCATCGCGGTGGGCAAAATGACGAAGTACCGACGCACCCGGCACCAGTCGGTCCTCGCGAATGTCGGGATGAATCGAGTCAAACAGATCCATGGTCAGCCTGGTCGTTACGGTCGAGCCCCCAGCATCGTATCCGACCAAGGCGGCCGCCCCGTCTGCGCGACTTGGTGGATTTCTTGCAAGGGAAACGACGTTGACCCCGCTCCCTGGACCCACAACCACGAGGCAAGCATGAGAACAATCGGCCTGATCGGCGGCATGAGCTGGGAATCCACCGCATCCTACTATCGCTTGATCAATGAGCAGATCAAGGCGAAGCTCGGCGGACTGCACTCGGCGCGGCTGGTTTTATACAGCGTTGATTTCCATGACGTCGAGCGCCTGCAGATGGCGGGCGAATGGGATGCAGCCGGCGCGATGCTGGCCCACGCGGGCTGCTCACTCGAAGCGGCCGGCGCCAAATTTCTGGTGCTGTGTACGAACACGATGCACAAGGTATCCGCCGCGATCGAAGAGGCGACCACGATTCCGCTCCTGCATGTGGCCGACGCAACTGCTGCCGCAGTGCACGCAGCCGGCGTGACCCGCGTCGGCCTGCTCGGCACGCGCTTTACGATGGAAGAGGATTTCTATCGCAATCGCCTTTCATTCCCGCATGGTGTCGATGTGCTCGTTCCCGAGGCAGCCGATCGCGATCTCGTGCATCGGGTGATCTACGAGGAGCTCTGCCTCGGCAAGATCCGTGCGGACTCACGCGAAGCGTATCGCCAGGTCATCGCGAAACTCGTCGCTCGAGGTGCGCGAGGCATCATCCTAGGCTGCACCGAGATCAGTCTTCTGATCGGCGCGGATGATGTCGACGTGCCGCTGTTTGACACCACCGAAATTCATGCAAGCGCCGCAGTCGAATTCGCCCTGTCCCATCGTCAGGATTTCATGCTTGCAGCGGCGCCGAAACCGTAACTTCAATCAAACCAGCGAGCCCTGATCGGGCGGTTTGTACATTGACGATGCGGACGGGACAGACCGACGGTGCGATCCGTGTACCGAGCGTTCGCCTACGGTCAAAGTCACCCGATCAGCAACAACGGCCGCCGCCACCCTTGTACCGGGCATTCTGGCGTTCAACGAAAAACGCCTCGTAGGTCATCGGTGTGCGCTCGGGATGCTGCGCGCGGATGTGCGCTACATAGGTGTCGTAGTCCGGCACACCGATGCTCGCACGTCCGATCTGCACGGCCCGTTTCCAACCCGTCAGAACGTTCGGACGCCAGTCGCAACGCAACATCGAAACCATCGTCCCGAATGCCTGCCTGTAGACTTTTGTGATCATCTTGACCCGTGCTTGATGCGATTCACGAGGCCACCGATGCCAAAGCGACATACGGTGTTTCACTCGCTGTCGGCGTCGCAATCCGGCGCGCCATCATCGCGGTGCGAATGCCAAAGACAATGACGATCACGACGATCGCCATGAACAGCATCGACAAGCCGGAATTGACATAGTCATTGGTGATGATGCGATGCATCTCGTCGATCGATTTCGCCGGTGCGATGATCTGCCCCTGCGCGAGTGCGTCCCTATACTTATACGCATGTGAAAGAAATCCGATGCGGATATTGTCGTCGAACACCTTCTGCCAACCGGCAGTCAACGTGCAGATCACCAGCCAAACGGTCGGCAACAGAGGAACCCAGAGGTAGCGGTCGCGCTTCATGCGAATCAGGATCACACAGCACACGGTCAGCGCGATCGCCGCGAGCATCTGGTTGGCGATGCCGAACAGTGGCCACAGCGTGTTGATGCCGCCGAGCGGATCGATCACACCTTGA
Organism: Lysobacterales bacterium; assembly: GCA_038234445.1. Classification (GTDB taxonomy): domain Bacteria; phylum Pseudomonadota; class Gammaproteobacteria; order Xanthomonadales; family Rhodanobacteraceae; genus Dokdonella. The sequence goes on from JBBQTY010000165.1 coordinate 5,279, forward strand.
TAGAGGAAATAGCCCCAGCAGCCGACACAGAGCGCGGTGGCCATCACGTTCGCCGCCCAGGATTCGGTTTTCTTCAACGCAGGTATCGCGAGCCCTGCAAGCTCCTGGATCATGAAGCGGCCGACCCGCGTGCCTGCATCCACCGTGGTCAGGATGAAAAGTGCCTCGAACAGGATGGCGTAGTGGTACCAGAACGCCATCATGCCTTCACCGGGAATGATGCCGTGGATGATCTGGGCCATGCCGACAGCCAGGGTGGGCGCGCCACCGGTGCGCGAGAGGATCGTGGTTTCACCGATCTGCGCGGCGGTGTGACTGAGGATGTCCGGGGTGATCACGAAGCCAAGCTGGCTGATCGCCTGTGCCGCGCTATCAACGCTGGTGCCGAGCAATGCGGTCGGTGCGTTCATCGCGAAATAGATGCCCGGATCGAGCACGCAGGCGGCGATCAGCGCCATGATCGCAACGAACGCCTCCATCAACATCGAGCCATAGCCGACCACGCGCGCCTCGGATTCATTGGCCAGCAGTTTCGGAGTCGTTCCCGAGGAAATCAGCGAATGCCAGCCGGATACCGCGCCGCAGGCGATCGTGATGAACAGGAACGGAAACAGGCTGCCGCCGAAGACGGGTCCGCTGCCGTCGATGAATCGCGTGACCGCGGGCATGTGCAGATCCGGCGCAGCGATGACAATGCCGATCGCCAGCAACAGGATCGTGCCGATCTTGAGAAAGGTCGACAGATAGTCGCGCGGCGCGAGCAGCATCCAGACCGGCAGTACCGAGGCGATGAAGCCATACACGATCAGCATCCACGCCAGCGCGCGACCCTCGAAATGGAAAGCCTCCGCCCACGCAGGTTCATGCGCCACCACACCGCCCAGCCAGATCGACACAAGCAGCAGGATAAGGCCGATGATCGACACCTCAAGCACCCTGCCCGGCCGCAGCCAGCGCAGGTAGATGCCCATCAACAATGCGATCGGCATCGTCATCGCCACCGTGAAAGTACCCCAAGGGCTGGCGGCCAGCGCCTTGACCACGACCAGTGCAAGCACCGCGAGAATGATGAACATGATCATCAGGACGCCGATCATCGCGACAATGCCCGCAGCCGGACCGAGTTCGGCGCGCGCGATGTCGCCGAGCGATTTTCCGTCGCGGCGCACCGAGAAAAACAGCACCATGAAATCCTGCACCGCGCCAGCGAAAATCACACCGACGAGTATCCACAACGTCCCCGGCAAATAGCCCATCTGCGCAGCGAGCACCGGCCCAACCAGAGGACCTGCACCAGCGATCGCAGCGAAATGATGGCCGAAGACCACCCGCTTGTCGGTCGGCACGAAGTCGAGCCCGTCATTGCGGCGGACGGCGGGCGTCGCCCGCGAAGCGTCGAGTTGCAACACCTTGTCGGCAATGAATCGGCTGTAGAACCGGTAGGCGATCAGCAGGATCGAAACCGTCGCGGTCACCAGCCAGATCGCATTGATCGTTTCGCCGCGATCAAGCGCGATCACCCCGAGGCTGAAAGCACCGAGAATGGCGAGGGCGAGCCAGCCCATCTTTCCCGCAATCGTGTTCATCACATCTCGTTTGATTGTGCCTAAAGCATCGCGCTTGTGGTTCTTCGTTTTAGCGCGAGCAGCAGAACGAAAGTTGATCGGACGTGCTTTCGCCCAATCAGGCCGAATTCGGCAAATGCTGGATACCCGATACGCTCACAACCACTTCGCGCGACGCAATAACCAGAACAATCCGCCGCAGATGATCGCCGTGAGACCAATCATCACCGGGTAGCCCCACGGCTTGTCGAGCTCGGGCATGTGGTGGAAATTCATACCGTACCAACTGGTCAGCAGAGTCGGCGCGGCCAGCAGCGCAGCCCATCCCGCAAGACTCTTGACGACTTCGCCTTGCGCCACGGTGACCAGGGAGAGATTGACACTGAGTGCGGCGGTGAGCATTTCGCGCATCGTGTCGGTCGATTCGTTGATGCGCGCGGCATGATCCAGCACATCGCGGAAATACGGTCGCACCTCATCGCGCAACAAGCCGGGATACATGCGCGTGAGCTGGTTGAGGATGTCCTGCAACGGACCGATCGCGAGACGCAAGGTCACCAGTTCTTTTTTCAAGTTGTACAAACGACGGATCGTCTCGCGCTTGAAGGTATCCTCGAAGATGTCTTCTTCCAGCTCCTGCAGATCCTCGCGAAAGCTGCGCACGATCGGCATGAAGTTGTCGACAATGAAATCAAGCACCGCATACAAGCCGTAACTCGGACCGTACGAGAGCATCTCGGGGGATTGCTCACAACTGCGCCGAGCCGGCGCGTAGGAGAGTGATGCGCCATGCCGCACGGTCACCAGGTAACGCTTGCCGACGAAGATATGCGTCTCGCCGAACTCGATGCTGGCGCCGACTACCTGCGCCGTCTGCGCAACGATGAACAATGAATCGCCATAAGCCTCGATCTTCGGTCGCTGATGCGCGTTGTGCGCATCCTCGATCGCCAGATCATGCAGGCCGAACTCCTCCTGCAGTTTTTCGAGCAACGCCTCATCGGGCTCGATCAATCCGACCCAGACAAAGGTATCGGATTGCTCAAGCACATCGCTGATCGCATCCAGCGTGATGTCGCCGATGCGCGTGCCATCGGATCGATACGCGACGCAATTGGCGACCATGGCAGCGGCGGCGGCGGCTGAAGTACAAGCAGAAGCGAGAATGGCGGTAGCTGGTTTGTCCATCCCGCAATGATGCGCGTACGCCGCAACGCGGGCAATGCGAATCCCAACCTCAACGAGCCCAAACCGTCGGAGCCCGTTCACGGGCGAGCTTTCCGTCCAATCGCACAGACGCTCGCCCGTGAACGGGCTCCTACAGAAACAGACGAAAAGACAACGCCGATGCAGACGCTTGGCCCCTCCTGGGGGCGCGCCCTTCATCAACATCAAGGCAGACGCTCGCCCGTGAACGGGCTCCTACAGAAACAGACGAAAAGACAACGCCGATGCAGACGCTTGGCCCCTCCTGGGGGCGAGCCCTTCATCAACAACAAGGCAGACGCTCGCCCGTGAACGGGCTCCTACAGAAGAAGTCGCAATGGCGTGGCACTTGTAGGAGCCCGTTCACGGGCGAGCTCCTCGTCAATTTGCACAGCGCTCGACCCAAACGGAGTCCAATGACGATGCGCCCGCGCCCGCAAATGGCTTTCCTATTCGAGATAGAGTCAGGTACTTTCGACCGCCCAAAAATCGTCCTTGAATCGATTGAGCACACTCCCTTGAACAATCAGCTCGACCGCATCGCCACGCTGATCAGCCAGGGCCGCCCCGATCTTGCAGCGGATCTCGCGGTGCAACTGCGCGCGCAGCATCCGCTAGCGGTCGAACCCGCGCGTCTGCACGGCGTCGCCTTGCTCAGCATGGGTCGCACCGATGACGCGATCGAAATCCTGCGTCAGGCAAGCGCACTCGACCCCATATCCGTGGAAACGCTGTGCAATCTCGGCAGCGCCCTGATGGCAGCGAAAGAGGGACGAGCCGCGCTGATCGTCATGCAATCCGCGCAACTGCTTGCACCCGGACATCCTGCCGTCCTCAATGGCGTCGGCAACGCGCAACGCGCCATCGGCAATCACGAAGCGGCTCGCAACGCCTATCTCGCTGCGACTCGATCCACGCCCGATTTTCTCGGTGCCTGGCTCAACCTCGCCGCTGCCGAACTCGCACTGGGCCATCCAATGGATTGCAAGCGCATCACGCGCATGATCCTCAAACAAACCGATCATCCCGAGGCACTGCTCCTGCTTGCCCAGTCTCTGAGCGCACAAGGACAACTGACCGAAGCGATGGAAGCGTGTCGCACAGCCGAGGCGCTCGCCCCGAGCGACGCCCGATTCCCGTATCAGCTCGGCCAGATCGCCGATGAACAGAAGCAACCCGAGATAGCGGCGGCGGCGCA
>JBBQTY010000166.1:0-9241 GCA_038234445.1 Lysobacterales bacterium
TCGTTCGAGATGCGTTGGCGCTCTGATAAGGAGTGGCACTTCCTTCCAATCATCAGCTCAGATCATTCCCTGAGGCTTGCTTTCGAACCCGCACATGACTGAGGCAACTGATCTTTCCAGCGTTCGATCTCTGGAGGCTTCAAACCGCTGGCTTCAACCTTTCGCAAGGCATCGCAGGCATCTCGATCCTTGCCGTTCAAATGAGCCACGCGTGCGAAAAGCGTCAGGCTCAAAACGTCTTTTCGATTGTCGAGATTGTTACGCGCCTGGATCAGCGCCTGCTTCTGATCGCCAATCGCAAGGTAGAATTCAGCGGCGTGTTGCGACCAGGTCACCGAGTCGCTCGCAAGAATGCGTCGGTATCCAGCGATCGCCCGTAATCGGAATTCCTCACCAAGCGCTGCATTCCCCGCCTGCTTTTCGAGGACCGCCATGGCGCCGAGATATTCCGGGTTTCCGGTCTGTTCGATGAGCTGCGCATAGATTGGTCGTGCTGCATCGAGCTTTCCTTTCCACAGCAGGCATTCGCCGAGATGATCAAGGGCAAGTGCGTATCCGGGCAGGCGTTCAATGGCTGCATCGAAAAAAATACGCGCTCTTTCGCAATCGCCGAAACGCTCCAAGGCAACTCCCTGCTGGGCGAACAGCCAAGCGAGTTGGTAAGGACTGCTATCCGTGTAGACCGATTGGGCGCGGTAGAACTGCAGGCTCGCGGTATTGAGATCGCCATTGAGCGCAGCCAGATTGCCGCGCAGGACGAGTTCATCGAACTTTTCTGAGGGCTCGCCGGCCTTGGCGAAATCGTCGCGGATGCTCGCGTAGTCACCTCTTGCAAGCGCGATGCCGCGGAGGGAACGGTCATCCGGGCTCAGCGGTCGACCCTTGGAGCTCGCCGCCTTGAGATCCGCTACCGCTTCGTCGAAGCGGTGGAATCCAGTGCGCAGCCCAGCACGTTGACGCCGCGTCCGAACGTCGATTGTGTTATCTGGAATACGATCCAGCAACGCCAGCGCTTGCTCGCCATCACTTATCCTGCCGAGAATCTGGAAGCGATGGTAGAGACTTCCAGCGAGGACACCGGCACGAGGGGAGCCCGTGGTTTCAGCGCCCGCTTGCCTGAGCGATTCGATCGTCGCGCTGAGGTTCTGGATATAGATTGAACCGGCGGTGGTTCGATACTGCAGTGTGGAATGAGGGTAAATACCGAGCGCGACAACATCAAGCCCGCGTTTCGCCACAGCGTCCCCATTATTCGATGGCGCTGATTCTGACCTCATTGTTTCGGCGCGGTCGGATTCTCCCGATGTCGATCTGACTACGCCGACGCCGTGCTGATCCTCCGCATCCGATGATTGCGTTCGATGCGGCGTTGTGGAACACGCGGCCAGCAACACAAGCAGCGTTGCCGCAAACGAGCGGAAGTTTCGCATAACAAGAATTCCCTGAGTGCCAGAGCGCCGTGCACGAGGCCGCAACGTGCTGTTGAAATCTGGAATAGAACCAGACGCGACTCCCGAAGAGTCGCGCCTGATTCAACGAGCGCTTCCGTCAGTTCGCGACGCCGATGAATGGGAAGTCAGCGCGCAATGTGCTGTCGAACCCAACGTTGTCGCTGACTCCGGGCCCCACGATTGCGCCGAGCGTGTCGTCAATGATGTCCCGTTGCAGGGTGCGTCCGCCGCACTGATTGGCGACACCGAGTTCCACAGCGAGATATGCATCGCACGTCGGCTTGGAAACATCGACAATCAGACGATCATCAGCCAGCACGGGTGCCAAACTCGCGGGCGGAAGTACTGTGTTTCCGGTCGTTCCGTCGAGCGTATCAATCGCGGCGAGATTGGCCTGGATCTCGTTCGTGAATTGCGTCCACGAGGCGATCGTTGCGGCCTGGTTGTACTGGTCCTTCAGCGCGTCATTGTGCGGCGGCAGGAGATTGATGAGCACCGTGTTGATGCCAGGACGGCCCATTCGATCGATCTGACCTGCAGACAGGAGACTGCAGTCCACACCCTCGACATTGGTCAGTCGCGTCAACGGCACCACTCCTGAACCCAGACCTGCGAGGGAAGCGTCGTAGGTCATCGTGCCGCTGTTGCAGCTTGAGAAGTTGAATCGGATTTTGCCAAACAACTCTATCGTCGGTTGTCCGGCTCCGAAGACCGGCGGAAATGCCCCATTGGCCGTGTAGTAAGCCTGGAGGTCGCCAGTACCATTACCCACCACGGGACCAAGGGCATTCACCCAGCGCTGCTTCCCATTCTCATCGTAGACGTACCAGACTGCGAACAACTGGCGAACGCCATCAAGCATGATGATTTCGGTCTGCACTCCATGTCCCGAATTGGCAGGGTCGTACCAGTGACCGGTAAACCCGGCACCAATACCGAGATCCCCTGTTCGTTTCGTTGACGCATAGGTCTTGAACACGTTCGATCGGCCACCACCGCTGAATACCAGACGCTCACTTTTGACGCCAATCGTAATCGTCAAGGTGTTGAGACCGAGGAAGAAATCGGTCCCAGGGTTGGTAAATTTGGGCGCCAAAGCTTCTTTGGTCGCGTTGAACGCTGCGAAATCAAAGAAGAACGGATCGTCTGCGAGACCGGCAAATACTCGCATGCCATTGCCATTGACGACCTGATCAAGTGGACCGGATGCGGAAAGTCCGTCTGGCCCTGCGCAGCTCACTCGGGTCGAACTTTCGCTGAATTTGCACGTGATCGCCTTGTCTCCTGCGCCATTGTCGTAATGGAACACATAGTCGACGGCGTCTGAAAAACGCGAATTGCGATTGGCTACTGGAACGACATCCATGACCAGCACCAATTCACTGGCGTCGTTGGGATTGACGAACGCGAACAGATCGTTGATATCGGCGGCTGGATCATTTTTTACGATTGGCGAGTCCAGATGATCTGCAGCTTGAGCGGTTCCCGTTGCAGCAAGTAACGCTGCGACGGAAAGACTGATCATGGCTCTGCTAACTGACAAACGTTTCTTCATGTCGTACCCCTTACCTTTGAACAACGATGGATGATTCTTGATATCTAAATATGTTCTCTATTGTTCGCCTGACTTTGACACCAACTTGCTGCCCCGCAGCTGAACGGACAGCCTGAAACGATTCCCTGCTGCGATGACGCGTGAAGCCTCGCATCCTGTTGCAATCCGATTTGAGCAGCAAACTCTACACTTCTTGACCAAGACGATATCTCACGCGACTGACCATCAAATGGTGCATTGCACGAAAATCAGCCGTTGTTTATTGAAATGACCAAAACGGCTGTCTGTCTCTGCACTAGCGGAATTTTTCCGATTCCTTTCCTTCACTCTTTCAGCAAGTCGACTCAAAACAGGTGTACGCGTGGAAGGGTATTCCGGATGCAACAATCCGGCGCAACACCGTAAAACCCCACATCCAGGGCTACTCCAAGCTCCAGGAATGCCGGGCCACGAGTCAAAAGGAACGGTATTTGGGCCTCCCTATTCCGATTGACGCGACGCCCCTGAGGATTATCCGCCGCGCCAGTTGACCGGTTCTCACAGGCTAATCGGGTCCGAATCCAGAACAGGCTCTGCCGTCCCGGCCCCACTACCTGCTTTCAACGGTTAAACTTGTCGACTGTCCAATCACCGCCAGGCACGGCTCCATCGGCATGACTGAAGTAACCACTCCGACCAATTTCATCCGCCAGATCGTTACGGCCGACATATCCAATGGCAAACACGCCGGCATTGTAAAAACCCGCTTTCCGCCCGAACCGAACGGATATCTGCATCTGGGTCACGCCAAGAGCATTTGCCTGAATTTCGGCATTGCGCGGGATTATTCCGGCACCTGCAACCTGCGCTTCGATGACACTAATCCTTCACGCGAAGACATCGAGTTCGTCGAGGCGATCCGCGAAGATGTGCAGTGGCTCGGATTCAAGTGGTCCGAGCAACGCCATGCTTCGGATTATTTCGAGGTGTTTTATCGCTGCGCGATCAAGTTGATCGAGGATGGCAAAGCGTTCGTCTGCGATCTGAATGCTGATGAGGTGCGCGAATACCGCGGCAGCCTGACCGAGCCGGGGCGCAACTCACCGTTCCGTGATCGCAGCGTTGCCGAAAACCTTGATCTGTTCCAGCGCATGCGCGCCGGAGAATTTGTCGACGGCGCACGCACCCTGCGTGCGAAAATCGACATGGCGTCGGGCAATATCAATTTACGCGATCCGGCGATCTATCGGATCCGCAAACAGAACCATCAGAACACCGGTGATGCCTGGCCAATCTATCCAATGTATGACTATGCGCATTGCATCTCTGATGCGGTTGAAGGCATCACGCATTCGCTGTGCACGCTCGAATTCGAGGATCACCGCCCCCTGTATGACTGGTGTCTCGACCAGATCGATCTGCTCGCCAACCCGCAGCTGGCCGAATCAATCGTCGTCGCCGGTCTTTCCTATACGCCGCGTCGTCCGCAGCAGATTGAATTTGCCCGCGGTAATCTCGACTACACGGTAATGAGCAAACGCAAGCTCATGGCCCTGGTTCAGGATGGCTTGGTCGACGGCTGGGATGATCCGCGTATGCCGACCCTGACCGGCGCGCGCCGGCGTGGATTCCCGGCCGCGGCGATTCGTGCGTTCTGGGAGCGCGCCGGCATCAGCAAACAGAATTCCGTGATCGAATATGGCGTGCTCGAAGGTTGCGTGCGTGAGGTGCTTGATGCCCAGGCGCCAAGGCGCATGGGCGTGATCAATCCACTCAAGCTGAGCTTGACCAACCTTGAAGCTGATCATTCGGAAATACTGGATTTTCCGAATCATCCAAAAAATGAGGCCTTTGGTAGACGCAGCGTTGCGTTCTCACCCGAACTCTGGATTGAGCACGATGATTTCCTCGAAGAACCCGTCAAGGGATTCCATCGTCTCGTTCCTGGCGGTGAAGTCCGCCTGCGTGGCGCGGGCATCATCCGCTGCAATGAAGTGATCAAGAATGTGGAAGGCGAAGTCATCGAACTTCGCTGCAGCCTCGATGCCGACACCCGCCCCGGATGCAGCGGCGCCGATCGCAAGGTCAAGGGCACAATCCACTGGGTCGATGCGCGCACCTCGGTGGCTGTAGAAGTCCGCCTTTACGATCGCCTGTTCGATGTTGCCGATCCGGATGATGACAGCGACGGCAAAACGTATCGCGATCATCTGAATCCGCAATCACGCCGAGTGATTCATGCCTGGCTTGAATCCGGCTTGGCCGACGCTACTGCGGAATCCGTGTGGCAATTCGAGCGCCTCGGTTATTTCGTTGCCGATCGGCTTGACCACAGGTCTGCGCAGCCGGTCTTCAATCGCGTCGTGACCTTGCGCGATACCTGGGCCAAGGCAACGGGCCAGTGAACAACCACAATCGAATCGCGCTGGAGCTGCCGGACTGGATCGACAGCGAGGTTGATTTCACGCGAAGTTACGCCGACGACGATTCGCGCATGCAACTGGCAATCCAGTTGGCACGGCGCAATGTGGAACTTGGCACTGGTGGCCCGTTTGGTGCAGCGATCTTTCGCGGCGATGGTGAACTGATCGCGGCCGGCGTCAATCGCGTGGTGCCGCAACAATGTTCGGTAGCCCATGCCGAGATGATGGCCTTCATGAGCGCGCAGTCGCGCCTCGGCCGGTTTCGCTTGAACGAGGATGCGGCTCGCTACATCCTTGCGACCAGCGCGCAGCCATGCTCGATGTGCTACGGCGCGAGTATTTGGGCCGGTATTGATGCGCTTGTAATCGGTGCGCGCGCCGAGGATGTCATGGAGCTCAGCGATTTCGATGAAGGGCCGCTGCCAGCCGACTGGATAGGTGAACTTGAGAAACGCTCCATCGCGGTTCGACGCGATGTACTTCGTGATCAAGCTCGCAAGGTTTTCGAGCTGTATCGCGAACATGCAGGTACAGGCTATTGAAACATTTTGGTCGAGCAGGCTGACCGGCGATGACAACAATCAGAACTAGCGTTCTCGCCTATTGCCGCCCGGGATTCGAAAGCGAGTGTGCGCAAGAGCTCGCCGCACATGATGCCGAATTGGCGACTGCAGGATTCGCACGCAGCCAGCGCAACAGTGGATTCGTAGAATTTGTCTTGCCGGACTCTGAGGCCCAAGCACGTTTCTCCGATTCCGTGCGCTGGCGTGAACTGACGTTCGCCCGTCAACTCTTGCGCGTCTTGGCGAAGGCCGATGGATTGCCGCGCGAGGATCGCCTTGGCGTGTTGATGCCGACGATACGCGCCACAGGTCGTCGCTATCGCGATGCCTGGATCGAATCACCGGACAACGACGCCGCGCGCGAACTGGCCGGTTTGTGTCGATCACTCAACAATGCGCTGATTGCCGCGATGAAGCGCGAATCGCTTATCGATGCGCAATCGCCATTGCGCTTGCATGTTTGTCTTACCGACGCACAAACAGCCTTTGTTGCCGAGGCGGACATTGCCACCTCATCGAGCTGGCCCGGCGGCATTCCCCGTCTGCGTTTTCCGGCGGCGGCGCCCAGCCGTTCAACGCTCAAGCTCGAAGAAGCGCTGCTGACCCTGCTTGATTCCGGCGAGCGAGAGCGCTGGCTCAAACCCGGCATGACCGGCGTCGATCTTGGCGCAGCACCGGGTGGCTGGACCTGGCAACTCGTGCGCCGTTCGATCAGCGTAACCGCGGTCGACAATGGGCCGATGGATCAGGGCCTGATCGATTCGGGCCTGGTCACACATCTTCGTGAGGACGGTTTCCGCTATCGACCACCGAACCCGGTCGACTGGCTGGTCTGCGACATGGTCGAACAACCGCGCAAGGTCGCCGCGCGCATGGCCGAGTGGCTGGCTGGCGGCTGGTGCCGTCATGTCATCTTCAACCTCAAGCTGCCGATGAAGAAGCGCTATGACGAAGTCCGCTTGTGTCGGGCCTTGATCGAGCAAGCCGCATCGGATGCAGGGAAGCGTGTCGAATGGCGCGCCCGACACCTCTACCATGATCGCGAAGAGATCACCGTTTTCGCCCGTACCTTGTGATTCGCACGAAATCGGGCACATCGGTTTGCTGAAACGGCGACCGTGCAACATCAGCGTCACCTTGCATGGCTAACATTTCAGCGTGGTTTCACTTTAGACAGGGTAAATACATGTTTCGATTCACGAAAATATTGGCCTCGAGCGTGCTGCTCGCGGCAGCTGCGAGTGCGGCGCACGCCAACGTCGTCATCAGTCAGGTTTATGGGGGAGGCGGCAATGCCGGATCCGTCTACACGAATGATTTCATCGAAATCTTCAATGCGGGCAGCGCGCCGCAGAGTCTGAATGGATGGGCGGTGCAGTACGCGTCGTCAACGGGTTCGACGTGGGCAGTGACCAATCTGACCAACGTCAACTTGCAGCCAGGCCAGTATTACCTGGTCCAGCAGGCAGCGGGAACAGGCGGCACGACGCCGCTGCCTGCCCCGGATGCCACTGGCACCACGACGATGGCCGGAGCGAACGCCAAAGTCGCGCTGACCAACACGACATCAGCGCTGAGCGTTGCTTGTCCAACCGGCGGCGCTGTCGTTGATTTCGTCGGCACCGGCACGGCAAATTGCCCGAGCCCGGCAAGCGCCATGACGAACGTCAATGCCGCGATCCGCAAAACGGGAGGCTGCACGAATACCGGCGTCAACTCCGCCGACTTCGTGATCGCCGCAGCAGCGCCGCGCAATACCTCCTCTGCAACGGCCCAATGCCCCAGCAGCGGCATTCCGGCGATCAGCGTCGCCGACATTTCGCTGGATGAAGGCGATGGCACGACCACACCATTCCAGTTCACGATCCAGTTGAGCGAAGCGGCACCAAGCGGTGGCATCGCATTCAACTATGCAACAGCGAATGGAACAGCGCTTGCCGGCACTGACTACACCGCTGCATCGGGCACTGGCTCGATCGCTGCAGCCGCCACCTCCACGACGATCATCATCGACGTGCTCGGCAATACAATGCCCCAATCCAATCGCAGCTTTACGCTGAATCTGACGGGCATCACCGGCGCGGTCCCGGCTTCGCTGAGTGCTACAGCTACGATCAAGGATGACGACATCGGTACCTATGCCATCCACGACATCCAGGGAGCAGGCGACAGCTCACCGATTGTCGGCCAGCGCATCAACACTCTCGGCAATATCGTCACCGCGATCGCACCAACCGGATTTTTCATGCAGGCGCCGGATGCTGACATCGATACTTCCGCGATGACGTCCGAAGGCATTTACGTTTACACCAATACCGCGCCGAGTGTTTTTGTTGGCGACAAGGTCGACCTGACTGCCAACGTCGTTGAATTCTTTGGCTTGACCGAACTCAACGGCGTCAGCAATCTCGTCGTGCAAAGCTCGGGCAATGCAATGCCGACGGCAGTCAGTTTCAACGTCAGCACGCCTTCGCAGGATCTTCTGAACTTGAGCTGCGGCACGACCAATTTCGAGTGCTTCGAAAGCATGCGTGTGCAGATCGACAATGGCATCGTCGCCCGCGCCAATCCCTACTTCAGCACCGATCCGTATGCGCAGATCTTTGCCTCTGCATCCGGCACGCGGTCGTTGCGCTCACCCGGCCTGCTCTATCCCCTGGTACCAGGCGTCGACAATCCGGCGGCCGATCAATTCATCGGCAATCCGCATATATTCGAAATTGACACCGATGCCTTGGGTGCCGTTGCACCGAATACGGCGATCACCGGTGGCAGCCGTTTCAGCGCAACCGGCGTCGTGACCTACAATTTCGGCGACTACGAAGTCTGGCCGACTGCTTTCACGGTCACCGAAGCCAATACGATTCCGCGCCCGGTCAAGGCGGGACAACTTGGCGCCGAGCTGCGCATCGGCAGCTTCAACATGCTGCGTTTCTGCGACACGTTGGCAAACACCACGTTTACGTGTGGCAATGGCGGCGAGCCCAGTCAGGCGGCGTTCGATCTCAAGGTCGCCAGACTTTCAGACTACGTCGGCAACGTGCTTGAACTTCCCGACGTGCTTGGCGTGATCGAGGTCGAGAATCTCGCTGTGCTGCAAACACTGGCGGCGAAAATCACCTCCGATTTCGGTGTCACCTATACGGCCTATCTCGAAGAAGGGAATGACGGCGGCGGTATCGACGTCGGCTATCTCGTGCGTGGCGATCGGATCAGCAATGTCGTCACCACTCAGCTCGACAATAGTGAAATGTGGATCGATCCGCGCGA
>JBBQTY010000167.1:0-9026 GCA_038234445.1 Lysobacterales bacterium
ACTGCATGGCGGCGGCGTGACTGGTTTCGTCACCATGGCAGTCAAGCGCGTCGAATTGCATCGACGTTTCATCAGCGCAGTAGCCGTCATTCATCCCCACACTCCTTGGTGCCGCCCAGCCTCGCCTCGTTGCTGGCCCATACGGGTCCCGCGGAGCGTTCAAACGCGGCTACTTGGCGCGCATGTTCCCGCTCGGTTTTGAGACTCCGATCTGGCTGGAGGGCCAAGCGTTTTGCTGGCTCAGTCATGGCGATACCGACGGGTGAGAAACGTAGGGGTGCGTCCAGAATTGGTGAGATTTTTCATGGCGTTCTGCGGACGGTGAGTCGCGAGGCCGAGGCGCTGGCTGGCAGGAGAACCGTGGATGGCGGGACGGTAGTCGGCTGGCTGCGCCGTTAGAGGTGCACTTGTTTCGTCGCGTTCATTTGCCGAATGCAGACGATTCGTGGAGCGCTACTTGGTCAGGATCAACTTGTCGTTGCGGGTCAGCCGCAGCCGGTATTCTTCACCGGCGTGAGCGATAAACAACTCACGCCCGCCTTGAAGCAGATGCTGGCTATCGATGCGCACGCGGCTTTCAAGTGAAGGTTGCGAGTCCAACTGACTGGATGGCTGCGAATTTTGATCCAGGTTCAGCGTCGGTGATTGCGATTCGTTGTCGAACATGGGTGAGTCCATTGATACATCGAGATCAAATGATAACGATTCGCATTTGCATGTCAAGCGGGATTCGCAGAGGTCGGTAAAACTTCCGCGTTCGCGACCAGCGCAACTGGTCATCGAAGAGAACTGCTTCCGTGCAAACCTTGCTGATATCGACGGCTGCCGTCGCCATTGCCGAGATCGGCGACAAGACCCAGCTGCTGTCGCTGATCCTCGCTGCGAAATATCGAAAACCGCTACCGATCTGTCTTGGCATCTTCGTTGCCACGCTCGCCAATCATGGCTTGGCCGGATGGCTCGGTGCGGCAGTCTCGGCGTGGCTGACGCCCGAGATGCTCAAGTGGATCGTCGCTGCCTCGTTTCTGGCCATCGGCTTGTGGACGCTTGTCCCGGACAAGGTTGACGAGAATGAAGTGCCTGCGCGCGGCAATCGTGGCGTACTGGTGGCGACGCTGATCGCCTTCTTTCTGGCCGAAATGGGCGACAAGACGCAAATCGCGACGGTTGTCCTCGCGGCGCAGTATTCGCCGCTGTGGCAAGTGGTTGCGGGAACCACAATCGGCATGTTGCTGGCCAACGTGCCGGTGGTCTGGCTCGGCGCACGATTCGCCGATCGTCTGCCGTTGCGCGCTGCGCGAATCAGCGCTGCGGTATTGTTTGTCGCTCTCGCGATCTGGATTGTTTTGCGTTGATTGTGCGGGAACAAGATGGCATCGGCGCGTCAGTCACATTTTCGGTTTCTTTGCCTTTTTCAGAGCACGCTCCTACGTCAATGGGTGCCTGCCTCGTCGAAACCTGACTTGAGCTCACCGAAGGGCAGCGGGGCCAATAAGCAAGAAGAAATCGGATGAGCGCAAACGCACCCACTGCGGCCTCAAGAAACCTCGATTACAGTGCGTCGTCGTCCAGCTCGCCGGTGCGGATGCGCATGACCTGATCGAGCTGCCAGACGAAAATCTTGCCGTCACCGATCTTTCCGCTGTTGGCGCTATCGCGCAGAACTTCGACCACGCGCTCAACCTGATCTTCGGAAACCGCGATCTCGATCTTGATCTTGGGCAGGAAATCGACGACGTATTCTGCGCCGCGATAGAGCTCGGTATGCCCTTTCTGGCGACCGAATCCCTTGACCTCGCTGACCGTGACACCTTGCACGCCGATATCAGCCAATGCTTCTCGAACATCATCGAGCTTGAATGGCTTGATGATAGCCATGACCATTTTCATGCGAGTTTCCTCCGAGCTGACAGACCCCGCGAACTATAGCGGCAATCTGATTTCCTGCAGCGCGTGTAGGAAATTTCCTACAAGAAAATCAGAAAACGCCCACTGCGCAATCGCAAGCATCTGCCTAGACTCTTTCACCAAGGGATGGCCCGTCGGCAACACCGCTGACGCAGGCGCTGGGACGCGAGCAAGGAGGCAGGCACGGATGCACGCAGGGATTGGCAGCCGGCCGCGGTGACGTTTGCGTCAACGCGGTCGGCACTCTCGCCAAGGGTCGACACGCTTTCGCTTCTGCGAAAGACCGTTGCAACGTCGGCCGGTTACCATTGCATCTTCCAAGCGTTCCGAGGTTAGCCATGATCACTGCCACCACCATCGATGAACTGTCCCAGCGTCTCGCCGCGATCGTTCCACCCGGCATTAAGGAAGCCCGTGAGGATCTTGGCAAGAATTTCCGCGCGATCCTGCAATCCGGGCTTGCCAAGCTGGATCTGGTTACTCGCGAGGAATTCGATGTCCAGCGCTGTGTGCTCCTGCGCACTCGCGAGAAGATCGAACAGCTCGAACGCCAACTCGCTGCGCTTGAGGCATCGGTGTCCGCGCAACCTCGCCATTGATCGCGATGGCCGTCGAGTCGTCGGCCGCTTGATTCTGCGCAACACTCCGAGGCTCGGCTGACCATGAGCCTCGCCGTTGTCTACAGCCGGGCACAGGAAGGCGTCAGCGCGCCGCTGGTGACCTGTGAAGTGCATCTCTCCGGTGGCTTGCCCGCTACCTCGATCGTCGGCCTGCCCGAGACCGCCGTGCGGGAAGCACGTGATCGCGTGCGCGCGGCCATCCTCAATTGCCAACTCGACTATCCCCAACGCAAGATCACAGTCGGCCTCGCCCCAGCCGATCTGCCCAAGGACGGCGGCCGATTCGACTTGCCGATTGCAATCGGCATTCTTGCCGCCAATGGCAGCATTCCCTGTGATTCTCTCGAGCGATTTGAATTTCTCGGCGAACTGGCCCTTTCCGGAGAACTGCGTTCAGTTCACGGGGTGATTCCAGCCGTGGTGCACGCGACACGCAGCGGCCGCAGCGTGATCGTGCCGCGCATGAATGCCAGCGAAGCCGCCTTGGTCGGCGATGCCGATGTGCGCAGCGCCGACAATCTATTGGAAGTCTGTGCCTATCTTTGTGGACGCGGCGAGTTGCCGCGCGCCGAACGCGCGCCGCCCGCGCCGGCGCCCGACAATGCGCCGGATCTCAGCGAAGTACGTGGCCAGCAACACGCGCGCCGAGCCCTGGAGGTCGCAGCAGCAGGCGCCCACAATCTGCTGCTTGTCGGCCCTCCGGGCACCGGCAAGACCATGCTCGCGTGCCGACTTCCGGGCATTCTTCCACCGTTGACCGAGAAAGAAGCCCTTGAGCTTGCGGCCGTGCGCTCAGTCGCTGGCTTCGGCACCGATATGAGCGATTGGATGCGTCGCGCTTTTCGTGCGCCCCATCACACGGCCTCGGCGGTTGCGCTGGTCGGTGGCGGATCGGTACCGCGGCCGGGTGAAGTTTCACTGGCGCATCATGGTGTACTTTTTCTTGATGAACTGCCCGAGTACGATCGGCGGGTTCTTGAAGTACTTCGCGAACCGATCGAGTCGGGCCACATCACTATTTCACGCGCGGCGCGACAGGCGGAATTCCCGGCGCGCTTCCAGCTCGTTGCGGCGATGAATCCATGCCCGTGCGGCTATTCCGGCGACGCCGGCGGTCGTTGCCGCTGCACGCCGGATCAGGTCAAACGATATCGCTCACGGATTTCAGGTCCGTTGCTTGATCGGATCGATTTGAAGCTCGAAGTCCCGAGAGTCAATCATGCGGAGCTGCGCGCAAGCTGCACGGGAGAATCTTCGGAAATTGTCAGAAATCGCGTAACGGCTGCGCGTGCGAGGCAACTGGATCGGTCCGGCAAACCGAACGCCTGGCTCAACAATCGCGAAACCGAACGCGACTGTGCTCTCGCCGAAGCCGAGCATGGTTTGCTCGATCGGGCCGTTGAGCGGCTTGGACTGTCTGCGCGCGCCTATCACCGGATCCTGCGCGTCGCGCGCACCATCGCCGATCTCGGCGCCAGTTCGCGCATCGAATCGGCGCACCTGTCCGAAGCCATCCAGTACCGGCGATTTGATCCAGCCTGAACATGCTGCGCGGGCGCAAAGCCGCCGCAAACCCAGCGCAGTCATGAATGTTTTCCACTCAGGCTTGCATTTTTCAGTACACTTGTTGCGGCATGATCAACCCGACAACAGTCCTTTCCTTCAGCGATTCGCGAACTCCGGTCGTGTCCGCGTTTGGCGGACTGCGCGGATTGATCGAAACCGCAACCCTTCTCGCCGAGCGCTCGGTGGATTGCGTGCTCGCGATTGTCGTCGATGGCTCGGCCGCCGCTGATCGCAAGCAGGGCGCGATGTCGGTTTTCAGCGAACGCGGCCATCAGGCGGGATCGCTCGGCGGTGGAGCGCTGGAGCATGCCCTGTCGCTCGCGGCGCAAAGCGTGCTGGCTGATGGCCAGGCAAAGCTGGTGCATTTTGATGTATTGAATGACGCCGACGACTCGAGTATCGGCGCTAAAGACAAGAGTTTGTTCCTGCAGCTATTGATTTTGCCGATGCCAGCAAGCTCTTCTCCGTTACGCATGGCCGTCTCGCGCGCTTGCGAGAGCAGCGCTTGGCTGCGCTTGCGTCTGGAACTTGGCGCGCGTGGGCAGAGCCATCCAGAACCAGGTTATGGCGAAGCGCGAACCGGCTCGGAATTATTTGCTTTCAATAATCGTGGAGCGGCCGTCGAGGGATCACGTGCTTTCCTGCGGCACGCGAGCTTGAGCATTGCACCACCACCACGTCTGGCCTTGCTTGGCTGCGGCGCGGAATCAATGGCGCTGGTTCGCCAAGCGCATCTGCTCGGATGGTATGCAGAGATCGTCGACGCCCGAACCGATGTCCTCGCGCGCGCAGACAGGAACCGGATCGACCGCCTGCATGCGAACGCACCGCGAACCCTTCCTGACTTGCTTTCGGAACGTCATTTTGACGCCGCAGTGATTGGCAGCCAGGATTTCGCGCTCGATCTCGCCCATCTGCGCGAACTCGGTACATCGGGAATCGGCTACATCGGCTTGCTCGGCCCGCCCGAACGTCGCGAGGCGCTACTCGCCAAGGTCGGTGACATTGCCGCGACCCAACTCGAACCGCGTCTCTATGCGCCCGCCGGATTGCGCCTGGGTGGAGAAGGACCGGAAGTAACAGCACTCGCCGTCATCGCCCAACTCCAGTATTACCTGACCCATGACGCCCACGCCTGACGCGCATTCGATGCGCCATGGCGTCATCGTTCTTGCTGCAGGTATTTCGAAACGGCTTGGACGGCCAAAGGCCTTGATCGAGATCGATGGCGAAACGCTTGTCCATCGCGCGGTGCGGATGGGACTAGCCACAGATCCGAGCGACTGCATGGTTGTCAGTGCGATCGGCGGCGATGCCATTGTCGCGTCGGTTGCGGATCTCGACTGCCGCGTCGTGCCCTGCGTGGAAGCTGCACGCGGCATCTCGGCTTCACTGCAATGCGGCATACGCTTCCTAAGGGCCCACTGTGCAGCTGCACTGATCATACTTGTTGATCAGCCCGCACTTTCCGCCCCGCACCTCTGCGCATTGCGCGATGCCTGGCGCCATCATCCCGAGCGCGCCGCAGCGAGCGGCTATGCCAGCATCATCGGTGTTCCGGCCATGCTGCCGCGCGACTGGTTTGAACAACTGATCGGCTCGAACGGCGATCAAGGCGCGCGCGATCTGCTGCGTTCGCGCCTCAGCGAAGTTAGCGTCATTTCGGCGCCGCAGCTTGTGCAGGATATCGATACACAAGCGGATCTTGAATGGCTGCAATCAACGCGGTCGCCGAAGTCGGCTTGAATCCGTCGTCAGGTTTTTGGCCAAACGTTTCCCAGTGGATCGAACTCGACTTCGTCGATGGATATGCCGCGCCAACCGAATCCGCTGACGGCCAGTACGCCCTCCAGCATGGGATCGAGACCGAAGATTTCCTCGATATCGCGCTCGTTGACGGCGGCCGTGATGAAGGCAGCCAATCCGCGCTCGGTCGCGGAGAGGTAGAGCATCTGGGATAGGTGTCCCGCGTCAAGGATCACGGCGCGATATGCCTTCGCGTGATTGCGATATTTCCAGAATGTGCGACGAAAGCGACTGGCCAGCAC
The DNA here is from genome assembly GCA_038234445.1 of Lysobacterales bacterium. GTDB lineage: Bacteria > Pseudomonadota > Gammaproteobacteria > Xanthomonadales > Rhodanobacteraceae > Dokdonella. The sequence continues at coordinate 6,143 of JBBQTY010000167.1, forward strand.
GATGACGACATGCGCGTTCATGAAGTGGCGCTGGCCGGCAACCATGCGCAAGGCCAGCGCGGCGCTGTGCTCAGCAGTAACCTCACCGAGCGGTTCGAGCGCGTGATCGATTGGATGGTAGTGGTACAAACCGGGCGTCATGCCCTCAACGTTTTGGACGAGCAGATACACTTCGGTCGGATGCAGACCACCCGCAGAAGGTACGGCCCGCTTCATCACTTCGATGCCGGGCTCGTCGCTGAGCGCACGTGCGGCAAAGGCGCGATAGAGCGTGCTCGCAAGATCCTCGGCCGAGAGCGCACGTGAGGTGTCCCAATTTCTGCAGGTCACGCGTTGCCGGATGAGTTTCTCAAGTTCGCTGTCGGGCGCAGACGCCAGACGAATGCGCCTGGATGAATCAACACGTTCCCGGACCGGCAGTTCCGGGGTACCGAGTCGTTCGAGGAACGGCCGATCCGTTTCGCTGCCAAAGCGACGCTCAGCCTCAAGGGTATCGATCGCATGCCAACGCGTGTGCCGGTGCAGGGCAGCCGAGAAGCCGCGCCAGTGACTGGCTCGAACCTGTTCGTCTTGCTCGCGCATGTTCGAATGAATCGCGTCATCGCTGATCAACAGGCCGTTGGCAATCAGACCGTCCAGCAACACTCGCGGCAATTTCTTGCAGGACTCCTCGAACTCAATCCAGTTCTCCGGCGATAACGCGCCAAGCGCATTGACCTGATCGACGTCGAGGAGGATTTCATCATCTTGATGAGCCGTCAGCGCAATCCATTCACGTACCTGTTCGACACCGGTGCCGCCAGCGACGAGACGCCCAAGATCAAAATCCAGACGCTCCCGCGGCTCGATAAAAACGACGGCGCAGCGACGAACTTGCATGAAGGAGATCCGACAACGGGATCTGCTAGCCTACGCAGTGGGCGGCTTGATTGACAAGTGCGACGGGTTGCGTCGCAAATGCCCACAGATCAACTCAGGGGAACTCGCCATGACCGGAACACGGTTGCCAAAAGAATACGAACTCGCCGTGATGAAGAAGTTGTCGACCGACGATGCGTATCGTGCAAGATTCGAAAAAAGCCCTTCCGATGCGTTGAAGGAAATTGGCGTTTCGGAATCACACATCGCAGCGATGGATCCGTCCAATCTTCAACCCGGAAAGCTCGCCGACAAGGCGGCCATTGCCGAGGCTTACGCCTCGTTGGATGCTGAGAACCTCACTCGGCATGCGTGCATGATCTGGCCACTGTTGCGTATGAACTACGGCGACTCCTGATTTTCGATAGCTGATTTTATTCTGGCTATCCTGATTTGCATTGACGGATATTCGCTTGCAAGCGGCCAGGCTCCGAGAAATTTTCCGATCAAACTCTGTGCCACCTTCGGCTCTTTCAGCAACAGTGCTTGCTCGGCGCCTCGGAGGTACGCGAGGTTCGCTTGTTCAACGTTCAACGGAGTCAGCATGTTGTCGTTGCTGTATTCCGCGTAGGCGCGTCCACGATGCTCCGATAGCCAGCGCGCCTCGGCCAGTGCGTCCTCGTGGTTACCCGCCGAGTCATACGCATCCATTAGGGCGACATGGGTCAGGAACAGTTCGGTGCCATCGATTTGCGCCCTGAGTTGCGAGACCGCGGACGCGTAGTACCCGGCAACTCGATCCAGCTCGGCTGCGAGAATGGCGCGCAACTTGTAGCTTGAGGCGTATGCCGGGTAGCTGCCTTTGGAAAGTGAGGCCATCGCAGATTGAGCACCCGTGGCATCCCCTCGGTTGGCGGCAAGATAGGCGAGGATCAGAATTCGGCTGTCGAGGCTTTCGGATTTGACCGTAGCGGTATTCTTCCTCTCAAGAATGACTGCCTTGAGCGCCTTGCCGATTTCGGCAAGTTGCTGCTTCGCATCTTCGGCTGACGCGACGGAAACGAGGCTCAGGGCCTCGATATTGAAGGCTCCCGACAACGGATGGCCCGCAGCAATCCGCTCTTCGTCGGCCATTAGACCCCGTGTCGCCTCAAGTACTTTGCCTTGATCGATCAGGAACGCTGACTCGAAGGCTCCTCGCGTACTCCGCACAACGGCGTTTTCAGTAGCGCTTGCATCGGCCGATCGCGAAAGTGTATTTATGGCCTGCTCAAATTTCCTCTGCGCGGCAAGCGTCGCGGCATGATATTCGGTCCTGACCAATCCTCCCGCTTCGGCATTCGAGAATGCACCGAGCGCCTCGTCATCACGTTCCATTCCAAGCAGAACAATACCGAGCAGATGCAGCGAGGCCTGGCGTGAGGGATTTTGTTGAGATGATGCAGACTCTGCCAGTGAAACAACAAAAGGGTCGATTCGATTGACGTAGCGCCAATTGAAGTACGCACACCCGGCGGTTCCAGCGAAGTAGTCCGGGTAGGTCTCCGCGAGAGCCGTCCATTTTTCCCGAACGTCGGCCTTTGAGCCCAGCGTGGCGAGGAGCACGTCGGCATAGAGCGCATCCCTTGTCGAGAGTCGCTCAGAATTCTTGAGCGCTGACTGCAAGATGACTTCGGCTTCATCGACTTGACCGGAACTCGCAAAAATCGTCGCAATGCGAAGACTCGCCGCGGCAAATGCCGGGTCCATTTCCAGAGCCTGCCGATACAAGGCTACGGCCTCCTTGAACTTTCCGCGCGTATAGTTTTGATTACCCAGCGAAAACGCCCTCAATGCATCGAGGTTGCTGGTTGCCACCTTCTCCAATGGCATCGATTCACTCGACACCGTCGCCAGCGCTTCACCAAGGCGCACCCTCAATCGATTATTGATCGTATCGAGCGAAGGCAGGATCGATTCCTTGCCGATGCCGTCAGCGGTTTCGGAATAGACCGTGGTCTGGGTTTGCGGATCAATCACTTCCGCC
>JBBQTY010000168.1:0-9003 GCA_038234445.1 Lysobacterales bacterium
GCGCCGCGCGCGGAATGGCCAGCCAGTGCGATGAGGGTGAAGCTCACCTTTCACCACGGCGAAGTCATCAAGCTTGACGATGTGCTTTTGCCTGGCCACACGATACTCGCGAAACTCAATCGATTATTCGCGCCGTACGGCGTCGGTCGCGGCATCTACACCGGGGACACGACGATTGGCCTCAAGGGTCGCATCATCTATGAAGCTCCAGGATTGATCGCCTTGCTCGCGGCTCATCGCGCGCTAGAAGAGGCCGTGCTGTCGAAAGCACAGAATCGCTTCAAGCCGGCGGTGGCGAAGCAGTGGGTCGAACTCGTCTACGAGGGATTTTTTCACGATCCGCTCAAGGCCGATCTCGAAGCGTTCCTCGAATCAAGTCAGCGTTGCGTCAATGGCGAAGTCACGCTTGAAACGCGTGGTGGCACCGTGCATGCGGTATCAATCAAGTCAGCGCACATTCTCAATGCCAAGGGTGCGACCTATGCGCAGTCAGCCGATTGGGGCGTCGCCGAAGCGGAAGGTTTCATTCGTCTGTATGGCATGAGCTCGACCTTGTGGGCTGAAGTGAATCGGGAGCGGGGCGCGTGAGCGATCTGCTGACCGCTACGCTTGATCATCTGCGCGCCCTGGTCGCGTTTGATACGCGCAATCCGCCGCGCGCGATCGACACCGGCGGGATCTTCGACTATCTGCGCAAGAATCTGCCAGGCTTTGAAATCGATGTCAGCGATCACGGCGCTGGCGCGGTCAGCTTGTTCGCGACGCGCGGCAAACCGAAAGTGCTGTTCAATGTACACATCGATACTGTTCCTGATTCGCCGCACTGGTCGGCGAGTCCGTTTGAACTGCGCGTCGGCGAAGGCCGCGCAGTCGGACTGGGCGCCTGTGACATCAAGGGTGCTGCCGCAGCACTGATCGCCGCGGCGAACACTACGCAAGGCGATGCCGCGTTCCTGTTTTCCTCGGACGAGGAAGCCAATGATCCGCGCTGCATCGCGGCGTTTCTTGCCCGCGGGATTCCGTATGAGGCCGTGCTGGTCGCCGAACCGACTCACGCAGAAGCCGTGCTTGCCCATCGCGGAATCAGTTCGGTACTGATGCGCTTCGCCGGAATCGCGGGTCACGCGTCGGCACAGCAAACGGCCGCCGACAGTGCCCTGCATCAGGCAATTCGCTGGGGCAACCAGGCACTCGCGCATGTTGATTCCTGCGCGCACGAGCGATTCGGCGGACTGACCGGACTACGATTCAATATCGGCCGAGTCGAAGGCGGCATCAAGGCCAACATGATCGCGCCGGCCGCCGAGTTGCGTTTTGGATTCCGGCCGTTGCCTTCAACCGACGTTGATGGTTTGCTGCAAACGTTCCGCGATTTCGCCAACCCGCAAGCTGCGGAATTCACTGAAACCTTTCGTGGCCCGAGCTTGCCCTCGGGTGCGATTGCCGATGCCGAAACACGCCGGCTCGCTGCGCGTGATATTGCCGATGCGCTCGATCTGCCGATTGGCAACGCCGTCGATTTCTGGACAGAGGCTTCGTTGTTCTCGCAGGCGGGATACACCGCCGTGGTCTATGGCCCTGGCGACATTGCCCAGGCCCACACAGCCGACGAATGGGTCGCGTTCGATCATCTGAAAACCTATGCCGAATCCCTGTGCAGGATCATTCATGAATAGTGCGACCCGCCAGACCCGCCAGACCATCGTGCGCTTGCTCTCAAGCATGGCCAGCGCGAAGGAGATTTCGCAGTACCTCAAGCGCTTTTCGCAGATTGATGCGAAGCGCTTCGCCGTGGTCAAGGTCGGTGGCGCGGTGTTGCGTGATGATCTCGATGCGTTGACCTCCTCGCTCGCGTTTCTGCAGGAGGTCGGCCTGACTCCGATCGTCGTACATGGCGCTGGACCGCAACTGGACGAGGAACTCGCCGCCGCGGGGATCGAGAAGAAGACCATCAATGGATTGCGCGTAACGTCGCCCGAAGCGCTGGCGATCGTGCGTCGTGTTTTCCAGGCGCAGAATCTCAAGCTGGTCGAAGCATTGCAGGAAGGGGATACCCGGGCGACTTCGATCACCGCGGGTGTGTTCGAAGCTGACTATCTTGATCGCGATTCGCTCGGCTTGGTGGGGCAGGTTCAGCGCGTCAATCTTGCGCCGATCGAAGCGAGCCTGCATGCCGGTTCGATTCCGGTGATCGCCAGCATGGGCGAAACCGCAGGCGGACAGATCCTCAACATCAATGCCGATTTCGCCGCCAATGAACTCGTGCAGGTCTTGCAGCCATACAAGATCATCTTCCTGACCGGCACAGGTGGCCTGCTAGATGGCGATGGCCGGGTCATCGATTCAATCAACCTCTCGACCGAGTACGAACACCTGATCGCGCAGTCGTGGCTGCATTCGGGCATGCGTGTAAAGATCGAGCAGATCAAGAACCTGCTTGATCGCCTTCCGTTGACCTCATCGGTGTCGATCACCCAACCTGCCGAGCTGGCCAAGGAATTGTTCACGCACAAGGGCTCGGGAACGCTGATCCGGCGCGGTGAAAAAGTGCTCAGCGTCAACTCATGGGATCAGCTGGATCTGCCACGCCTGCGCGAACTGATCGAATCGAGCTTCTCGCGCACCCTGGTCGATGATTACTTCGAACGTACGCCGTTGTTTCGTGCCTATGTCAGCGAGAACTATCGTGCCGCATTGATCTTGCTCGACGAGGGCGGCTTCACTTATCTCGACAAGTTTGCGGTGCTTGATGACGCCCAGGGTGAAGGTCTCGGTCGCGCAGTCTGGCAGGTCATGCGTGAGGAAAATCCGTGTCTGTTCTGGCGTTCGCGGCATGGCAATCCGGTCAATCCGTTCTACTACGCCGAATCGGATGGATGTATCAAGATGGAGCAGTGGAAAGTATTCTGGTACGGGATCGAAGGATTTGCCGAGATCGAAAAATGCGTGAATCACTGCCGGACGCGCCCGGCGACGCTGCTCGCGCATAAGGAACAAGTGGCATGACAGCGAAGTCGATCGGAATTGTCGGCGCCCGCGGCCATACCGGTGCCGAGCTGATTCGACTCGTCTCTGCCCACGACGGTCTTGAGCTCGCCTTTGTTTCATCTCGCGAATTGCAGGGCCAACGCGTTGGCGACCACGTCGATGGTTTTCGCGGTGAGCTTCGCTATGAGTCGCTTGATGCGGAGGTCGTCGCTGCGCGAGCGACCGATGCTTTGGTTCTGGCGCTACCGAACGGTGCAGCGGCTCCGTACGTGCAAGCGATCGATGTGAGCGCCAAACAAAATGTCATCGTCGATCTTTCGGCAGACTACCGCTTCGACGAATCCTGGTATTACGGTCTGCCCGAATTGACCCGTGCGCGCTATGCCGGTCAGCGGCGGATCAGCAATCCGGGGTGCTATGCCACGGCAATGCAACTTGCAATTTCGCCATTGACGGAAGCCTTGGCCGGGCCGCCACAATGCTTTGGTGTCTCGGGCTACTCCGGTGCTGGTACGACGCCATCGGACAAAAATGACGTGACCAAGTTGCGCGACAATCTGATGCCGTATTCGCTGGTCGGTCATGTGCACGAACGCGAGGTATCGCGGCAACTCGGCATCCCGGTCGAGTTCATGCCGCATGTCGCGCCGCATTTTCGCGGTATCACGATGACAGTCAATCTATGGCTCCAGCAGCCGATGAAACGCGAGGAAATCATCGCGCGCTACGCCGAGTTCTACGCCGATGAAGCCTTGATCGATATCGTCGATGAAGCGCCATGGGTCAGCCGGATTGCCGGGCAGCATCATGCCGAGATAGGCGGGTTCGCTCTCGCAGCGGGCGGCAAGCGCGTGGTTGTCGTTGTTACATTGGACAATCTGCTCAAGGGCGCGGCGACCCAAGCGATGCAGAATGTCAATCTTGCTCTTGGCTTCGACGAGCTAAGCGGCATACCCACAACTCGAATCGCTGCGGAGGCGACGGCATGAGCGATCTTCTCTGGCAAAAATCGGGTGTGCAGACCGATCAGCGCATCATGCAATTCCTGGCCGGAGATGATGTGGTTCTTGATCGCGAATTCTTCCTGTTCGATATCGAGGCGAGCAAGGCGCATGTCGAAGGGCTCAACCATATCGGTATTGTCAGTGCGCAGGAGTCGGCCGACCTCGTGCGTGAGCTCGATCAGTTGGGCAGTGATTTTCGCAACGGAACCTTTGTCCTCGATGAGCGCTTTGAGGATGGCCATTCAGCGATCGAGTCACGTCTGATCGAGCGCCTCGGCGATGCCGGTCGCAAGGTCCACAGCGGGCGCAGTCGCAACGATCAGGTGCTGGTCGCGAGTCGACTCTGGCTCAAGTCAAAGCTTGAGGAGCTGGGTGCGATCTGCATCGCCGTTGCGGAAGTGTGTATCACCCGCGCCGGGTGCGATGTGTTGCCGATGCCGGGCTATACCCACTTGCAGCGCGCGGTCGTTTCGTCGACGGCAATGTGGTTTGCAGCCTTCGCCGAAGCCTTTGTCGACAACGCTTGGCGCGCGCGGCAGACACTCGAACTGATCGACGCCAATCCTCTCGGCACGGCTGCAGGTTACGGTGTCAATCTCAAGCTTGATCGCGATCACACCACGCGCGAGCTCGGCTTCGCGCGAATGCAGATCAGCCCGATCTACACCCAGCTCTCGCGCGGCAAATTCGAAATGGCCGCACTCGATGCGCTCGGCGCCGCGGTACTCGATTTACGCCGCCTCGCGTGGGATCTTTCTTTGTTTACAACATCGGAATTTGGATTCGTAAATCTACCTTCTCGATACACGACCGGCAGCTCGATCATGCCGAACAAGCGCAATCCCGATGTCATCGAATTGATGCGCGCAAGTTACGCGAGTGTCGCCGCAGCGCGCACTGAAATCGAGCAGCTGCTATCACTGCCGACCGGGTATCAGCGCGACCTGCAAGCCAGCAAGGGTTCGATTTTCCACGGGTTCCGTCGTGGCCTCGAGGCGCTGGCCCTGCTTCCCGATCTGTTGACGACGTTCGCATGGAATGCGCAGCGCATGCGCGCAGCCATAGAACCTTCGATGTACGCGACCGATGTCGCCATCGAAGCGGCGGTTGCCGGTGTGCCGTTCCGGGATGCCTATCGAGCCGCCGCCGATTCGGTCAGTGAGGCAGGACAAGGACGAACGCCGGAATCCAGCCTCGCTGCGCGCGTTTCGCCGGGATCCGGTGCTGATCTTCGTCTCGATGATTTGCGCGATCGTCTGGCGAATCTACAATGAGTACGCAGATGCGCGACGCCTGCCGATGGACCACGAAATGAGTGCCGGTGGACTGGCCGCGATGTCGAATGGTTTCATCGAACAGGACTTGCCGGTCTGGCGACGAGCCGTGCTCAAGGTCGGTAGCAGTCTGCTTGCGGATGAAGGCGTGGGACTGAGTTCACGCCATGCACTGGCGCTTGCGCAGTTCGTGGCGGCGAGCATCACTGCCGGGCGCGAGGTCGTGATCGTGTCCTCCGGTGCTGTTGCCGCGGGCCGTGCCTTGGTTCCCAGGCAGCCCGCCGCGGGATCGGCGATGGCCGCCCGTCAGGCCCTCGCAGCACTCGGCCAGGCGCAAATGATTGCGCTCTGGCAACGCTTTTTCGATCGACCTGTCGCGCAGGTATTGCTGACCCACGATGATTTGCGCAATCGGCGACGTTATCTGAATGCACGAGCGACCCTGATCGAGTTGCTGCGGCTCGGTGCCTTGCCGGTCATCAACGAGAATGACACGGTCTCGGTCGATGAATTGAAGCTTGGCGACAACGATAATCTGGCTGCGATCGTCGCGGCCCTGGTCGATGCCGACGTGCTCCTGATCGCGACCGATATCGATGGTCTGTACACGGCCAATCCACGCCTCGACGCCACAGCCCAGCCAATCAATGAACTGTTCGGCGTCAGTGCCGAATTATTGGCGATGGCCGGCGGAGCAGGCAGCTCGAGTGGAACCGGTGGCATGCGCACCAAGCTCGAAGCGGCTGTGCGTGCGGCGGGGGCAGGCATTGATACGATCCTGTTCAACGGCGCCAACGCTGACGTGATCCGCATGCTCGGACACGGACGGGTTCGCGGCACGCGACTGCGCGCTGGGCAGAGCCGACTGGCCGCGCGCAAGCACTGGTTGCAGCAAGTGCCGATGGCCGCCGGGGCGATCATTGTTGATGCAGGCGCGGCCAAGGCCTTGGTCGAAAAAGGCGCCTCGTTGTTGCCGGGCGGAATTGTGCTGGCCGATGGTGAATTCGCGCGCGGCGACATGGTTGAAATCATCGGTCGCGATGACGCTGTTGATCGCCGTATCGCGCGCGGACTGAGCCAGTATTCGGCGAGCGATATCCGTCGCATCGCCGGTCGTCACTCGCGCGACGTCGACGCAGTGCTCGGCTACAACTACGGCGGCAACGTCGTCCACCGTGACGACATGGTGATGGCCTGATCCCATGAGTACCGATATCCGATCTGCCGCACTGGCCTGCCGGGATGCAGCTGAAAAAATAGCCGGGCTTTCGGCTGCACGGAAGCGCGATCTGCTGATCACGATGGCCGAACGCATCGAAGCCGATGCCAAGCTGATCCTTGCTGCGAACGAACTCGACATGGCCCAGGCCGCCCATCGCGGGATTGCTGCGGCGATGCTTGATCGTCTGCGTCTCGATGCCGATCGCATCGCCGGTATTTCACGGGGTCTGCGCGAGGTCGCTGATCTGCCTGATCCTGTCGGTCAGGTGACGCGGCGCGACACGCGACCGAATGGCATCGTTGTCGAGCGCGTCCGCGTGCCGCTTGGGGTCATAGCGATGATCTATGAGGCGCGCCCGAACGTGACTGTCGATGCCGCTGCGTTGTGCCTCAAGGGCGGCAATGGGGTGATCTTGCGTGGCGGCTCCGAAGCGATCCATTCCAATCGCGCGCTGGCTGGTTTGCTCCAGTGCGTACTGCGCGATGCCCACTTGCCAGCCGCCGCGGTAACTCTTATCGAGGATTTGCGTCGCGAAACGATGGTCGAGCTGCTCCAGCTCACCGATATCGTGGATCTGGCGATCCCGCGCGGCGGTGAAGGCCTGATCCGTTTCGTTGCCGAGCATGCACGGGTGCCGGTGATCAAGCACTACAAGGGCGTCTGCCATTTGTACATCGACAAGGCAGCCGATCTCGATCTCGCTCTGGATTTGTTGATTGATGGAAAGGTGAGCCGGCCGAGCGCGTGCAATGCGCTGGAAACCCTGCTCGTGCATCAGGATGTCGCCGTGGCTTTCCTGCCGCGTGCGGCGGCAGCGCTGGCACGCCACAAGGTCGAGATGCGTGGTTGCGAACGCACGCGGGTGCTGGTGCCAGGCGCGTCTCCTGCCAGCGATGAAGACTATGCCGCCGAGTATCTCGATCTGATCATCGCGATCCGCGTCATCGATGATCTGGAGGCAGCCATCGGGCATATCCGCAAGTACACATCCGACCACACCGAGGTCATCGCAACGGCCGATTCTGAGGCGGCGGAAACGTTTTTATCGGCCTTGCGTTCGGCGGTTGTCATGGTCAACACCTCTTCGCGCTTCAGCGATGGCGGTGAACTCGGACTTGGCGCGGAGATTGGTATTTCAACGACACGCCTGCACGCCTACGGACCGATGGGCATCGAAGCCTTGACCATCGAGCGCTATGTGCTGCGTGGCTGTGGTCAGGTTCGCCATGAGCTGAGCGAGACGATTTCGAACTGATTCATCGGAATATCGGCTGATTGCGCTAGTCTGGGTGGCCGCACGCTGGGTGTGGCCTCAAGCAATCCACAGACTGCCACGCAATGACCTCAGTCCTGGATCTGGACAACCGCGCCCGATTGCTGATTCTAGTACCGCACCCCGATGACGAGACGCTGGCGACCGGCGGCTTGATCCAGAGGGCCCTTGCGGTTGGCGCCTCGTTGCGCGTCGTCATCGTCACCGATGGAGACAACAATCCGTGGCCGCAACGCTGGGTCGAGAAGCGCTGGCGCCTTGATGCCACGGTGCGCGTACGCTGGGGCAAGCGCCGTCGGCATGAGGCGGCAGCGGCGCTTGCACAGCTTGGCGTGGCCGAAAACTGTATCCGTCACTACGGTTGGCCCGATCAGGGGCTGACGAGTCTGCTGATGCGCGATGCACAATGCGAGGATCAACTGGTTGCCGAAATCCTCGATTTCGTCCCTACCTTGGTCGCCGCACCATCACTGACCGACCGTCACCCCGATCACAACGCCTTGCGCGTGATGCTCGAACTCGCGTTGGCCAGAACGGCCCATGGCGCGTGTCGACGACTCGGTTTTGTCGTGCATGGGCGCTCGCCCGAATCCAATGCTGTGACTCTGGAAATGAACCAGCAGCATGCTCGAAACAAGTACGAGGCTCTGCAAGCTCACGCAAGCCAGCTTATCCTGAGTGGCAAGCGCATGAGGCGAATGTGCGAGCGCGCAGAGCAATTTGAAGTGGATGAAACGCCGTCAGCTGAATACACGCGCATCGCTGCTCAGGAATGGCACATTGCGTATGCTCACTCAGGATTTCAACTTCGTCAGCGCGCGTTGTATCTGATTGTCGAAGCTGACGGACGAGTCGTCCGGGCGAGCATTGCATTTCCTTCAAAAATAAAAAGCATAAATACAATAATATCATTAAACGACAAGGATTCACTTTGCGTGGAAGTCGATGCAGTGGTGGATCATCTGCGCATCCGGCTGCGCGGGGTTCGCGCAACAGGTCAAATCTTCGCAAAGATCCAGAGGCTCGGCGCGCGCCTTGTGATTTACGACTGTAGCGGCTGGATGCGTGGCTAGGGAGGGTCTGATCAAGTAGCAAAGTCGTCACGACGCCTGCCTGTGTGCAGATCGCGACGCGTCGACGCAGACAGACTGGCCGTCTCGGCAACTGCTCCTGCGTTGCTCTACCTCCTGCATCCCTGCAGTCGTTTCAAGTCGACGCAACAAAGATCTGCGCGCAGGCAGG
>JBBQTY010000169.1:0-8889 GCA_038234445.1 Lysobacterales bacterium
TGCCGAGGATGGTCGTCAAAATGAAACCGGAAGGCTCATTCTTTCCAGGCATGATGAATTTTGCGATCACGCCCGCGATAAACCCGATGATGATTGTCCAGATGATGCCCATTTCTACTCCCCAGATTGCTCGGCGACGCCTAGATGGGTAACGACAATACACGGTTGTCTCTTAACCAGAACCTAGCGCGCGGATCCTACGATGTGTGCAATAGTCGAGCCCTTCCTATTCAGATAATTTGGAGATGACATGAGCCGCGGAATGCCGTCGATGGTTGCGTTGTTGGGACTCCTTGCTGTTGCTGGATACAAGAATCGCGACAAGATCAAGGAAATGCTCGGAGGCCCGAATCCCGCTCCGGGCAGCGCTGTCGGAGCGAGCGATCCGCAAGGCGCGCAAGGCGGAATGCTCGGCAAGTTGGGCGGAATGCTCGGCGGCGCGAGTGTGGGAAGCGTGTTCAGCGGCGGGCTTCACGATTTGGTCGACCGTTTCAAGCAAAATGGTCACGCAGAAACCGCGGACTCCTGGGTCAATACAGGACCCAATCAACCGATTGGATCCGCACACCTCGAAAAAGTGATTGGCCCCGATGTGCTCAACACGCTGGTGGAGCAAACGGGACTTTCGCGCGAAGAGTTGTTGGCCCGGCTCACACGTGAAGTGCCTGTTGCGGTCGATGCGATGACGCCGCAGGGCCGGCTACCGACTGAAGATGAAGCGGGTCGGTTGATCTGATTTGCGACGAGGCGTTTGTCGAAAATGCTCGAAGGCCTTTGCCTCGAGCATCGTCGTTGTACCTGTTGCGCTCGACCATCCGCTGACACGAATTGCAATGATCCGTCTCCGCCTGCGTCATTCCGTCGTTTTCGCAAGGTGGCTAAGCGCTTCACAACATCTGCAGGGCTGGTAGTCCAATAGCTACGGTTGACGACGCTATCTCATGGCGATGCACACTGACGCTGGATGGTAATGATTTTATTCCTTAAGTCAGAAATTCGCCTAATCCAGTGGCGCCTGATCCACCTCGAGATTGGGATAGCGCCTGAGCTGCGCGAGAGCGTAGTCGAATCGGGCTGAATCGAAGAATCGACAGCGAAACCTTGATGTCGGGCCGAGCGCGGACGCTGAGCGCAGGCGCGCGAAGATTTGTCATGCGCGTGCCGTTTTCACAATACTCAGGCTGTTTGGCCATGTAGACGGCGGAATCACCGGTGCCACTCCTGAAACAGATACGGCTGCTCAGGCCAGATGGTCGCGTTGCGCTATTTCGCCGATGACACCAAAGCGCCCGTGTACCGCATCGGTCATGGCACTGTGTAACCTTGTTGCAAGTGGATCCTGGAGACATCGATGGATGTGCGGTTCTGGCTACTGCAAGCGATCGGCTGGTTTGCATTCACGTTATTGCAGCTGGTGGCCGAGCCTGCCGACGCCGCGGTGCCGGGAGCGTCACCGGAATTGCTGGCGGCGGCACTGACGGCGCTGGCCGTGATCGGTAGCCTTGCGCTGCGGGCGGCCTACCGCCGCGCCCAGGCGGCCCGCTTGAGCGAGTTGCGAATGCTCGTGTTGGTCGCAGCCTCCAGCGCAGCGATCGCGCTGCTGGTCGATCTCATATTCTATTCCAGCGTATGGACGGTGACGCTGATCAAGCCATCCCTATCCGCCCTGCATGAAAATCAGCCGTTTCTTGCACATGCGCCCTTGCTGCTGGTTGCCTATTTCCTCTGGAGCTTGCTGTACGTGGCGCTGAGTCGCCAGCAACGCCTGCGTGAGGCGGCGATAGCGCAACGAGAACTGCAGCTCGCCCTGAAAGACGCGCAGCTGCAGGCGCTGATAGGCCATCTGGGTCCGCATTTCATGTTCAATGCCATCAACAATATCCGTGCGTTGATCCTCAAGGATGCGGAGGCCGCGCGCGTCATGCTGGGCAAGTTCGCGACGACGTTGCGCTACCAGTTCAACCAGCAGGATGCCGCGCTCGTGACGGTCGCCGAAGAAATGGCCGTGGTGCGCGACTTCATCGATCTGATGCGACTGCAATTGGGTGCACGCCTGCGCTACAGCGAGGACGTCGATGAAAACGCGATGGAGCTGCACGTGCCCCGACACGCGCTGCAACTGCTCGTGGAAAACGGCATCAAGCATGGCCTCGGCTTGACGCCGGAGCCCGGCGAGCTGAAGGTTGAAGTTCACCGGAAAGGGCGCGGCCTGGTCCTTGAAGTGCGCAATACCGGCGTGCTGCGCGATCGCGCGGCGAGCAACGGTTCCGGTTTGAACAACCTCGAACAGCGATTGCAGCTGGCGTTCGGTGCGTCCGCGCGTTTCGACTTGCGCCAGGACGGCGATTGCGTCCTCGCCAGCCTGAAGTTGGAAGAAGCCCCATGATCAACGCCGTGATAGTCGAAGATTCGGAACTGGCAAGGTATGAGCTGGAACACCAACTCAAGGCGCATGCGCAGGTGCGCCTGGTCGGTCAGGCCGGTGATGTCGACACCGGCGTGGCCCTGATCGAACGCGAGATGCCAGCGCTCGCGTTCCTCGATATCGACCTGCCCGGCGGCAGCGCCTTCGTGTTGCTGGAGCGCCTGGTGCACATGCCGCAGATCATTTTCACGACGGCTTACGAACATTTCGCACTGCGCGCGTTTGAGGTCAACACGATCGACTACCTGCTCAAGCCGATCGAACCCGAGCGACTGGCGCGAGCGATTGCGAAACTTGATCACGCGCCAGAACCCGCCCCTGCGGCACGTGCTGCGGATGCTCCGATTTATGTAAAGGACGGCGAGCACTGCTGGCTGGTCAAGCCGCGCGAGATTCGTCTGATCGAAGCCGTCGGCAATTACAGCCGTCTGTATTTCGGCGCACATTCGCCGATGGTTTATCGAGCGCTTGGCGCGATCGAAGCGCAAATGGATCCGGCGGTGTTCTTCCGCGCCAGCCGCAGCCATCTGGTCAACCTCAACTACGTCGATCAGATCACGCCGTGGACCAATGGCGGATTGCAGCTGATCTTGAAAGGCGGCGGGGACGTCGAAGTCTCCCGCCGCCAGAGCCTGCGCCTGAAGGAACTGCTGAGCCTGTAGGCCTGCTTCTTCAACGCATGCCGGTGCTGTCGCCCAGCAGCCGGCTATGTTGCGTCATCGCAAACTTGCCGTCCTCGCGGCGCTCGAAGCTCAGGTAATCCAGACCTTCATCGAGGTAGTAGCGGCCGTCCATGGCCGGCGTCACCTTGATCGGCTTGTCGCCTTCGTGGACGAGTGACAGCTGGCCGGCCTCCTGTTTCAGTTCGCGAATACCGTCCTTGCCGAAATCGTAGCGACCGAGCCACGTCGTTGCGTCCGCCGTCTTCGCCGGTGTTTTGTCGAAGGGCTGACCGAGTGCGATCGCGGCGAGTTCGACGGCGAAATCGTCGAGCCAGAATTGCTCGGAGTTGGTCAGCACCGTGACGTAGAGCTGCTGCGCGGGCACACGCAACGTGTACGTCGAGAACCCATTGATGAATCCGCTGTGCTCGTTGCTCGCTCGCCCCTGCACCTGGCTGATCATCCAGCCGAAGCCATAGGGCATGCTGCTGCCGTCGCGCAGTTGAACCTTCGTGAAGGCTTGCTGCATCAGCGCCTTGTCGACCAAGCGGCCTTCAGACAGCGCGAGATCCCAACGATTGAGATCGTCCACCGTGCTGATCAAGGAACCGGCCCCTTGCGGCTGGGTCATGCTGATGAAATCCGCGTTCTCAAGTGTTCCCTTGACGATGCGATAGCCATGGGCGCGATCGGGCACAAGGTCGGTATGACTGCCGAAGCGGGTATGCAACATGCCCAGCGGCACGAACACCGATTTCTGCATGTAGTCGGCGTAGGCGATGCCACTGGCCGTTTCGATGACCTTGGTCAGCAGGATGTAATTGGAGTTGCTGTATTCGAAGCGGGTGCCGGGTTCGAATTCCAGCGGCAGGTCCTTGAAAAAAGCGATCAGCGAATCGACGGTCGCCTCGTTGCGGCGAGCCGCACGCGATTCGGCAATCTTGCTGACGTTCTTCACGCCCGAGGTGTGAGTGAGCAATTGGCGCAAGCTCACCTTGCCCAAGGCCGCCGGCAAATCGGGCAGTACCTCGGCCACGGGCTCATCGATGCGCAATATGCCTGCCTGCACGAGCTGCAATACGGCGAACGAGGTGAATTGCTTGGTGACCGAGCCTAGGCGAAGCACCTTGTCTGGCGTCATCGCCACCTGGTTCTCGACATCGGCCAAACCGAAGCCTTCGCGCAGCAGGATCTGATCACCCTTGCGCACGAGCACCACGCCGCCCGGCTTGGCCTCGGCGAAAAATGCCTTGGCGCGTTGCTCCAACTGCGCATGCAGATCGGCAGGCTGTTGCGCTATCGCGAACAACGGCAAGGCCAGCGCAATGGCCAGCGCGAAGCGCGACAGATGGCGTGGGATGGCGAAGATCATGGCGTACTCCAGTGAGGGTGTGGCGTACACACTGGATCGGCTGAGAGCTCGCGGCGATGCCTTTATGACAAGCGGCGAGCAGCGCGGGCAAGCGGCTCGCAGAGCGGATGTGCGATAGGCCCAAAGCACCGATGGCGCGAAGACTGAATCACGGCATGACTTGAAATCGCTGCCTGCTCGGTCAAAAAGACCGCGAAGTGATCGACCAGACTGCTACCGAACTGGCAAATCAAGCGTGCGCTGCGGCTGATTTCAGACGTCCTTGCGACATTCGCGAAAGACCGTTTTGGGTTGGTTGCGCCCATTCCGAGTTGTTGATCGCGGCTTTCTGAGGCGAATAACGACTCGAAAGTGCTCAAAATTGCGCTATCGACTTGGCTGCGCGCCGGACTTCCCGTACATTCAGCGCGCGATGGACGTTTGATCCATCCATTCATTCATCACGCAGGAACGAATCATGGCAACGAAGAAAGCAACCAAGGTCAAAGCGACTCCAAAGGCAGCAGCTCCGGCTGCGCAGAAACCGATCAAGGACGCCTTGAACAAAACAGGGCTGGTCGCTCACATCGCTGAGGCAAGCGGCGTGGCTGCCAAAGATGTGCGCGCTGTCATGGCCGCGCTGGAAGGCGCTGTGGCGGGATCCGTCCACAAGAAGGGGGCGGGATCGTTCACGTTGCCCGGCCTGTTGAAAATCACCGTGGTCAGCTTGCCGGCACAGCCAAAGCGCAAGGGCATCAATCCGTTCACGAAAGAAGAGCAGATGTTCGCAGCCAAGCCGGCCCGCACCAAGGTCAAGGTTCGCCCGCTGAAGAAGCTGAAAGACGCAGCGGCCTGATAGCTCACGTCTCGAATCCGTCACGCTTGCTTTCGCGGATGCGTGTCTGATCGTGCCATCAGGATTGCAATACGTCATGTTGTCAAGGACCAGGCCTCGCCTTTCCTTCTGACTGGATCGCCCCGAAGCTGCCGCTCACGAACGGCAGCTTCGGTTTGCATGGCGGCCATGTGTGGATCGCCCCATGCTGAGCTCAGCTAGTACTACGAAGATGGACGTGTCGCTGGCGCCGTCCAGTTGGCGACGTTCGAAGAAATTTGTTCGCGGCCAGCCCTTCTTGTTGGTGCGAGCTTTCTCTTTTATGAAGGCTCGCGCATCAAACGCGGCACTTTCGAGTCGTTTTCGATAGTTGGAAAGATCATGTTCGCAGGCAGCACTCTCTTTTTGATCGCTGTCGCGGGCTTGATGCTGTTTTCCCGCCTGTCCGCGCAACCGACATATTTGCAACAATACAATGCCGCCTCGCAGAGGCGAGCAGAGAGTTCGATGGCGCAATTCCGTTCCAGCCTTTCACCTCGTCGAACTTCCCTTCTGTTTCTTGTACTCGCCATAAATAAAATATGGCAACTATTTACGAATCCAATTTATCGTGGGCCCGCTCCAGAACCCGGCTGGTCGGCGTCGGTATTGCTGGCTCGATTGAAGACTATCGCCAACAACGCAGCCGCGACCGGGAAGACCACCGCGTAACCGATGATGCCAATGTTTCGAAACTGCATGTTGGCCAGCGGTACGCCGGCGAGACCGGCGAATGCGACTGCGGCGCTGGCATACAGAAGCTTGCGGATAGCGCTCGCGAGCCCGGCACCCTGGACCGAAGCGGCTGCGAAGCACGCCGCCAATGGAAAGAAGAAGTCCCATGCCAGGATGTCCAGTGCGTACGCCACGGATGGCCACTGAAAGGAGAGAAGCCGGTACGTCCACGATGATTCGGCGAACAATGGCTGGTGACTGAGCGTGAGAATGCAAAAGTGGACAACGCAGGTGATTGCAGCGCACATGGCCATGAAGGCTACGGCAGCAAGGGCGAATGACTTTCGCTGGCGCGGTGCCCGTGCATGCAGAGCCACTGTCAATGCAACCATTGCTGGCGCAAGGGCAATGACAAGGAGCTCCATGAGCGTGAACCAAGGCTCATGGATCTGCTGGGCAGACGAAGGAAGTGCAAGGAGTCCAAGCGTCAGGACGATGGCGTAGGCAAGGCAAAGCAGCGCTACCGCGAGGGCTGCGGCCACAGCCAGGCGCCGCTCGGCGGGAGCAAGCGGATCAACGGCCATGGCACGTGTCATTCAGCCCAGCGCAAAAAAGCACGCGGCCAAGCCTGCACCGACGTGCTGAGCAAAGACGAGAAAGATGGCGGTTGAGAGAGCGCGGAAGACAATGCAGCCGTAGTCCGAGTTGAGCGAACGGTTAGACCCGCTATTCCGCGTGGCGCGCGTGTGCCCCGAGGAAGCGCGTGAGGATGTATGGCATGAGCGCAAACAGCAACAGAACGAAGAGATAGACAGCGCCAGACACCGGATCACGGCTTGCGATGTACTGTCCGACTGAAACATCTTGAAGCGCAGCCGCCAAGAGCAGCTCGGCAAGCACAGACATCGCCAGCGCTGCGAACCCGACAAGTAGCCGCACAGACAGGCTCGGAGGGAGCTTGAACTTTCTTACGACGTAGCGCGCAGCCAGGACGATTACGACAAGCATGAGCGGCATTTCCAGAAGCTCGGCATCCCGTTCTCCGAGTCGGGGGACAAGGAGTGGAACGCGAACGGTGCCGAATACGAAGCCTGTTCCCAACACGATGGCAAAATACGCAACGGCCGCTTTGCAACTGGGCATCATGGTCGCTCGCGAGCGGGTCGCTTTCATGTCAGGCGCAACCCCAGGTAGAGCGCGGATCCGGGAGTATTGCGCAGCATCGTCGACTCCTCTCAATGGACTGTCAATCCGTCATCCTTGCAGAAAAAACGCTCGCTCACCCGCTTTCGATGTGGACGCTGGCTATCCAGACAACCATGCGTGTAGACGGACCGGTGGGCGCAAAGGCGTGTGCAGAAGGAGGGTTGCAGGTGCCTGACGGACTTTTCGTATCTCTAGGCGACTCTCCACGTCGGGTCGAATGCGGCCCCTGCCGGGGCGCTTGGGCCTCATCAAACTGGCCAGCGAACGGATCCTGATTCACCTGCGCGGCGACGCGCCTTTCCCGTTACGCGCAACGCGTTTCATGTACGTCCCATCATGGTCTCCATCGATGAGCTCGTGACAGCCACGACTCATCTCGAACGAACGCGGGTGCAAGCGTTTTCAGACTGCGCTGGCTGACCAAAGGTGCGTAATGGCAGACGAATGAGGTGCTGCGCAAGGTCATGCGGTGCAATCGCGAAAGTCCTTCCCAAGCGCGATGAACTGGGGCTCCTGATCGCGACTTCGGCCAGTTTTCTTCAACGCTGTTCAGGGCTTCGAATTCATTTCCTTCGCGCTAGCATGGCGAGGAAGCAACCGACCATGACGCCTGCACTGCTTTTCCGATCTGGCAGCGTCTGCGACGGGAGATTGCACGTTCGCAAGTTTGCGGGAGAAAAGAGATGCAGATGCCCCATGTGTTGATTCTCGGCGGCGGTTTCGGTGGCCTTGCGGCAACTCGCGCGCTCGCGTCGGCGCCGGTTCGCATCACCTTGGTCGACCGCAGCAATCATCATCTGTTCCAGCCGCTGCTTTACCAGGTCGCAATGGCGGGTCTGTCGGCGACGGATATCGCGGCACCGCTGCGCCACATCCTGCGCACGCAGCGCAACGTCAGCGTGATCATGGACGAGGCGCGAAGCATCAATGTCGCGGCGCGGCGCGTGACGCTGGTCGGCGGCACGATCGACTACGACACGCTGATCGTCGCGACCGGATCGCGTGATGCGTATTTTGGCCACGACGATTGGGCTGCCGATGCGCCGGGTCTCAAGACGCTTGACGATGCACTGCGCATCCGACGGCGCGTACTCGAGGCATTTGAACGTGCCGAGCGCGAGCCCGATGCGGCCGCGCAAGCCGAATGGCTCGATTTCGTGATCATCGGTGGCGGTCCTACCGGTGTCGAACTCGCAGGCACGCTCGCCGAAATTGCGCGCCACACCTTGCCGCGCGAGTTTCGCCACAGTGATCCACGCCGCGCGCGCATCCATCTGGTCGAAGCCGGGCCGCGGATCCTGTCGGCCATGCCGGAATCCTTGTCGCTGAAAGCACAACGCCAACTTGAGAAACTCGGTGTCAATGTCGAGCTCGGTCAAGCGGTGACAGCGATCGATGCGCACGGCGTCAGCATCGGCGAACGGCGCATCGCCGCGCGAACCGTCCTGTGGGCTGCGGGTGTCGCCGCCTCACCACTCGGCAAGCAACTCGACGCGACGCTCGATCGCGGCGGTCGGGTCGAGGTTGGCGCGGATCTCTCGCTTTCGAGTCATCCCGAAGTGTTTGTCATCGGCGACTTGGCAGCCTTCAGCCAGAATGGCCAACGCGTGCCTGGGGTCGCCCCGGCGGCCAAGCAGATGGGCAAGCACGCTGCACAGATGATCCGCAATCGCCTCGCCGGACGCCAATCAAAACC
>JBBQTY010000170.1:0-8864 GCA_038234445.1 Lysobacterales bacterium
CGATCGAATACGAAAGCTTGCCCTTTTCGGACGTCGTGTCCTGGGCCAGTGCCGTCCCTGATACCAACAACGCCACCATGGCGAGTGACAAACCAAATTTCATGCTGCCTCCAGAATGGATCTGAAACGGATAGTTACGCAATGCTGCGCCGGTTCGGCAACCCGAACGGCACAAAAAAGGCCGGCCAGTGTACCTGAGCCACCCCGGAACGCCAATTTACCCCGACGCGCCGAGACCTCAGAGCTTGATTGGCAGCCAAAGTTCTCACCGAAGCCGCTGCTATCATCCGCGTCCTTCATGAAACTGACCGTAAACGGAGCTCTCGAATGGCCTTTCGCAACCTGATCAGCTCGGATCGTGACGCCGTGCGCACGCTGACCATCAATCGCCCTGACAAGCTCAACGCGCTGAATCGCGACACCATCAACGAACTGCAAATCGCTTTCGCTCAGGCCAGACACGATGATTCGGTGCGCGTGGTTGTGCTCGCAGGAGCCGGTGAAAAGGCATTTGTCGCCGGTGCGGACATTGCCGAGCTGAATACCATCTCGCCGGTCGAAGCCCAGGCTTTCTCGCGTGCCGGTCAGGCCATGATGCGTTCAATCGAGATGCTCGGAAAACCTGTGATCGCGCGAATTCAGGGATTCGCCCTCGGCGGAGGATTCGAACTGGCGATGTGCTGTCATCTTCGCATCGCCAGCGAAAAGGCAAAGCTCGGACTGCCAGAGATCACCCTCGGCTTGCTGCCAGGGTTCGGCGGCACGCAACGCTTGTTGCAGCTTGCCGGCCGAGCGGCGGCGCTGGAGTTCTGCCTGCTCGGTCAGCCCGTCAGTGCCACACGCGCGGCTGAGCTGGGACTCGTCAATCGTGTTGTCGCTGTCGAAAAGCTCGATGAGGAAGTCGCAGGCATTGCCGATCAACTCGCTGCGTCTGCGCCGCATGCCTTGGCCAGCATCCTCGACGCGATCCTGGTTGGCGGCGAATGCGCCGCCGCGGAAGGCATGGACTACGAAAGCAAAGCCTTTGCATTGTGTTTCACCACCGCTGACATGCGCGAGGGCACCCAAGCATTCCTGGAGCGTCGCAAGCCCGCGTTCACTGGGCAGTAGGTAACCAAACAACGGCGGCGCGCGAGATAGATCAACACCGCGCGCCGCGAATACCGACAAACTTATTGGTGACTGCCGCGATATTTCTTCTCACCGGCATTGACCGCAACACCCAGCCTGTTTTCTGGCGGCGCCAACGGGCACGTTGCAAACGGCGTGAATGCGCAAGGCGGGTTGTACGCTTTGTTGAAGTCGATTACGACCTTGCCGTCTTTCGGCATCGCCGAGTAAATGAAGCGCGCCGCGCCGTAGGTTTCCTTGCCGCTGGTCTTGTCGGCAATGATATAGAAAAGCTCATCGGCATCTTCGGTCTCCAGAACGGGCAGCAACTCGAAGGTCTTGCCATCGTGTTCGAATACCGCCTTGCCGGGTACCGGCATCTTGTCAATCGTGCCGATCACATTGGGAATTTCCAGAATGTGCGGTGGATCAAAGGCCACCCACTTCGCCTCGATACGCCAGCTTGGATCTATCGGAAAGTAGTCGATGCCAAGGAATCCGCTGCGCGTTTTCGCTTCGCTGTCCTTGATGCGCAAGCCTTTCTTTCCACCAGCACGATCAATCAGGTAGAAGCGCACGCTATCGAAGCTGATCGTGGTCGGTTTCTCATGCGAGTCGTCGAGCAACTCGGCGCTGGTCGAGGGCTTGCCATCGATCATCGCGCCTGAGTCCGCCGCCAACGTTATCGCAACCTTGCCACCCTTCCACTCGATAGTACCCAGGTGGGCAGGCGCCTTGGCAATAACGATGTCATTGTCCTTAGCGCTGCCGATTTTGTTGACCCCTTGCTTGAGCCAATCAAGGCCGACCAGGGACAACCAGCCATCTTCGGATTTGAGACGTTCGACGCGCTGCGCACGCCAGGTTTCGATCTCTTTCATATAGCCATCATCAATGCTGACAGAAATCAGCTGGGTTCCGGAAACGCTTGCGGCCATCAGCAAACTCATTATCAACATGCGGGAATCCTCGGGTGGATTTCGGGGTTGCGATCATCATCGACCGCGGAGAAACAATCGATCAAGCTCTTGCATCGTCAATTGCACCCAGGTCGGACGACCATGGTTGCACTGCGCCGAGCGCTCGGTCGCTTCCATGTCGCGCAATAGTGCGTCCATTTCGGGAAGACTCAAGCGCCGGTTGGCACGCACCGAACCGTGGCAAGCCATCGTCGAAAGGAGTTCGTTGCCGGCTTCTTCGATACGCCGCGTTGAACCATGCGTAGCGAAGTCGGCAATCACGTCACGTACCAGCTGCGGCACGTCGCCGGATGCAAGCAGGGTCGGCACACGACGGACCGTAATGCCCTGCAGTCCGCTGCGCACAATTTCCAGACCGAGTTCGGCAAAGCGCGAACCTTGCTCTTCGACAATCGTCGCCTCGCGCTCACTGACAGCAATCATCATCGGCACCAGCAACATTTGTGAGCGGATTCCCTCACCCGCTTGCGCGAGCTTGAGTCGCTCGTAGGTGATGCGCTCGTGTGCTGCGTGCATGTCGACCAGAATCAAACCATGCGCATTTTGTGCAAGCACGAACACGCCATGCAATTGTGCAATCGCGAATCCCAGAGGCGGGATTTCCAATTCCGTCGAGTCTGCTGCGCCATCCCCGCCATTCGGCACAGCGAAGTTCGCGACGAAGCTTGCCGACGGCGTACCGAGCAGCGCGGCATAGTCCGCCAATGGTTCGCCAATGCCCAAGCGAAAACCAGATTGATGGCGAAACACCGAATGAGCCATCAACTCACCCGAATCCGAGGTTGTAACGCCATCGACGTTTGGCTGAATGCCCGCACGCGTTCCAGCAAGCGCTTCGTACAGACTGCGATAGAGAAAATCATGGATCAACCGTGATTCACGAAAACGGACTTCACTCTTGGCGGGATGCACGTTGACATCGACGCCCTGCGGATCGAGCTCAAGGAACAGCACGAAGGCGGGATAACGGCCGTGAAACAGCACGTCCGCATAGGCCTGACGCACGGCATGGGCAACGACGCGGTCACGCACGAGGCGTCCATTGACATGAAAATACTGCTGATCCGCCTGCGAGCGTGATGCCGTCGGCAGTCCCACCCAGCCGGACAATCGCATTCCCGCACCGCTATGGTCGACGCGCAAGCTGTTGCCGACAAACTCTTCGCCCAGCACGTCCGCTACCCGACGACTGGCATCCTCGGCGCCGCGCAGCGGCTTGTACAGACGAACAATCTTGCCATTGTTGCCAAGTCGGATCTCGACAGAATCGCGCGCCAGCGCGATCGACTTGACCAGATCGTCGATGTGGTTGAACTCGGTACGCTCGGCGCGCATGAATTTTCGTCGCGCTGGCAAATTGTAGAAAAGATCACGAATTTCCACACTGGTTCCGGGCGCGTGCTGAGCCGGTCGCAGGCTGTGCGGTTTTCCGCCATCGACCTCGATGCGCGTCGCGCTTTCCGCGTCCGCCGTTCGCGAGGTCAATGCAAATCGCGAAACCGAAGCAATCGACGGCAACGCCTCGCCACGAAACCCGAGCGTGCCCACTTTTTCGAGATCCTCAAAACTGGCGATCTTGCTCGTTGCATGCGCCGAGATCGCCATTGGCAGATCCTCGACGTCGATGCCGACGCCATCATCGCGAACGCGGATCAAGCGTGCGCCGCCTTCCTCGATATCGATTTCGATGCGCCGTGCTCCGGCATCCAGGCTGTTCTCGATCAGTTCCTTGACCACGGAAGCCGGGCGCTCGATGACCTCACCGGCGGCGATCTGATTGACGAGCTCGGGGGACAGTGAACGAATGCGGGCCATGCGCGAGGGGAAACAGGACGTGACCCGACATGATAGCGGATCAACCGCATCGTCTTGTTCAGCTGGAAGCGCGCTCAGCCTTGCGGAATTTCGAGAACGTCGCCGACGTTCACGCTGTCCTGCGAGAGCTTGTTGACGCTGCGCAACGCTGCCACTGAAATGCCGTGTTGAGCCGCGATCAGGCTCAGCGACTCGCCCCGCGAAACCACGTGACGGCTGGCTCTGACGCGATTGTTTTCAAGCGCAAACCAGGTTCCAGGCGGCGGCGTGGAGCGGAAATAGTTGCGCACACCATCAAGAATCGCGTCGGCCAACTTGGTTCGCTCGCCAGGCGTCTTCAGCCGACGCTCTTCGGACGGGTTCGAGATGAAGGCTGTTTCAACGAGGATGGAGGGTACGTCCGGCGAGCGCAGCACGATGAAGTTGGCGCGCTCAACGTGGTTCTTATGGGTCGGCCCAACGCGGCCCATTGCGGCATGAACCTGCACCGCGACGGCATTGCTGGCTTCCATCGTCGCTCCCTGGGAAAGGTCCAGAAGTACGGCGGCCAGCGTGTCATCGCGGGTATCCAGCGACACACCACCGACAAGGTCGGCGCGATTTTCGCTATCGGCCAGCCAACGAGCAGCTTGACTGGTTGCCCCGCGCGGAGACAGGACCCAAACCGAACTGCCGCGGGCCTCACTCTTGGTGAACGCATCCGCATGAACCGAGACAAACAGATCCGCCTTCGCCTCGCGCGCCTTCTGATAGCGCTCATCGAGCGGAATAAAGAAGTCACTATCCCGCGTCAGCATCGCACTCATGCCGGGCTCCAGATCAATCACGCGCTTGAGTTCGCGCGCAACGGCCAGGGTGATGACTTTTTCGTAGGTGCCGGAAGCTCCAACTGAACCCGGATCGTCGCCGCCGTGACCGGCATCGATCATGACCACGACATTGCGCGACGCACCGGGAGGAACAATCTTGGCGACGGTCTTGACCGCCTCGGGCTGAGCCTTCGCGTAAAGATCGAGAACCAGGCGATAGCCAAATTTTTCCGCGGGCGGGAGCAGGAAACTTTTCAGACGCACGCCTTCGTCCAGATCGAAAACGACGCGAACATCAGACTTTCCTTGCGGACCGGTCCGAATTGCCTTGAGCACGCCCTTGGCTTCGGCAGCCTCAAAACCGGCTGCGAAACTGCTCGATTTCAAATCGAGAACCAACCGGTTGGGACCGATCAAGTCGAAAAGCTTGTAGTCAACGGGCCCCGAAACATCGAATACGGCGCGGGTGTATTCGGGGCCGGGCCAGATGCGCAACGCCTTGACTTCTGCGGCGTTCACGGTTGAAGCGGCCACCAGCAGCGAGGCCAGAGCCAAAAGAATTCGAGTCATCATCGGCACACGACCATCCATGGTTAAGCATTCAATCGCAGATGGAGACGCATTTCAAGTCTTTTTCCTTTCAAATCCGCAATATGCAGGACATTCCTGAGAAAGTTTTCAGCACTGAAGCCGGTCACGCTTTATCGCTATCCAAGCATTGAAGCCACTCTTCACCTCGTCCACTCGCGGCGACAGCAACAAGATCCCGGTGATCACCCGCGTGAGCAAGGCAAAGCCTCAGATCGGCTGGCGGTAGCGCGCCCGCGCCACGTTCCGGCCACTCAACCACGATCAAACTGGTTTCATCCAGCAGGTCCGGCAAACCCAGCCACTCCAGTTCCTCGGCATCGGCAATTCGGTAAAGATCCAGATGATGGATGCACAGATCGCCGACCCGATAAGACTCGATCAAGCTATAGGTCGGACTCTTGATCCGTTCGCCAACGCCGAGTGCGCCAAGCAAGGCGCGGGCAAACGTGGTCTTGCCCGCACCGAGTTGACCTTCGAGCAGGATGACCCCGCCGTCGCCGACGCATGCGGCGAACCACCTTGCCAATCGGGTCAACCCAGCCTCATCGATTCGCAACCATTCGCTACGCGCGCTCATGCGGTTTGTCCATTCATGAAATTGCGAAGGTGCACAAACAAGTCACTCGCGATCATTCCACGCGGACATTTTCCAGCGGCCTGGTCACCAGCAATCGCATGTGCGACTGCTCCCAGCCGCGCGGCATCCCAGGCCTCAAGTCCTTGCGCCAACAAGCCTGCAATCACGCCGGTCAACACATCGCCCATGCCCGCGCTTGCCATGCCTGGATTACCAAAAGGACACAGTGC
Organism: Lysobacterales bacterium; assembly: GCA_038234445.1. Classification (GTDB taxonomy): domain Bacteria; phylum Pseudomonadota; class Gammaproteobacteria; order Xanthomonadales; family Rhodanobacteraceae; genus Dokdonella. The sequence goes on from JBBQTY010000170.1 coordinate 6,113, forward strand.
GAGCTGACCATCGATGTTCGCAATCAGACTGCCAGCTCCCTTGAGGACGACGACTGCCGAGTAGCGCTTGGCCAGCGCGCGCGCGGCGGCGAATCGATCAGCCTGAATCGTCGCCACATCGCAATCGAGCAATCGCGCGGCTTCCCCCGGATGCGGCGTCAGCACAGTCGATTGCGGCAAGCATCGCGATTCGCGCGCGAGCAGGTTGAGCCCATCGGCATCGAGCACGCAGGGCTTGTCGACTCGCAGCGCCGCATCCCACAAGGCATGGCTCCAAGCGCCCTGCCCCAATCCCGGACCAATCGCCATGACGCTGGCGCGATCGAGCATCGGCTGCACGGATTGCGGGCCATCGACGCCTCTCACCATCAGTTCCTGACGAATGCCATGAATCACTGTGACGTTCGTCGCTCGTGTCGCGACACTGACCAGACCGGCGCCGACGCGCAACGCAGCTTCCGCACTCAATGCAACCGCACCGGCCATGCCTTCGTCACCACCGATAATGAGAACATGTCCAAACTGGCCTTTATTGACATTGTATGAACGTGGCGGAAGTAGCGACAGTACGGTCGCATCGAGCAACTTGGTGTCGGCATCGAATCCTTCGTAAGTCGAAGCTGGGATATTCAAGGTATCGAGCTGCAGTGATCCACAACAATCCAATGCATCTGCCGTAAAAAGACCGCGCTTCCAGCCGACAAAACTGATCGTTGCATCCGCCCGAAACACAACACCTGGCGCGACCCCCGAGTCGGCATTGAGGCCGGATGGAACATCCAATGCCAGTTTTCCGCCAGACGCGCAATTCATTCGATGAATCAACATGGCAGCGGTTCCGGTCGGTGCCCGGCTCAAACCGGTTCCGAACAGTCCGTCAATAAGCACGTCCGCATTGCCCAGCGAAGACGATGCTTCAAACACGCCGATGCTGCCTCCCGCATCCAGCCAGGCCGAACGTGCGAGCGCAGCGTCGCCTTGCGATTCGTTGCCGAGCGCAACCACATGGACATCAAGTTCGGCCTGCCGGGCCATCCGCGCAAACAAGAAAGCGTCACCGCCATTGTTGCCCCCTCCCGCGACCACGAGCACGCGCCGCGCGTCGGGCCAGCGCGCGCGCATGCACGCAAATGCGGCTGCAGCCGCGCGCTGCATCAACTCGGCTCCGGCCAACCCTCCGCCATCAATGGCCTTGCGATCGATGCCACGCACCTGCTCGACGCGATAAAGGGATCTGGAATTCAATGTGATTGACATGCCTCGATTATACGGAGCACTCCGCGATTTCGATCACAGGTCGTATGCTTGTCCGCCGTTCCCGCTTGATCGATTTGCTGCATGACTTCCATCGACTACACCAGACTGACCGTCGACCTGCAGCATTGGGCGCATGAACTGGGTTTCCAGCAGCTCGGGGTTGCCGGCTTGGAACTGGCCGACGACGAAACCCATTTGCTCAACTGGCTGGATGCGGGTCGTCACGGCGAGATGGACTATATGGCGCGGCATGGCCGCAAGCGCAGCCGGCCGGACGAATTGCTGCCTGGAACACTGCGTGTCATCTCGGTTCGCATGGACTATTTGCCCGAATCCGCCCGCGACGGCTGGGATGTTCTGGAAGATCCGCAAAGCGCCTATATCGCCCGCTATGCGCTCGGTCGCGATTATCACAAGCTTTTGCGCAGCCGATTGCAGAAACTCGCTGATCGCATTGAGGAATCGGTCGGCCCGTTTGGCTATCGCGCCTTCGTCGATTCAGCACCGGTGCTGGAGCGTGCCCTCGCCCGCGATGCCGGCCTCGGCTGGATCGGTAAACATACCTGCCTGATCAATCGAAATGCGGGCTCATGGTTTTTCCTTGGCGAGCTTTACACCGATCTACCGCTACCACTGGACACTCCAGCAAGCGAGCACTGCGGCAGCTGCCGACGCTGTATCGATATTTGTCCAACCCAGGCGATCGTCGCTCCGTATCAGGTCGACGCGCGTCGCTGTATTTCGTATCTGACCATCGAACTGCGCGGCTCGATCCCGCTGGAATTTCGCCGACCGATCGGCAACCGGATTTTCGGTTGCGACGACTGCCAGCTGATCTGTCCGTGGAACAAATTCGCGAAATCCACACCGGAATCCGATTTCACGCCGCGGCATGCGCTCGACGATCGCTCGCTGATCGACCTTTTCGCATGGAGCGAGGGAGAGTTCCTCAAACGCACAGAAGGCTCGCCGATCCGACGCACCGGTTACATCGGTTGGCTGCGCAATATCGCCGTCGCGCTCGGAAACGCCCCGTTCTCAGCAGCGATCATCGAGGCGTTGCAAGGTCGGGCAGCGCACCCTTCCGAGCTAGTGCGCGAGCATGTGCAATGGGCGCTGCAGGAGCATGCCGCTCGACGGCACTCGGACGTGACGATCGCGTGAGCCGATGGCAATGGCATCGCTGGCAATGCCAAGCAGTGTTGTTGTTTTGCAACAACAATATCCAGCCAAGTTCCAACGCCCTTGCTCTCAATCAATCTGTGCGAAATCTGGGAATGCTTTTGAACAAACGGATGCAATTCGAATTTCCTCACAAACAATTGTTTTTAAAGATATTTCCTCTGGATAGCTGAGGAATTCGAGACAAAAAAAACCCTCGCAGCGGTTCACGCGCGAGGGTTCAATTGGAGTGACGATTACCTGCAATGCGCCCTGGTGGCCACGAGGTCGTTGCAAAAACCCCGAGGACGGTTGTAATCCTACCACACGATGT
>JBBQTY010000171.1:0-8814 GCA_038234445.1 Lysobacterales bacterium
GTTCCACGAACCAGATAGAAACCGGCAAGTGACAGTGAACTGCTGTACAGCAGCGCCGCCACCATGCCGATCCACGCGCTGGAGTAGCGCCCACGCACGCCATCGCCGAATGAAACGGTCAGATAGTCCATGTCGACTGCGGGAAAGCTCCACCACATCAAGGCGGCCAGACCCGCAATCAGCAACCACAATTGAGGCGTGCGCATACGTTGGCGCAGATCTGCGCTCAACACGGCCGCTACCGAGCGCAACGCGCTCACGAGGGCTGACCACTGCAATGCAGCAGCCACAGGTACGCGTCTTCAAGATCGGGCGTTGCAGCGATGGCATCCGCTGAAGGCGAAGCACCGACGACGCGAATTTCAACGCCATGCGCACGACGTTGCGCACGACTGATGTGAAGTCGGGTGCGCATCTCGGCCAATTGATCAGCGGGCACCGTCCAGTTCCACGCGTGACCATCGGCAGCGGCGATCAGCGCTTCGGCGGTGCCGTGATATCGCAATTGTCCCGCTGCCATCACGGCAAGGGTGCTTGCGCTGGCCTCGATATCCGAGACGATATGCGTCGACAGGATCACCAGACGTTCACCGGCCAGTTCTGCCAGCAGGTGACGGAACCGCACGCGCTCCTCGGGATCGAGACCGACGGTGGGTTCATCGACAATCAGCAACTTCGGATCGTTGAGCAGGGCCTGGGCGATGCCGACACGCTGGCGCATGCCGCCCGAAAATCCGCCCAAACGGCGATCCGCGACGTCGGTCAATCCGACCATTTCGAGGCACGCCTCGACACGCGCGGCCATCGTTTTGGTGGGCAAGGCCTTTACCGCGGCGAGGAACATCAGGAACTCACGCGCGGAGAGCGCTTCGTACACTCCGAAATCCTGCGGCAGGTAGCCCAATTCCTGTCTGAGCCTATCAGGCTTGCGTGCGATATCCTCCCCACACCACAAGACCTGCCCCGTCGTTGCCCGCGCGAGCGTAGAGATCACCCGCATCAGCGTCGATTTGCCGGCACCATTCGGGCCAAGCAGGCCGACGATGCCCGGTCCGAGCGTCAAACTGACTCCGTCAACGGCTTGGTGGCCCCCGCGATAGCGATAACCTACGGAATCTATTGCTAATTCTACTGACATTAAAGCGATCACCGAAGCAAATTGTGTTGGTATGCTAGTGATGTAGTACACCGATCACAATAGGCCTCTTGGCAGGGTCGACAACGAATCGATTGCGCAGCGTCTTTGGCTCACTCCTCCGACGATTGTGTTATCGCCATGACCGAACAACCATGATCAAGGTGCGGATCCATGATCCCGGATTTGCTCTGGTCGACGTGAGGGTTGCCAATGATGTGATTTGCGGTCGGTGCACCCGGGCGGACAGTTTCGGCGAGCCGGCGCGTCGCCCGCATCAACTTGAATCCTGTCGATTCAAATCGCTGGCAGGCATTCGTGACGCAGCCGAATACCGCGACCGTCGTGTCCGCCCAGATGCGTGCGGATCAAGCCATCACGTCAGTAGGGGAGATCCCAGGTTTTTCCGGATTTGTAGAAATCAAGTCGTTCTTGCAGCAGCTTGCGTTGAAGCGACTTCACTGTGCTTGGCATTGAATCAATCGATTGCAGTTCAAGATCAGCGGCCAATGCATGCTCACCGGCACGTGCGTGTGCGGCGGCCAATGTGTCGATGACAGTCCAATGATTTCTTGTTTTGATCGGAATCGATTCGATCAAGCGGATGGCGTAGCGCGCATCTTCACCATCAGACATCACATCGACGGCCAATCCCCACGCCAGTTCATTTTTTTGTCCAGAATCCAGCGCCTCCAGCTGCTTCTGGAATGCCGCTCGCTGCTTCGCGTCGATCGAGCAGTCCGGGTGCTCACGGCAATAGCGGACGAGGACGTAGATTGCGCCGATATTCTTTTCGGCGGCGATCGCGAGCATCAGCTCGATGGCCTCCGAGCTATTCTTGCTTTTGTGCAACAGCAGACGGCCAAGCTCATAGCGGCTTGGCATTTCGCCCAGACTGATCGCATGGCGAAAGCTCGATTCGGCGGCGTCCAGATCCAGAGTCCCTCCAATACCTGCTTCACGGAGTAGCCCCAGATTGGAGGCCGCCGACGCAAATCCGCCTTCATCGGCCATTTCAAAATAGTGACGCGCACATGGCATGTCCCTCGGCCATGGTCGGCCCAAAACACAGGCCTCGGCCATGAGGAACTGGGCGCGCGAATTTCCTGCTTCGGCCAGGCGTTTCAGCGTCGCGCGGCCTTCATGGATCTTCTCGGCATCGTCCTCGTTTTCGTGCATGGAGACTTCGGCGAGTTGGGCAGTCGCCTCGTCGAGACCTTGTCTTGACGCCAGTTCCAGATAGTGAGCTGCTTTTTTGAAGTCTCTCTGGATTGACGTGTTGCCGAATCGCCAAGCCAGTCCAATTCGCAATTCACAGGTGGCGTTGCCGGCATCGGCTGCCTGTTGCATCAACTTCCATCCGCGCTTCGGATCCCGCGTTTCGCTTTCGCTGTAGACGAGAAGGAAGCCTAGCTCGCAGGTGGCGAGATCAAGGCCCAGCGAACTGGCTTTTTCGGTGAGCTTGATTGCATTGACCATGTCCTTCGGCTCGCCGAAGCCATTCTTCTTCAACTGACCGAGGTTGAAGATGCCGTATGGATTGTCGAGGTCTGCTGAACGCTGATACCAGAGTTTCGCTTGCTTCAAATCGGTAAGGACTCCAACGCCGTTCTGAAACGAATAGCCCACACCATTCATGGCGACAGCATCACCGGCGTCGGCGGCCTTTTGCAGCCACTGATAACCTTCGGCTCGGGTCTCTTCTTGCTCACTCTCGGTGAGTTGATAGCCAAGCAAGCGCTCGCCGATTGTGTTGCCTGCGGCCGCACTTTTACGCAGCCACTCGATGGCAACACTCGGATTGGTCTCAAGGAAACTGCCGTCTGCGGCTGCTTCGCCAAGTCGCCACATGGCGTCGGAATTGCCCAGTTCGGCGGCACGCGTCATGAGGTCCCGACACGCCTTTGGATCCTTGTCCATACCACGGCCTTCGAGCTGCATGAGGGCCAGACTCAACATCGCGCCGGGGCTTTTGCGGGCTACTGCGAATCGGTAGATGCTGGCCGCCTTGTCCGGTGCGCTCTCGATGCCGATTCCCCACTCATAGGCGTTGGCCAATGCCAACACGGCATTCATGTGTCCCTGCATCGCGGCCAGGCGAAACCAGCGCACGGCGAGCGCATCATTCTTTTCGACGCCACGACCATCCCTGAGGTTGATGGCGTAGTTGTTTTGTCCCCATTTCGATCCTGATTCCGCCGCAGACCGATAGAGTGACGTCGCGTGGGCATGAGCTTCGGCTGTATGGGCCTGCTTTTCGATCAGAAAGCCGAGGCTGACGTTCGCAGAGTCCAATCCGGCATTGATTGCTTGCTTGAAGAACTCCTCTGCCTTGTCCAGATCCTTGGTCATGCCGCGACCTTTTTCGTAGATGTCGCCCAAGTTCGATAGCGATACGGAGAATCCTTGAGCGGCGGCCTTTCGATACCAGTCCAGACACGGCGCATTGGCTTCATCGGCGGTGTGATCGATGCAATAAAATCCCATTTCATTTTGTGCGTAAGCGTCACCGAGGCGCGCGGCCTTCTCAAGCCAGCTTTTTCCAACCGAATCGTCGAACAACACGCTGCTCTCGGTTCGATACACGTTTGATAATTGATACTCGGCCCGGGCACGCCCCCGCGCCTTGACCAGTCGGGCCATGGCGGCCCGTGACGATCGCGCATTCTTCTCGGTGCCAATGCCTTGCTCAAACATCGCGTAGAGCAGCGAATCCGCCTCTGTCAGACCGGCATTGGATGCGGCGAGCAGCTGGTCATAGGCTTTCTTGTATGCGCCAGGCGTCTTGTTGTCGAGCACCAGCGTTTCCGCCAAAACAAATCGAGCGTAAGCGTTGTCGGCTTCCGCAGCGCGCGAAAGCATTTTGATGACTTCTGGATTTTCCCACGAACTTCCAGGGAGGCCTGCCGTGTAAATCGCCATACCAATCAATGCCGAAGGTTCCGGATTCGGCTGGCGCGCCGCGCCGACGATCATCAGTGCAGCGGGCGAATCCTCCATGGCTTCACGTTCATCTTTGCCGGCGCGTTGTGCAAACGGACGGAGCAGGGTCTTGGTCAGCGAAGTAAGATCGAATCGAATGGTGCGCTCAATATCGCTGGCATAATTATGCAAATAGGCTACGAAGTAGAGCCTTCGTCCACCCCCGACAACTTCAAAATGCTCACCAATGAATGCGCCTTCGGCAAGATATCCGTAGGCTGTTATGTCCAGCATCGAAGTAACCCCGATGAGGGTTTCGCCGAAAAACTCGCCCGCCGGCAGTTCGGCCTCGTGCATCTTGAGTCGAGCATTGGTCCTTGCTTGCTCGAAACCCGTCACGCTTGCATTCCGGCGCAGGCAATGAAGTTCCAGAACTGATGCAAGCAGACTTGATGGCTCACTATCCAGTCGAGCCTGAATCAAGGGTTGCAATTCGTCGCAGCGCTCGCCACGAAACGCCGCCACGGGGTCACGGTTGACTTCGATATCCAGCGCTGAAATTCCGGGATTCCTCAGCAATTCCAGATCATCTGCGGCGAGGTCGTTGAGTGTCGGCAGCTCGACCGATGGCAGTCCCATTGCGGACGGGGAGGTCCCCGCAATGGCATTGAAGGCGATCAGGCTCGGTATCAATGCCGAAAGGAGTCTCAGCCTTCTGAGAAGTAGCGTAAAAACCTCGATTCGTGATGTGTTAGGTGTGTTCACCGTCAACTCTGCAGATTGGGCTAATGCCATTAAGATAGCCTATTCAACGAGTTGAAAGAATGCAGCATGTGCTGCTGATCGCAGGGATATGCGGAATTCGCCAAGCAGCTTGGTCATGGCTTGGTTTCGCTGAATCGATGTGATTCATGAAATGCGCTGTCTCAACGAGAAGGTCGTGAGACCGGATCCGAGCAACAAAAATCTGTGATGCCATCGCGCGCAATTTGGTGCTGCGAGGTGATCAGAATCCTTCTAGACCCCAATGTTGACCGCACGTGTCCTGACTGATCTACGCCTGAAGGTCTGAAAAAATGTAGTGGAACAAGGCGCAGTTCTTCAGCGCGATAAATAGCGCCGACAGATTCACGCGCTGGCTGGCGACTTCCACCTGGCCGTAGCGATCGCTGAATCCCTCGAGCACGGCCGCAAACCCTTCGCCGCGAAACATGCCGGTCAGCATGTGCAGTTCCGTCTTGCTGAAACTGAGACCGATCAGGTTGCCGAAGCGATCGGTGTTGCCGGTCATTTCGGCAATCCAGGTGATGACCTGTTCGACCGGGTCGACAATCTGAAATTCTCGTTGGACCAGGCGCAGCAGCTCCTTCCGATCGAAGACATTGAGCAGCAGGGCGAGCAGAAATCGGTGGCCGGGATCATGCAGCTTTCGCCGGAAATTGATGACCGAGCGGCTCAGCAAATCATTGTGTGTCGCCTTGGCCAACAGTTGACGCTGGTCGGCGGTCAGGGTGGTGCACATTGCGGAAAGGCTTTGCGCTTGTTCCGGGTCTGCCGAGATTCGCGTGTGTTCCGAAATCAGCAAATACGCGAGCAGCAGATCGGCGTTGGCCAGAACACGTTGCAGGTATGGTGGCAGCGCACCTTCATCGAGCATGCGCAACATGCGCAGATATTGCAGCTTGCGGATGGTCGGCGCATGACGATGAAATGGATCGTGGGCAAGCCCAGGCCAGCGATAGTCGTACTGAACTTCGGCGGCGGGATCATCGGTGATCGTACGGATCACGATCGTCACCGAGGGGCGATCCATATGGAATAGTGAATGAATAAAGGCGTTGCCTCGGGAGATGACGCGGGTATCGCCGGCGTGCAGCACTTCGAGATCAATCAGTTGCAAGCGCCCAGCCATGGCTCGCTGCAGGTGTGTCGGTGCCTCGGACGCCTCAAAGCGATAGCGGCTGTGAATGCTTGAACCGGCCAGCACATGAAACGCACCACAAAAAGAGTGCTGATGGATGCTGGTGGTGCCGTCGAGCCAGGTCAGTGCCGAGATGTCGAAATCGCCGCCGTGATAGAGCGACAGCGGCGGCTCGGCGAACTTGCCATCCAGATCCGCTTGCTTGCACAAGGTGTCGTCGCTGAGCACGTAGTCAATCAGATCTTCGTGCGTGATATGCGCGGATGGATTGAAGGCCGATAGTTGCTGCATCGCTGCGCGTTCGAGATTCGCATAGACGGCTTCGCGGCCCTCGCCGAGTTCAGCCGTGATGGCGTCACCGAGCTTCTGAAAGAAAGTCTGGACGTGATGTTTTGCAGACTTCGGCATGGCTGTTGCAGGGTTCGCCATTGGTTCTACTACTGCCATTGCGGCACCCCTATCTGACAAACTTGAAGATGGTACGGCTGAGCCATGTCGAGACATCCCCACAATGCGTCGCCCCTGCGAAGGCAGGGGCCCAGCGCCTTTTCCCTCGGTGACACGAGTCAGCAAGCTTACTCACGAGATTCCAATGCAGGCATCAGTACTTTAAAAATGAAATAGCAGAGGCACTGGGCCCCTGCCTTCGCAGGGGCGACGAGAGGGTGTGGTTATTGCATTGGTCGTATTTTCGGGACGTTGTTGATTTGTTTTGGGCGATCAAAGTTGAAATCATCGCGTGCGATGCTCACCCGAGCTTCCCTTCAAAGTCCTCGTTGACGAAATGAAACAACAAGGATGCTGAGCGGTGTCCTTCCGGCAGCACATCGCGGCCATGCGACAGTTGGCGCCCTTTGAAGATCAAGGCCTCGCCGACGTGTTGATGCAGAGAATGGATGGTGCTGTCGCGGCCCTCCATCTTGAGCGCCCAGGACGATCGGCCCTCGGCGTCGAGGGGCGTGTAGTCGAGTAGTAGGGCAACCGTGTATTCGCATTGCGGAATATCAGTGTGCCAATAGAGATGTCCCCCAGCGACATACAGCGAAACGAACGAATAGGAAGGCTTGGTCGGGCGCCCTGCCAGTTGCGAAACGCGTTTGTTCAACTGTTCGTGCCAGAAGCGCGCGACAGGGTGATCGTTCGCTGTGAAGCGCAGGCTTCCGTTGTCGTTTCTGCGGACCAGAAATCCCTCCGCTGCCAGAGCCTGGAAATATATACCCATTTCGCGCACGTGCTCGATTGGAAGCACATTCTGCAGAATGGCAAATCCTTCGCGATTGAAATGGATGTGGGTAGCCTCATCATCCAGTGTCGTGGTCTGCTGCCGTACTTCGGTGTGCTCGGCTGCAGCGTAGTCGTTGAGTGCGGTACACCGATCGGTCAGCACCGGTGCCCACATGCTGCCTTGATTGTACGTTTCAAACCGCAGCGTTTGCCCGGGCCATTCTGCTGGAATGCGCAATGCGGAGAGATACGCGCATTGAACCGGCTCGCTATCAATAGTTGCGAGTGAGGGCAAAGTCTTCCAGATCGCGTGATCACGATAGGGAAAACGATAGTTCACCGACTGTGGTAATTCATCGGCGGGGGCGAACAGGCCGATCTGACGCAATTCAACGGCATCTTGCTGGCCGATCAGCGCGCTCCGGTCGCCGTCGATCAGGATGGAACAGAGAAAGGAGTGCGCACCGGGGAAGTTTTCCGCGTTGACGGACACTGAGGACAGTGAGGCGCCTTTTATCGGCGCCTCGACGAAAAACGACAGAGGCGCCCGTTGGCGATCAATTGAGATCTTGGCGCTCGGATTGAGTACGAGGTTCAGGGACTTTCGACTCATGCGGACACGGCTGAATAAGGAGTGAGATACCCGTCGAACGAGGCTTTGCCGGCACCTGCTTGGTTGCGTCGCATTCGACAAATGAACTACAGCAATGGTGCCGTCAAATAATTCGGAAGGTAGCCAATAAATAAAAAGAGGCGAGAAACTCGCCTCTTTTTCCACTGAGGTGATTCCGGTTCCAATACTCGACTACTAGGCGCGGCTCTCAGTCCGGGGATTGGATGGCGCGGGCCCTGGCCCTGGCACCATATCCGGTCCTTGAGCGGAATTACCTGCTGCCGCGCCGTTGCGCACCATGTCATTGAGTTGCTCTACAACGTCGCTTGAAACTTCCAGCTTGTCCTGAGGTTCCTGGTTCATCGATAGGTTTCCTTGGTCGCTTGGTTTGGATCGATTGTTGCGCGATTTACGCTTGATCACGCTAGAACCACAGCAGGGCCAAGTCAAGCAGGGACTCAACGCATTGCCTTGGTCTCCCATCGCTGTCACGCTTGACCGCTGCGCGCACTTTTGGATTCGACGAGATCAACGCGGCTGCCCTCCTTGCGATTGGATATGTGCTGATGCCCGCGATGGCCCTGGCACAATCGGCGACGCCGCAATCGAAAACCTGGAACTTCAAGGAAATCATCGCCGACGATCAGTACGCCGCGCCGACTTTTCGAAATATTGTCCAGGGGCGGGAGGGATTGATATACGTCGCAGATGGCATCGGCGTGCTGGAGTTTGATGGCATCAAGTGGACCCGCTTGCCCTTGCCTGAAGCACGCGTTGTGACCGCGCTGGGCATCAGCGAAGACGGCGATATCATTGTTGGCGGCTCCGAATCCCTGCTTGCCGTCTCCAGTAATGCGGATGAAGTGCGCGTCAAGGATTTGGGTCAGAACGTGCCAGGCAGGTTGGTTGGCCTTGGGAATATCTGGGAGTTCGCCTCAGGCAAGGACAACTGGTGCGTGCGCACCGAGCCCAAACTGCTCTGCAAGGATTCCCGGGGGA
>JBBQTY010000172.1:0-8738 GCA_038234445.1 Lysobacterales bacterium
GAAGCGATAACGATAGCGCCACAAGCGCGCGCCGCTCGGGCGCACCTCGATGGCCAGGCCGTTTGCATCAGCCTTTCGGTACACGGTGGCGGCGGGCTTGAGCGCGCGGAGCTTCGTGTCAGTCAGCATGTGAGTAAGGCCGATGTGAGTAAGGGCGCGGTAGGCGCCCGGGCTACTCACTACGTTACTCACTTTTCAATCGGTTGTCACTGGATGATTCTGGACGGCACTACGCGAAAACCCCGCTTAGGGCGGGGCTTTGTTTGATATATCGGACGATGTTGGATGGTGTCAAAGCGGAAGTTGGTGGGCCGTGAGAGATTTGAACTCTCGACCAATGGATTAAAAGTCCACTGCTCTACCGCTGAGCTAACGGCCCCGCTTCAATCAAATACCGCTGTCACGCAAAGCGCGACGGTCACTCTTCCCTCTCCAGCCGGACGAGAGTACTAGGTGGGGGCCTGGGCTGCGATGCAAGACATCGGAGCCTCAAACCAACCACCCCTCACGCAGCCGATTACGGCCGGCGTGAACCGCCAAGTTTAACGGCAAAACCGAATCAACGATAGCGGGTTGGGTCGGAAATTCCGGTAGCGCCGAATCCTTCAGCGCGAAGTCGACAAGCATCGCAGTGACCACAGGCTCGACCTTGATCGTCCGCCGTGTAGCACGACACGGTTTCGGCAAAATCGATACCAAGCCGAATACCTTCACGCGCAATGTCAGCCTTGCTCATGGCGATCAGAGGAGCGTGTATGTGCAGACCCGTGCCTTCCACGCCAGAGCGCGTCGCGAGGTTGGCCAGACGCTCGAAGGATTCGATGAATGCAGGTCGGCAATCCGGGTAGCCCGAATAGTCGACCGCATTGACACCACAGAAGATGTCATCGGCACCGAGCACCTCGGCCCAGCCCAGCGCAATCGACAACATGATCGTATTGCGAGCCGGCACATAGGTAATGGGAATACCCGCGCCGCCTTGCTCTGGCACGTCGATGTCGGCGGTCAGCGCCGAGCCACCAATCGAACGCAAGTCGACGCTGACGGTCTTGTGCGCAATGGCGCCCAGAGTGGTGGCGAGTCGCGCTGCGGCAACGAGCTCCGACGAGTGACGCTGACCATAGGCGACGCTCAACGCATGGCAGGCAAAGCCACGCTCACGCGCAATGGCAAGTGTCACTGCCGAGTCCATGCCGCCTGACACGAGAACAACAGCGGATTTTTTATTTTCTGTCATTGCGGAAACCTGTGAAGCGGAGTCTCCTGCGACTCCTGTGGAATGCGTTCATCGAACCAAAACAAATCGCTCTCAGCGTCCGGGCTCATTGCCCCATAGCAACTTGTGCAGTTGCATCTGGAATCGCACGGGCAGCTTGTCTTCAATGATCCAGTCGGCAAGATCTCGTGGCGCAAGCTGGCCATGCACGGGTGAAAACAATACCGGGCAACGCGAAGTCAAGACATGTTCCGCGATGCACGCGACCGCCCAGTCGTAGTCTTCGCGACTGGCAAGCACAAACTTGATTTGGTCGTGCGCCTGCAAATGATCGAGATTGCTCCACAGGTTGCGAGCAGCTTCGCCCGAACCCGGCGCCTTCAGATCCATGACGCGGCGGACTCGCGCATCGACTGCGGATATGTCGAGCGCACCCGAGGTTTCCAGCGAGACTTCATAGCCCTCATCGCACAAGGCTTCAAGCAAGGCCAGGCAGCGCTTCTGTGCGAGCGGCTCGCCGCCCGTCACGCAGACATGACGCGCGCCGAAACCGGCGACCGTGGCGAGGATCACTTCGATCTCATGCCACTCGCCACCGTGAAACGAGTACTCGGTATCGCACCAGACGCAACGCAAGGGACAGCCGGTCAGTCGGATGAATACGGTCGGCCAGCCGATGCTGTCGGATTCACCTTGCAACGAGTGGAAAATTTCAGTCAGGCGCAGGCGTCGGGTTGCGACCGTCGCATTCGCATTGTCCAGAACTTGATCGGCAGAACCCATGACAACGACCGAAGCCGCAGGGACTCAGCGACGATTCTCGAGCTGGAGGGCGCGCAGTCGACCTTGCGCGAGACGCGCAACCGTGGTGTTCGGATAGGTCGTGATAACACCGTTCAATGTGGCTTCCGCCGCATCCCATTGCTTGAGTTCGTACTGGCAATAGCCGGTCTTGAGCAAGGCATCAGGGGCTTTCTGATTTTGCGGAAAGCGCGTCAGAAGCATATTGAAAGTATCGAGGGCGACGCGATAATTCTGGGTGACGTAATACGACTCACCGAGCCAGTAGTAGGCATTGCCGGTCAAATCGGCACTTGGAAATTGGTCAATGAACGACTGGAAGCGGCGTGCGGATTCAGAATAACGGCCATCCTTGAGAGCTGAAAAAGCCTCGTCGTACGCGCGCTTTTCCGCTTCCGGGTCCATGGATGCCGTGCCATCTGTCGGCGGTACTGAAGTAGCGGCCGGAGCATCCATGCTGGATGGCGCGTCAACAGCGTCCGTCGGGGCAAGCTGGGCGTCGGAATTTGTGAGCGTATCCGTGACAGGGGCCGGGGTATTGCCGAGCTGTATGTCCTGCAAGCCTGGATCAGGATTGCCAGTGGCCGACGCTGCCGGAGCAACGCCACCCGTGCGCGTGCCTTCCATGCGACCAATACGCGAATCCAGATCGATGTACTGATCCTTGGCACGTTGCTGCGCTTCACCGAGCTGGTGGCGCAATTCTTCAACTTGCCCTTGCAGCGCCTGCACCTGGGATTGCAAGGCCTGGATCTGGTTGACCAGATCGACACTGTTCTGCGAACCACCTGAATTCTGCTGTTCAAGACGCTCGACGCGCTCGGACAGACTCAGTCGATCGGCCTTTGCAGGCCCAGCGAAAACAGCAGCGGTCGCGAGGACCGCTGCTGCGAGTGTGACGCCAAATCGTGAGTAACGCAGTGACATCAGTTCGCGCTGGTGTAGACGATTTCGACGCGACGATTCTTCGACCATGCCGAATCATCATGACCCTTGTCGACTGGACGCTCTTCGCCGTAGCTGACGACATTGAGCTGCCCCATCGAAGCACCGGCTGCGCTGACGGCGCTCTGCACGGCATTGCCGCGACGCTCGCCGAGACCGAGGTTGTACTCGCGGGTGCCGCGCTCGTCAGCATGACCTTCGAGGGTCACGCGGGCGTTCGGGAACTGGCGCAGGTATTCGGCATGGCAGGCAATCTGCGCGCTGAATTCCGGCTTGATCTCGGTGCGATCGAGATCAAAGTAGACGACGCGCTGACGCAGGCAGGAATCGCTATCGAGATCGCCAACCTTGTAACGACCGGAATCGTTATTCGGTTGAGTATCGGAGGTTTGCTGCTGCTGCGGCTGGGCGTCGGTCTTGACAGCTTTCTTCGCGCAGGCAGCAACGCCGGCGACGAGCATGGTTGCGAAAAGAATACGAGCTGCGGTGTTCATTGGTGTTTCCCCTACATCGGTTGTTATGGTTGAGGCTGGTTCATCGGGTAAGTAGCAATACGCACGTTGAGACCGGCTATCGGGTTAAGCATTATTTCGGGTAACGATTAACGCTGTCGGAACGGCCCCCAAGCTGGTTCACGCACATCGCCATCCGCAAGCACCAAACGCTGTCGCACCCTTCCATCGGCAGATACCGCATACAAGACGCCGCGAGGCCCTTCGGTTGCGGCGTAAATAAGCATGCTGCCATTGGGTGCAAAGCTGGGCGACTCATCCACATTGCCCGGCGAAATTTCGCTGTAACTACCTGTAGCACGGTCAAAAACCGTTATACGATACACGTTTCCAGTGCCCTGTGCCATGGCGATTTTCTTGCCATCACAGCAGATCGTGGCGCGCGCATTGTACTGGCCTTGGAAGGTCAAGCGGGTGGCATCCCCTCCCGAAACCGGAACCTCGTATAACTGCGGTTTACCTGAGCGATCCGAGGTAAAGACCAAACTGCGTCCGTCCGGCATCCAGGCCGCTTCCACGTCAATGGCGAAATGAGTGGTAATCCGGGTCGATTTTCGGCTGGCGAGATCCATGACGTAGATGTCCGGACTGCCGGCATACGACAGGTTCATCGCCAACTTGCTGCCATCCGGCGAAAATGCAGGCCCTCCGTTGATGCCTTTCTGCGCGGAAACCAATTCGCGCGACCCGGTCGACAGATCCTGCACGTAGATCGAGGAATTGCCGCGCTCAAACGAAACGTAGGCCAGCTTGCGCCCATCCGGCGCCCATGCCGGCGACATCAGAGGCTCCCGCGAACGGACGACCACCTGCGGATTGAACCCGTCCGAGTCGGCGACCATCAAGGCGTACTGGGTGTTCTGGCCGAGTCCCACTGAAGTCACGTAGGCAATGCGCGTCCAGAACGCGCCTCGCACACCGAGTATCTTTTCATAGATCAGGTCGGCGATCTGATGAGCCACGTCGCGCATGGCGGTGCGCTGGCCACTGATCGCAAGACCGATCATGCGGCTCTGTTTGGCCACATCGAACAGCTCGAACTCGACTCGCAACGCGCCATCGCCCGCATCGGCGACGCGCCCTGCTACAAGGTAATTCTGCTTGAGCAAACGCCAGGTTGCGAAGTTGACCTCGGACTCTCGGGTCGGGAACTCGACGATATCGCGCTTGGCCAAGGTGAAGAATTTGCCGGAACGGGCGAGATCGGCGCGGACGATTTCCGCCACATCGGTCTCCGGCGGCAAGCCGGCGCCCTCGAAGGCAAACGGCACCACCGCAACCGGATCGGCGGTACGGCTGCCGTCGGTAATGTCGATGCTCAGACCTTGCCCCATGGCACCGCTGGCGAAAACCAGCAGCATCACGGCAAGTCCGAGGCGAGTGAGGATTCGATTGCTCATCAGTGAATTATCCTTGGCCGTCGTATTTGAAGTTGAATCGGATTTCGCGACTGAATACTTTTTCATAACCGCGATAAGGCAGAGGCGCGGCGCGCATCGCGGCCTGCTCAATTGAGGTACGCGCAGCAGGATCTGCGTTGCACGGTGAGGTGACATTTGCCGAGATGACGTCCCCTCCGGGGATCTGCACAATCAACAAGGTACATCGCAAACCGGCAGGAATCGACTCCGGGCGGTTCCAGTTTTGTGTGACGGCCGCCTGAATCGCCGCTGCGTAGCGAGCCGTCAAATCGTCATCCTTGCCGCCTGCTCCGGTTTGCGCCTCTTTCGATTCCTGCTCAAGAAGCTCATTGGCACGTTCGTTCTCGGCTTTTTCCTGGTCAGCCAGCCGTTTGTCCTGAAGTTGCTTGAGACGTTCTTTCTCGAGGTTTTTCTTTTTTTCCGCATCGGCGAGTTGTTTGCGAACCTGATCGAGCTCCTTTTGCCGAGCGGCCTCCTGCTTTTCCTGTTCCAGCAGAATCTGCTCGCGACGATGTTTTTCCTCTTGTTCCTTTTTCAACTCATCCGATTTCTGCTCGGCCAGTGCGGCGATACGTTGTTGCTCCACGAGATCCTGCTTTGGCGGTTCTGGCGGAGGTACCGTTTCAGGCTTCGGCGGCTCCTCGACGGCCTTCGGTGGGGGCGGTGTCGGCTTGGGTCGCTCGGGCTTGGCCCGCGCCTTTCGCGAGCTCGGCTTGGGCGCACTGGTCGGCCCCACCAGACTGGCTTCGATGACCGGGCCAGGCATGACCACCGTCCGCGTCTCGGTCGTCCACAGCAACCCGAGCGCAATCAGCCCGATCAGCAGGCCATGCAGGAGCAACGCGTAGAGGACCGCGCGCGCCTTGTCGGCAAAGCTCTCCTTCATGCGGGTCAGCGCTTTCCTTCGGGAGGGGTCGGTTGGCTCATGAGTCCGACTTTTGGCGCGCCGGCCTGCTGCAACAGCACCATCGCTGAATAGATGCGTCCGTACTCGACACGTTCGTCACCACCGATCATCACGGGCACCTGTGGATTCTGACGCACGAAAGCTGAAACCTTGTTGACCAGGGTTTCTTCGTCGACCGCTTCGCGAGCGGTACCGCCGATCGTGAGAAAGTAGGCTCCATCCTTGTCGACGCTGACCACCACAGGTTCCTTGTCGTTCTGGATCGAAGTAGCGTTGGATTTAGGCAACTCGATGTCCACACCGAGGTTCATCAGTGGCGCAGTCACCATGAAGATGATCAACAGCACGAGCATCACGTCGATATAGGGAACGACATTGATCTCGGCCTTGAGTTTGCGGCGCTTGCGATTGCGGTAACTTTGCTGCATCAGTCGACTCCGGCCTCGATCCTTCCAGCCATTCCGGGAAGCTCGATGTCCTGCAACGCAAGGAAGGCCCGAACAGGGTCAAGGCAACGCTGATGGATAGCGGGATCAATCATCGACATGGGCCTGGCGCTGCAGGATCGATGAGAACTCTTCGAGGAAGGTTTCGTAGCGCAACGCGACACGTTCGACTCGAGTGGCAAAGCGGTTGTAGGCCCAGACAGCCGGAATCGCCGCAAACAAACCCATCGCCGTGGCAATCAACGCTTCTGAAATTCCGGGCGCGACCATCGCGATGGTCGCTTCTTTGACGTTGGCAAGTCCCTGGAACGCAATCATGATGCCCCAGACCGTTCCAAACAGGCCGACGTATGGGCTGATTGAGCCGACGTTGGCTAGGAATTCCAGGTTCTGCTCAAGACGCTCGACTTCGCGTGCCTGCGAAACCCGCATGGCTCGCTGTGCACCCTCAAGAAAGCTTCGCGAATCCGCTCCTCGGCGTTGTCGCTGGCGCGCGAACTCGCGAAAACCGGCTTCGAATATAGCCTCGATGCCGCCGATGCGCTCACCGCTGGAATTCACATCCTTGAACAGCGCCGCCAGATCGGAACCCGACCAGAAGCGCTCCTCGAAATCATTGGCGCCGGAATCAGCCCGATTGATCAGCGCATTCTTGCGGAAAATGATGATCCACGAAATCAGCGAAAACAGGATCAGCACCAACAGGACAAACTTGACCGGAAGACTCGCCCCCCAGATCAGGGCGAAGACGTTGAGTTCATGATTCATGGTTTGGATATCTCTTGGAGCAGGAATTCAGGCATGGGGTGGGGTTTCCAGCGTTCGGCATCAAGACAGGCAATGCGCACATTGGCGCTGACCAATAGGGTTTTATCGGCATGGTGATGCAGCGTTTGCTCGACCTTGAAACTCGCGGCGCGAATTTCGCTCACGAGCAACGAGGCTTCGAGCAAGTCATCCAGCCGGGCCGGTCGATTGAAGCGCAGATCCATGCTGTGGACAACGAAAATGACAGCGTGCTCCTCACGCAATTTGGTTTGTTCAATACCGCTGGCACGCAACCATTCCGTGCGCGCGCGCTCGAAAAATCGCACATAGCTCGCGTGATAGACCACCCCGCCAGCGTCGGTATCTTCCCAGTACACACGCAAAGGCCAGATGAACGGAACATTTCGCGCGGTCATGGCGAGCGCATTTTTTGCAAGAAAACCGAACAGTCAATCAAGACACTTCCTCGTCGAACAAGCCGCCGACTTCGCGACCAGCCGGAGGCTTCAGGCCCAGATGCCGCCAGGTGCGCTGAGTGACCATGCGCCCGCGCGCCGTTCGGATCAGGAAACCCTGCTGGATCAGATAGGGCTCGATAACGTCCTCAAGCGTGCCACGCTCCTCGCTCAAGGCCGCGGCGAGTGACTCGACACCGACCGGTCCGCCGTCAAAGAATTCAATCATTGTATGCAGCATGCGTCGATCAAGGGCATCGAAACCTTCCGCATCGACATTGAGCATCTTGAGTGCATCGCGCGCAACCGCGCAGGTAATCTCGCCATCCGCACGAATCTCGGCAAAATCCCGGACCCTGCGCAACAAGCGATTGGCAATGCGCGGCGTACCACGCGAGCGGCGTGCAATCTCAGTCGCACCTTCAATATCGCAGACCACACCGATGATTTTCGCCGCTCGCTGGACAATCAGGGTCAGCTCGGCAGGAGTATAAAATTCCAGACGCTGGACGATGCCGAAACGATCACGCAGCGGCGCAGTCAACAAACCCGCACGCGTGGTCGCGCCAATCAGGGTGAACGGTGGAAGGTCGAGTTTGATCGAACGCGCGGCCGGGCCTTCACCAATCATGATGTCGATCTGGAAATCTTCGAGCGCCGGATACAGCACCTCCTCGACAACCGGCGACAGGCGATGGATCTCATCGACGAACAACACATCGCGCGGCTGTAAATTCGTCAGCAAGGCGGCGAGATCGCCGGCACGCTCAAGCACGGGACCCGATGTGCTGCGCAGATTGACGCCCAGTTCATTGGCGATGACATGAGCCAGGGTGGTCTTGCCGAGCCCGGGCGGCCCGAAGATCAACACATGATCAAGCGCACCCGCGCGCCGACGCGCCGCTTCGATATAGATCGACATCTGCTCACGCACGACTTCCTGACCAAGATACTCGGCCAAGCGTTGCGGGCGGATGCTGGCTTCGATCTGCTCGTCTTCGCGGTCAGCGCTGGCGGCGATCAGGCGGTCGGTCATTGGGGGGGCCGGGATTAGGGATTCGAAATTCGGGATTCGTCAAAGCGGATTATCGACTGCTTGACGCTTCCACGATAGCGAGCAATCAGCGAGATGAATCAGTGACGCAGTAGACCACAAGCTGCCGGCTCTACCGAATCCCAAATCCCGAATCCCGATCCCGAATCCCAGCTCTCATATTTCCACCTGCGTGCCCAGCTCGATCAGGCGG
Organism: Lysobacterales bacterium; assembly: GCA_038234445.1. Classification (GTDB taxonomy): domain Bacteria; phylum Pseudomonadota; class Gammaproteobacteria; order Xanthomonadales; family Rhodanobacteraceae; genus Dokdonella. The sequence goes on from JBBQTY010000172.1 coordinate 8,719, forward strand.
TTGCCTGGGATCTGGAAGAA
>JBBQTY010000173.1:0-8706 GCA_038234445.1 Lysobacterales bacterium
TTCCCGAGGCTGCCGCCAACAAGACCAGCACGCATGACATAGCAACGCTCACAAGAATTGACGGACTGGCTTTTACCGGCAGTACTTCGAGCTATGTGCTCAGTGGCAATGCCTTGACGCTCGGTGGCAACGGTATCCACAACGATACTACGAGTGGCACCAGTTCATTGAACATGGATCTCGTCCTTGGAATAACGCAACATTTTTCTGGCAATAGCGGCGCGCTGACGCTGAACGGCGGACTGGATTTGAATGGCCAGGATTTGAACATCGAATGGCTCGCGGTCGGAGGCTTGGCACCCTGGACCGTGAACGGCGCGATCAGTGGCAACGGCAGCATCACCGCTTTCGGTGCCAGTTCGGACACAGGAATGCTATTGGCGGGAACCAATACATTTTCCGGCAACGTGGTTCTCTCCAGCGGCTACACACAGCTGGACACGAGTAGCGCGCTGGGAGTCGCGGATGGCACTGCCGCCAATGGAATTTCAGTTCTCAACGGCGCCACGTTGGTCATCGGCAATGGCGTCAACATCGGCAACGAGTTGTTGATACTGGCTGTGGGCGGCGGCCAGAACGGCAACGGCATGGTGCAGCACAAGGGCACCAACAGTTGGGGTGGCCCGGTGCAGTTGCCGGGAGTCGGCACCAGCACCTTCAATAGCACCACACCCGGTGATCTGCTCGATTTCACTGGAATCATCAGCGGAAGTGGCGGATTCATGCTCGGCAACGATTCGGCAACCCGCTATCGCTTCAGCAATCCCGGCAACTCCTTTTCTGGAGGCATCTCGACATCTCCAGCTGGAACAATCATCGAGCTTGGCAATGACGGCAGCATTCCGACCACTTCGGCCATCAGCCTGCAAGGCAATGCAACCCTGGATCTCAAAGGCAAGGATGCCAGCATCGCCGCGTTGAGCTGCACGGCGACTGACAATGTCATCATTCCCCAAGGCAGCGCGCTCACCGTTGGCAGCGACAATGCCAGCACCACCTGCGCTGGCGTTATTTCTGGCCAATTCAGCAATATCCCTTTCACGGTGCTGACCAAGATTGGCAGCGGCACTTTCACCTTGACTGGCGACAACACCTATCCCGGTGAAGTCGACGTCCTCGGCGGAGGCTTTGAAGTAGTCGGCTCACTGGCGACGGATCCTGCATCGGCGATCTTTGTCAGCAGCGGGCAGAACGCATCGCTGTTCGGCACCGGCATCATCGGCAAAGTAGTGACGGCTGGAACCATCCATGGTGGCACATCCAGTACGCCCGGCACGCTGACCACCAACCTTCTGACCTTCAATGGTGTGGGCAACCTGTCGGCGCGAATCGCCAGCGCGGTGAGCTATGACCGCATCAATGCGGCCAATGTGAACATGTCGACGAATCCGGCACTTGCCGTCACGCTCAGCTATGTGCCGACCGTCGGCACCAGCTTCACCTTGATCGAAAACATGGGTGCCGCGATCGTGCAAGGCACCTTCGGTGGTTTGCCCGAGGGTGGCACGCTCACGGTCAACGGCATCCCATTCGCGGTCAGCTACGTGGGTGGCGACGGCAACGATGTAACCCTGACAGCGGGCAGCACCGGCGCGCCACCCTCGATCACCTACACGCCTGCAGTGGGTAATCCGGTGAGCCTGTCCGCAGCGGGTAGCGGCAGCATCGCTGCGGTCGCCACTGATTTCGTTTCTGGAACGTCGATTACGATTTCCAATTGCGCTGTAACCCCTTCCTCGCCCGCGTTTCCTTCGAGCGCATTCAGCGTGGTCAATCCAACCTTTGCTGCGCCCAACGGCTCAATCGGTATCGCTTGCGCATCGCAGGCTGCATCTGTCAGCGGCACGCTGAGTTGCAATGAACTCTCCAACGGCGCTGCCGGCCCAACGGTTCGTTCCTGGCCGATCACCTGCCCTGCCAATGTTGCCGGCATTCCGCCGACGGTTGCTCTTGGCTCATCGAGCGTCGGACTGATCAATGGCGTGGGCTCAATCGATGTCGATGTGCTGACGTCGGGCACCCCAATTGCCTCGCTGGGCCTGGACTGCAGCATTCCGGCTGGGTCGGCAAGCTTCCAGATCACATCCGGAAGCCAGCGACTCCTTGATGCACCTGCCGTCCTCGGCGTGAATGCTCCTGCGATCGGACTCAGTTGCGTCGAGCAGACGACTACGCAGACTTCACTTCTTACCTGTATGCAAACCGCCAGCCCAGGACCGAACCCATCGCCGTTGACCGCGACGGTCACCTGCCGTGGCAACAGTACACCTCCACCCCCGCCTCCGCTGACGCCAGTGCTGCCACTTCCAACGCTTTCTCTTTCCTCCCTTGCTTTACTGATCTTGCTGATTCTGGCGATCGGTGTGTGCGTCATCCGCCTCCCCCAGTGCGGATCCGCCCGCCGCTAATCGCCGAATGCGGAGAGGTGCGCTCCCTGCGTTTTCCCCCCGGTGCCGCATGGGAGCGCACCTCGGTACGCGTTGATTGATGTGCCATCGATTCGCATTAGATACAAACAATAGAATCTTGTCCCGCGCTCTGGCCAAGAGCGTTTATCCACACCTTAAATTCACTACCAGCCAGATCTGGCCCTTGTGGTTCGGCGCTGTGCGCTGACGCTCTTCTCCACGCTGCCCAAAAGCGCTCGAACAAAGCCCAAATCAACCACCAAACAACAACGCAAAACCTGTCAGAAAAACCCCGCGCGCCAAGCTTGCGTTCGCTGCTTCTAAACCCGGCAAAAAGCGTTCGACCACAGGTCGAACCCACCAACAGCTGATCTGGCCCTTGTGGGTCGGCGCTGTGCGCTTACGCTCTTTTCCATCCAGCGCAAAAGCGTTCGACCACAAGTCGCTTGATCCCAGTTCCAGCAAACGCCCATTTGCCGTCGAGCCTTTTTCGCTTCCAGCGCTCGATGTCCAGCTTCGCTGGCAAACCGCGTTTGGATAGAGAGCCGCGCTAATTGTCCAGAGCACTCATCGGCAACAACAGGAAGTTGCGGCGCAAATTTCACGCGCCAGGCACACGGCACTCGTGAGCCTGGATAGCCCTCCGCACCGCCCCATTGTCCGCTCCAGAAAGAATCTCTCTCAGGAAGTCCAACATGCTTATCTCGCAATTACTCAGGATCGGCCTCGGAATACCGAGAAGCAAGCCGGTAGCCCAGCGAATCCAGGCAGGCATCGCCACGTTTGCCATGCTCGGTGCGATTGTCTTGCCGACCGCCAGCCACGCGCAAAGCTCGAATGACGGCTTCAACCCGAATGCCGACGGCACGGTATTCGCCATGGCCGTACAGGCGGATGGAAAAACCGTGATCGGCGGAGCGTTCGCCACCGTTGGCAACCTGCCCCGTACACACCTGACACGACTCAATACTGACGGTAGTGTCGACGGATCCTTTCAGTCGATACCCTTCGATGGCGATGTTGATGCAATCGCAGTGCAAGCCAATGGCCAGATCGTGGTCGGCGGCACGTTCACCTTTGTCGGGGGCGCCGCGCATAATCATATTGCGCGAATCAATTCCAATGGTGCCGTTGATGGTGCGTTCACCGCGAGCGTGGACAACAAGGTCTCCGCACTGGCAATCCAGGCGGACGATCGGATCTTGCTTGGCGGCTCGTTTTTATTCATCGGCGGACAATCGCGTAACCGGATCGCGCGTCTGAATACCGATGGCACCCTCGATAGCGCCTACAACCCGGATGCTGACAACACGGTCTACGCACTGTCCATGCAGCCTGATGGAAAAGTGGTTCTGGGCGGAGCGTTTACTGCTATCGGCGGGCAGCAGCATGGCCATATTGCTCGACTGCACGCCAATGGCAGTGCCGATAGCAGCTTCAGTCCAGAAGCCGACGCTAACATTTACGCGTTGGCTCAGCGCGCCGACGGCAGCATCGTGCTCGGCGGAGCTTTCAGCAATATCTCCAAACAAGCACGTAGTCGGATCGCGATGGTCAGTTCAACCGGCATTCTGGATCCAAGCGTCAATGTTTCAGTCAATGGCAATGTGTTCGCACTGGCGACGCAAACGGACGGGAGCATTCTGTTCGGCGGCCCGTTTACCAGCGTGGCTGGAGCCACCCGTAACCGCCTCGCGCGAATCGATCCACTGGGAAACTTCGATACCGACTTCAACCCAAATGCCAATGGCGCCGTCAACGCGCTTGCGCTGCAAGCCGACGGCAAGATTTTGCTGAGTGGAGTATTCAACGCTATTCATTTGCAGACGCGCAATCACATCGCTCGGCTGGATGCGGACGGCAGCCTGGAAGCCACTTTCCTTGTCTCCCCGAATGCCACGACCTACGCCATTTCGGTGCAGTCAGACGGCATGGTCGTCCTCGGCGGCGCATTCAACGCTGTTGGGTCGGACACACGCAAAGGAGTGGTGCGACTCACCAGCGACGGAACGCTCGATGCCAACTTCGATCCGAGTGCGAATGGTGTCGTCTACGTGGTGACGCAACAGCATGACGGATCCTTGCTTCTTGGTGGCGCGTTTACCAGTATTGGCATTTCAACTCAAAATCGTCTTGCTCGATTGTTCAATGACGGCAGTCTCGACACCAGTCTCAATCCGGACTTGAACGACACCGTGCTCGCAATCATCGAGCAGCCGGACGGAAAAATCCTTGTTGGTGGCCAATTCACAACAGCCTTCAATCAGACGCGCAATCACATCCTGCGCCTGAACGCTGATGGCAGCCTCGATACCGGCTTCAACCCCAATGCAAACGGCGTCATCTTCTCCATGGCACTGCAGCCAGATGGCAAGGTTCTAGCCGGCGGGTTTTTCTCAAATATCGGTGGCCAGTCACGATTGGGAATTGCGCGATTGAATGCCGATGGCAGTGCCGATGCGAGCTTCAATCCCAATGCGAACGGCATCGTTTCAACGTTGGTCGTGCAACCCGATGGGAAGATTCTTGCGGGCGGCCAATTCACGAATATTGGTGGGCAGCCGCGAAATCATCTTGCACGACTGAACGCCAACGGCTCAGCGGACGCCGCGTTCAATGCAGACGTCGACAACGATATATATTCTCTGGCACTTCAGGCGGACGGCCGACTGGCAATCGGGGGATCGTTCACGGCAGTCAATGGTGTTGCCTTGACCAATTTCGCACGACTGAGTGCAGACGGCAGCCTGGACCTGACCTTCGTTCCCAATCCGAACGGCACGGTGTACGGGCTCGCACAGCAGAAGGACGGCAAGCTCCTCGTGGGCGGCGATTTCACCATCGTTGGTGCCCTTCCACGCGATGGAATAGCACGCCTGCGAACCCAGCAGGCCGCAGTGGAGTCGTTGCAGATCACAGGCTCGACGGTAACCTGGTTACGCTCAGGATCCAGTCCGGAACTGGCAAGCCCACCGCAGCTAAATTACTACAATTTCAAAGGCAGCTCACCTGTCGGAACTATGCAGCGCGTCGGCGGCGGCTGGGCCTATTTCGGACTGGTGCCGCCACTTGCGCAAAATTTCTATTTGCAAGCAGTCGGTCAATTGAGTTCAGGCGTCGACAATTCCTCGGGTAGCACCATCAAGACGACGCGCGAGTTCTATATCGACAAGATCTTCGCGGACGGTTTCGAGTAGCTTTTTTATACAAGGACCGCCGATACCGTATTCGCTCGGCGGTCATTTACCGCGGAAAAGTTTCATCTCGTCGGGCTGCGTGGCGAGTCCTTTGCCCTACCCCTGAAGTGTTGCTACGCCAACCGGAAACGCCACGAAAACTCGTGACAACACTGAGAATCAATAGATGGACATGTACAACAATCTATGGATACGTCTCACGCTGAATGAGCGAGGCGGATTCAGCTACGTTCGAATTCAGGATATTTACCGGATCGCGGTCAACAAATCGGTAGGGCTCACTGGTGACCGCTACTCCGTAACCGTATTCGCAAACGGAACAGAGTTTGGTTACTCCCGCGACAAGGAACTGGAAGAGGCCAATGCGGATTGCCTGTCGCTACTCGAACTTGCCACGAGTGGATTGAGCCAGGGAGAGTGAAACGGAAAGCCGCAGCGCGTCCATCGGGTGATGAAATGTCCAGGCATGTCGCCGCATGGCGTTAGGAGTGATGACGCCCTCAACGCTTCTTCGTGATTCCGCGAGCGCGTGAGGAACTGACTGCAACGCTTGTCTACTGAAAGAGGATCTTCATGCCTGGCCCTGCTCGATTACCCGCACTGCTCGTTACGTTGGCTGCTTGCGTCCTCGCGCTTCCGCCTCTTGCGCACGCTCAGTCATCGCCCTGGCGATTGTGGGCCTCCGGATTGCCGGTGGGTATTCATCCGCGACTGACCGTGGCACCCGATCACAGCATCTACTATGGCCTTCTCAGCGGAGGTGGTCTGGGTGTCATCTACAAGGCGGAAAATGCCTTGAATGCAACCGGCTCGTTTGCAGCTTTGCCGGCCATTCCCTTTGTGACCATCACCAACAATATCTTGGCGCTAAACACCAGCGCCAATAGTGAGCCCATCGTCGGCATTTTTCACAACCAGGCGGCGCAGAATTTCACCGATCCCATCGCCTTCGTGATGGATGCGGGAACTCAGCAGTGGATTGCGGCGACGGTCACCATCCCGGCTCAATTGGGCGTATTCGCAATGGCCAGGGCGCCCAACGGTGACATCTGGTTCGGCGCGAAATGGGGCCGCGTCTACCGCAGTACCGACAACGGTCGCAGCTATACCGCCATCAATGAAACCGCTCTGGTGGCGGCCGCTGCACCTTGCTATTACCCTACCATCGGCGGCAATCCGAGTGATGGCGCGATCTACTCGATCAACGTTGACCGCCGCGGCTGGGTGTATGCCGGTACGGAAGGTGCGGGCGTCATCTATTCAAGTGACAACGGCACAACGTGGCAGCCTGTCGATGCATTCGCCTGCGATCTGAACAATCCGACGCAACACAATCTCGCCAGTCCGATGGAACCGATCACCCACACCGGCAACACTGGAGCGATCGGCTTTACGCGCGACAACAACGTCGTATGGAACGGAACCAATCCCTATAACTACGCCACCTGGTTTAGCTCGATTGGCTACGCCGATGTGGCTGCGCACATCGCCGGACCGGTCAATGGATTCGTGCCTTACTTTATCGTGGGTGGTCTGCAGACGCAGAAAATCGTGACTACTGAAACCGGCACGATGTTCCTGCACTCAGGCATCAACAATTCGTTTGATCCGAACCCGCCGCCACCGCCGGGCAACAATCTGTATTCGATGGGTCTGTATAGCTCCAGCGATGGTCAGAACTGGACCCAGGCAAACAACGGCATCGCCAGCGGCAACAACGGTGGCGCGGAGGGTTCTCTGGCGGTGGACGGTGATCGCGTGTTCATGGCGACCATCAACGGCAAGATTTGGTATCTCGACACAAACGACAGCATTTTCAGCAATGGCTTCGAAGGATGAAGTGACACCTGATGAAACCCTATACCCTTCTCCTCGCAGCCTTGCTACTGCTTGGTATGGCACCCCAAGCTTGTCATGCCTATGGCGATCCATTTGTACTTGGACAAGGACGCTATCTGACGTTCTCCGAGCAGCAGTCGTTCTATCAACACGTAAAGCAAACCGGCTCGGAATTCGAGAAGGCAAAATACGCGAATGCATTTGAGCGTCTGCGATCTTCCTCTCAGCGAACGCCGATCAAGATAGAAATCATTGAGTTCACCAGGTTCAGCTTCAAATCTGTAATGAATCAGGGTGCAACGCCAGGCTACCGAATTTTTCTGATCTGCTTCGAGTGCGAAGAGGGCATCCCTGCCAATGCCCTTGCAGCCAGGAAGAAGACACATTCCAGGTACTACGATATTTGGGTACTTTCCGCTCAATTCATGGCTGTCGAACAAGATCCAGAATCGGGAAGCTGGCGAGTCCTTCTGGAAAATGGCGGCGCTGAGTAGTGCCGCCAACTATTCGCCTTGCATGACCTGCTATCTGCCGGCGGGCAACGAAGTTGCCGATCGAATGGCCAGCCATTTGGTTGCACGCCTGCTTTCCAAGCTTGACGTTTGAGACCCGCCTAAAATGCCTTGCTCTTAGGATCTGCCTTCCCTACCCATTGCGCTCCATCAAACGTGATTACCGTATCAAAATCGCAAACGAACTCATGGAATCCATGGCTCATGGATTTCAGCATTCCAAACCGTTCGCAGATCCCGTGCAAGCCTTGCGTTTTCCCATCGGGAAGAGGCAAACCACAGACCAGTCCTCCCCCTTGTGTCGATACATCGCAAGACAACGTGTCATCTTTGCCATCATCATCGACATCCACTACAAATTCCATGGGAGGAACTTCGTCAATCGATTGTCCTCCCGGACCATGAATTTCCTTCAGCGCAACCAGGTTTCCAATTTTTTTGAAGAGCACCATCGATGCACCGTCAAATGAATATATTTTCGCGCCATCCGGTTCCTCTACCTTCACATGGAAGCTTTGCTTTTCCTGTTCGATGGTCACATTGTCCGTGTGCGATTCGAGCGCCGCGGAAATCACCTTGTTGTCTATCAGTGATACCACCGAGAACTCCGGATCGCAGCAACTACCACCATTCCATGTCGTTATCAGAACGTCGTCAATTCCATCGTTGTTGAAGTCTTTGACGCCGCGAATGTCGACGTACTGCTCTTTCGGTCCGTCATATTCCTTTTCGGTCACAGAATCCTTGACG
>JBBQTY010000174.1:0-8704 GCA_038234445.1 Lysobacterales bacterium
CTCGGTGATCGCCGAGGGCAGGCGACCTGCCTCGGTAATCTCGCCGCATCAGCCTCGGACCAAGGGCAACTTGAACGCAGCGTCGAGCTCAACTCCCGTGCGCTTGCGTTGTTTCGCGAGCTGCATTTGTCAGGTCCGCAAGCCCGAACCGCCTACAACCTCGCACTTGCCTCTTCGCGCGACGGCAAGCTTGAACAAGCAAGCGGCTATTTCAAGGAGGCTGGCGACGCGTGGCGAGCCGATGGCCAGAACGACTTGGTCTTGCGAGCGGCGGTCGGTCAGGCTGACATTGCTTTGACTTCAGGAGATGCAGAAGCAGCCACTCGAGTGGTGGATACCGTCGCGAACGTCGAGTCGGCATCGCCGCTCAGTCGATCTCACCTGCTCGCGATGAAGGCGCAGATTGCACTGGCGCGGGGCGATCTCGCCGGATCGCATCATCTTCTCGAGCAATCACTCGCGCTGCGCAAGCAGGATGGCAATGCGGGTTGGATAGCGTTGAGCGAACTCGAACTTGAACGCAATGACCTGCTCAGCCGTCTCGATCCACTTCGCGTGCAAGTCGCAGCGGAATCACTCGCCCTGCGTTTCGCCGCCCTCGGAGAAGCGCGTGATGAAGCGCGCGCCTGGCTACTTGTTGTCGATGCGCAGTTGAGTCGAAAAAAGATCGCAGATGCACGACTGACGCTAGAAAAGATAAAGCTGATCAGCGAATCCTTCTCCGACCGCACTGTCGCATTCGATCTCGAATGGGCCGAAGCCTGGATCAGCGGAGCCGACGAGAGGGCATTGCGCTTGCGCTCCCTGCAAGCCCGCGCCACCAAGCAGGGCTATCTGTTGCAGGCACGACGCGTCGAACAGGCGTTGGCAGTTGGTACCTACGGGAAAGGAAGCCGCAGCATGACCATCACACCCATGCTGCCTTATGCCAAGGACAATGAAGGTCCGGCGCTTTAGAGGGAAGTGGTAGCCGGGTTCTGCAGAAACTTCACAGTCGGGATGGAGCTTGCGACTAAATTTTGCGGAGATTCGCGGAGGAGGCTTCAGCGATGATGCCGTTGGTCAGGAAGCGGCAGATGACGGGCATCGTGAAGCCCAGGAAATCCATTTCAGAAATGGTTGGACCGCGTGTAACTTCGGCAGAAAGAGGCCAATTGCCCACCCCAGACCTTGCGGATTTCCGGACACTTTTGCACGCGTTGGCGCGATGCATGGCCGAGTGATGTGGCGCGTCGCGACTTGCTATCCTTCAACCAACCAAGCCGGCGCCCAACCGATGACCGAACAGGCCAACCCCGAAGCCCCAATACAGGCACTGACTTCCAACGCCTTGTTCGAGCATGTTTATGATCGTCTCAAAGCGATGGCGGGTAATCAACTGCGGCAGCAAGAGCGTTCGCCGACGTTGAACACCACGATGCTGGTGCATGAGCTGTATATGCGCATCGGACAAACACCTCAGTTTTCCGACCCTGCACAATTTTTCGCATACGCTGCGCGCGCAATGCGACATCTCCTGCTCGATCGATCGCGCGCGCGCATGAGCGAGAAGGGGGGTGGACTTTCGTTCCGAGTCGAGATGCCAAATCAGCACGCTGATGAAACCATTGCGATCGAAAGCGCACAGGAGGCAATGGCCTTGTCGGCGGCGCTCGATCAACTTGAAGCCATTGATGCGCGCGCGGCACGCGTCGTGGAGTTGCGATATTTTGCCGGTCTTTCCCACGAACAAGTGGCGCAGACCCTCAAATTGACGCGCCGAACCATAGACCGCGATTGGCGATTTGCCCGAGCCTTTTTGCAAGCAACGCTATCGCAAGAAGGAGTGGATACAGGCGTGACTGACTCCCGTTCGGAATAGGGCTTCTATCGAACCCTCCCGCGATGAACTTGAGCGGCAGATCGAGGAAGCGGGCATGGCGTGCAAAACCCTCGCTTCCCGACATCTCAAACGGGTTGAATCAGGAAACCTGCCTCGGATGGATGTCGCACAACTCTCCCATTTCACGTTTATCGAGTTCTCGCCATCACCGTGCCAAAACCAGGGTCGCAGCAAAGGCGTGCCATGAACAGAAACATTCGAGAACTGTTTGAAGCCGCGATATTGCTGCCTGAGCAAGATCGCGCTGCGTTCATTGACGCTCAATCCGCCGACCTGGAATCGGCCAATCTTGAACTGCGTGCAACCTTGCGTCGCATGCTGGAGATTGATCAACGCGGTTTCAATCAGGGCTCTGATGAAATCGGTGATCCCGTAGCGTTGTCAGCTGCAATCGGCGAAGTCAAGCCGGTGCAGCATGAGATCGGTTCCAAGGTGGGGCCCTTCACGATCGAGGAGCGCATTGGCGATGGCGGCTCCTCGGTGATCTATCGTGCATCGCGTGAAATTGCAGGCACACGGCAAATAGTGGCACTCAAGATCTTGCGGCGAGGGATGTACGCACCTGAAGCGCGGCGACTGTTTGATCGCGAGCGCAAGGCTTTGGCCGCATTGCATCATCCATTCATCGCGCAATTCATTGATGGCGGAGTGGAGCCATCCGGGCAAGCCTATTTGGCACTGGAGCTGGTGGATGGCGTGCCGATCACCGAATACGCACGCAGCAAGACACTTGATTTTCGTACGCGATTGAAACTGTTCGAACAGGTTGCGCGTGCTGTCGCTGCGGCACATCGCGCCTTGATCGTGCATCGTGATCTGAAGCCCGCGAATGTCATGATCACAAACGATGGTCACGTCAAATTGCTCGACTTTGGTATCGCCAAAATACTGAGCGACGAACTTGACCTTACCCGCACCGAATTTCAGGCATTCACGCCCGCTTACGCCGCACCCGAACAGCGTGATGGTGGCCCGATTACCACGGCAACCGATGTGTACTCGTTGGGTATTCTGCTGGGTGAATTGCTCACCGGACATCGGGTCAACGATGGCGAGAGTCATACGCCGTCGACGCGCATCACCGAAGACACGCCACAAGGCGTGTTGCCAGCAACGCCGCAACAAACACGCAAGCTGTTGCGTGGCGACCTGGACAACATCGTATTGAAAGCGATGGAAGCGGAGCCTGAGCGGCGCTACGCCAGCGCAGGCGAATTTGCCGATGATATCGAGCGCCTGCTGGATGGGCGGCCAGTGACCGCGCATCCGCCGAGTGCGTGGTACCGGGCAAGCAAATTTTTTCGACGGCATCGGATCGGCTTTGCGTTAGGTAGTCTTTCCCTGATGGGACTGTTGATCGCATCAGGCGTTGCGCTTTGGCAGGCCAGTGTGGCGCGGGCGCAAACTGCGCAAGCTCAGGCGGTGCGCGACTTTCTTTATGAGGCGTACTACAAAGCCGAACCTTCGGCGGGACAAACGCTGCCGACTATCGTCGACTTGATCAACACGAGCGTCGACTCGTTGCGCCTGCGAAACAACTTGCCCGCGATTGTGCAGGTCGAATTGGGTACCCACCTAACCTACGTCTTGCAGGAGCGCGGAGAGTTCGAAACCGCACGAACGCTGATTGAGCGCACCGTGCAGATCGCAAGAGACAACCCCGAGGTGCCCACCAACGAGCGCCATCAAGCGATCTTGCAATTGGCCTTGCTGGAACAAAACGAAAGGCACCCCCAGCAGGTTCGCATTCTGGTGGATCAGATGTTGGCGGAAGCCAATCAAGTAAATCCCATGACGCACGTTCAAGCGTTAATGCTTTCGTCAAACGCTGCGGCCGATGCGGGGGAAATCGCGCGCGGACTGCGGGAAGCTGAGCTGGGTTATCAGATTTGTCTGGATCATCGCAGCGATGCTTTGCCCGAATCAACGCGTTGCACGACCGAGATGATCATTGATTACGGCAATGATTTAGGCGTGGTGTTGAACCTTGCCGGCCAGCGTGAGCGCTCTGTCCAAGTATTGGAAGACACCTTGGCCAATGCCAAAGTATTGCATGGCGCTGGGCACAGTCGCGTAGTGGGCATTCTGGCGATACTCGCACGCAGCTATCTGGAACTTGGCAATGTAGAGAAGGCTCGCCAGCACATTGATGAAGCATTGGCTATCGATCATAAAATCTATCCCGCTGGAGACTGGCGCATTGGGCGCCATATGCAAATTCTGGCGGGTGTGCAGCGCCTCTCGCGGGACTATCCAGCGGCCTTGGAGACCATAACGCAGGCCACGGAAATTCAACGCGCAGCTTTGGGCGAAAATTCGAGCACGGTGTTTGGCTTGGCGTGGATAGGTCGCACTCAGTGGATGATGGGCAAGCCCGAATTGGGTAAACAAAAACTGAGCGAGTCTCTGCGGCTCGCTGAGAAAGTTCTCGGTCCGGACGTCCCCGATACCGCCATGATCCGCGCCACTCTGGGCTATGTGCAGGCCCTGAGTGGTGCCAATGACGCGGGGCTAGCGCAAATGCGTAGCGCTTTGGCGCAGATGCTTGGTGCACCAAAAGATGTCGAAACCAAGGCCGATGCGGTGCTGGAACAGTTGGGTGTGCTTGCTCTATTGCAGGGCAATGGTGCAGAGGCTTTGGCGCAGTACGCGCAGTTGGAACAGCTTCATCGAGATATGGCGCCGGATCAGCGCGCCTGGGCCGGGCGCTTGAATTTGGGTTTGGCGTGGTCGCATTTGCTGCTGCAGCAAAATGCGGAAGCTGCCCGCGCACTGGGTATTGCTGCGGGCGAAATCGCTGCGCAACAGTTTCCGGATCGTGACGTCGAAATGAATATCGCCCTGCTTGAACTATGGTTGGCGCGAAATACTCAGGCTGAAAACGTAGAAGCCTTGCGCCAAAAGGCCGCGCAGAGCTACCAAGCCCTTCCGTGGCCGCAGGCCCCTGCGCAGCATTTGGCTGCAAAAATGGGTTTGATATCAGCGCAGCCGTAACAGGCCGCGTGCACGCGCACCCAAATGCTTCGGCGCAAAATCCCGATTTTCGCTCAATCAATGTCGCACTTTCCCCCCACTTTGCGTTTATCGCGACAGTCCCGTCTTGGGGCTCCGGAGAAACGCCATGCGACCGTTGCGATACAGCCTTTTCGCCGCGCTGCTATTTGTCCATCAAACCGAAACTGCACTTGCCGCCGTATTTACCGTCGGCAATACGGTCGACTGCACGCACACTTCAATTCAAGCGGCTTTCACCAGCGCATCCGGCAACATGACGCCGGATGCCATTCGCGTATCCAACCAGCTGACCTACACCGCGCAGGCAATCACCGTTGGGAGCGGTGACGTAACGATTGAAGGTGGTTACGCCGCCTGCAGCAGTGCGACGCCGACTGGTTCGACCACGATCAGCGGTCTGGGCGGTGTTGCGGACTCGGTGTTTAAAATCAGCGGCGATGGCGTGCGCAACTTCAAGCGCCTGCTGATTACCCGCGGCGATGCGCTGGGCACCGATGGACGCGGTGGCGGCATACGCTTTGACGGCACCGGTAATTTGATCCTGGAAGACGTCAGCGTCGATCAGAACGCAGCGTTGAGCGGCGGCGGCATCTATTTCCGCAGCACGGGCGGCGCGGCAACGTTGCTGATCAACAGCAACAGCAGCGTGTCGCGCAACGTGGCCACCATGGTCGACGGTCACGGTGGCGGCATTACCGTTACCGGCAACGCGCGCTTGATCATGACCGCGAACAATACCTCGATCTTCAGCAACATCGCTTCGGGTGCCAATTCCAGAGGCGGTGGCGTGGCGGTGTTCGGCCCTGCGCGCGCAGACATCGGCTCGCCCGGAATTGGCAATGTGTTTGGCGCGATCGACGACAACGAAGCAGAATTCGGCGGAGGTATCGCTGCCTATGCTTCCGATGTCAGCGGACCTTCGGCAGCGCGGATACGGATCTTCACGACGGTTGCCAATCGCCCGGTGAGAATCCATGGCAACCGCGCGCGCAGCCTTGGCGGCGCCGGGTTTACGCGCCCCCTTTCCGGTGGCGTGCCTGTCCTCGCGGGAATTTGTCTGCTGGATGCGCGCGTTGACGGCAATACCGCACCCGAAGGCGCAGCGCTGTACATGGACGTCGATTACAGCGATTTTGGCTTCAACCCGATCGGGGGCTCGCTCTCGATCAATCCCGATGCCGATAACTTTGCCTGTGACGCACCAGAGTCTGCCGGGGCCTTGGGCGCGGTGCGCTGCACGCCCAATGCTGCCGGCTGCAATGCCATCGAAAACAACCACGCGATCAATATTGGTAGCGGTACGCCGACCACTGGCGCCACCATTCTGGCGCAGACGGAAAGCGAGTCCATACTGCGCCGGGTCAGCTTTCTGAATAACATCGGCGGCAGCGTGATCGATCTGCGCGAGCCCAAGGCCTTCGATCTTGGCCTTGCACTGATTGCCGGCAACACGACCACCGGAAATCTGGTCGAGGCCAATAGCGGCACGCAGTCGCTGCGCATCGTCAATACCACGATCAGCAGCAACAATATCGGCGGCACGCGCGTGATACGTCGTTCTGGCAGCGGCGAGCTGATCCTGAAAAACAATTTGATCGACCAGCCGGGGATGTACACGCTGACCTATGGCGGCAACGTCGGCATTCCCAGCGTGGATATCGCTTACAACGTCAGCACGGATGTAACCACCATGCCGCCCAACTCGTTCAACGTCACCGGCCCGATTCGCCTGACCGACCCGGCACGCGGGGACTTTCGCCAGCGCATTGCTTCGCGCGGCGTGGATTCATTGCCGATCATTGCAGGCAATGATCTCGACCTGGACGGGCGCCCTTTCGACGTTTTCAACCCGATCTACAGCGCCTTTGCAACGCCTGCCAACAGTCGTGATGCGGGCACTTTTGAGCGCCAGTTGAGCGACCCGTGGCTGGTCAATGGCGAATTTGATGGCGATCTGAATCGATGGAATGGCGACAATCCTGGTCTGACCAGCTACAGCATATTGAATGCTGCAGGCAGCACCGGAGGCTCGCTGAAATTCAGTCGCGCATCTTCCGCAGGTGCAACCACACCGCGCTTCAATGCCGGCCAGCAGTGCTTCAATGTGCCTGCGCCGGGCGTGTACCTGCTGACAGCGCAGGGCCGCGCGCCGGGCAGCGTGCTTGTGGCGCACAACCGCCCGATTATTCGTTGGCGGCTGCGCAGCAACTCGGCAAACTGCGCTCAGGCCGATCCGATCGCAGCGGAAGGTGATCTGTTCTTGTCCAATGCAGCCAGTTTTTCCGCACCGGTGGCCCCGGCTCAGATCGACGTCACGCAAGCGCTTTGGTCAGCCAACGCGAGTATTGAAGTGCGCCTGGATGTAGAGCCTGCTTTTCTGGATGGCGCAATCGAGGCCGGCTTTGATCGAATTGAAATAACCGCCAGCGGATTGGATCGGATATTTGCGCATGGCTTTGAATAAAGTCACTGGCGAAAATCGTCCTGACTTGGCGCAGGTCGGTGTAGTGGTCGAGACTACCGCGACCAGGAATCTTGACGAGATATCGCTGGTGGGTGCTCCGAATCGCGATTGCATTTTTATGAACGGGTATGAGTGCGCGTGAGCGTCCTATGCAGGGGCAGGTTCTGAGCGTTCCCGCGTATCGCGCGGGGACGCTCATTTGATCAAAGAGGTTTGCAACGGTTTCTGGATCTTCTCGATGAGACAACTGAGCTGTCGTTGCAGCCATTGTCGCATCAGTGCTTCGCGACCCTGTCGCATTGTTCAACACAGCAGCCGTTTCGACCGAAATGGATGGCGTGGAGTGACGTCGCTCGCTACGCGGGCAATGCTGAAAAAATGCAGATGCCAAATATAGCCAACGCATTCTGTAGCAGAAGACTCTCGATACGCGGAATCATACGGGTCAGGCTATCTTCCAGCGCTTGCATGAAGCGACGTGATGGCAGGTCTTGAAATGGCCGGTTTATCTGCGAGCGTCGGACACACTTCGCGATCAAAGGGTGCGCGCGGCATGGCGCAGTCACCGCTTTGAAGTGATCTGCATGAGCCACTTGATCCACCCAATATTCCGTGTGATTCAAAAGAGAGCTACTCAAGCGATGTCGCACTTTTCCCTCGCTTTGCGTTTATCGCAACAGTCCCAGCCTGGGGCCTTGGAGAAGAGCCATGCGCATGTCGTTGCTTCACATCACCGCCGCCCTGCTGAGCCTTGCCGTAGCGAGTCCGAGCTTTGCAACGGACTTTTTCGTCGGGGCCGGGTCTGGCTGCACCCATACCACGATTCAAGCGGCTATCGATTCTGCGGCCAGCCAGCCAGGGTTTGACCGCGTCCTGATTGCAAGCAATCAATCCTACACCGCACAGGCGCTTGTGATTACTCCGCAAGCCCTTACGCTGGAGGGTGGCTATGCCAATTGCAATTCTGTTGCACCAACGCCAGGCGCGCAAACCACGATCAGTGGTCAAGGCGGCAGCGCTGATTCGGTCATTAGCCTCAATCAGTTGAGCGGCCTTGATCTGAATTTTATCAATCTGTCGATTGTTCACGGCGATGAAACCAACACCAGCTTTGGCGGCGGCCTGGATCTGCGCGGCGCGGGCCAGGTCGCCTTGATCAATGTAAACATAGCGCTCAACACGGCAGGCTATGGCGGCGGCATCTACGCCAAGGGCGAGGGCGCCGGCAGACTGCGACTGAGCTTGTTCGCCAACACCTCGATTTCGGACAACGTGGCGTTGGTTTCGGGCGGCGGCATCTATATTGAAGGCACGGCCACACTGTCGGCCATCAGCTCACCGGC